>NZ_JBIPCR010000021.1:0-119377 GCF_044007335.1 Flavobacterium sp. FlaQc-48 | reverse complement strand
TTTCAGGTTTCAGGTTTCAGGTTTCAGGTTTCAGGTTTCAGGTTTCAGGTTTCAGGTTTCAGGTTTCAGGTTTCAGGTTTCAGGTTTCAGGTTTCAGGTTTCAGGTTTCAGGTTTCAGGTTTCAGCATATAAAAAAATCCATTTGTAAATACAAATGGATTTTTTTATGTGTGGTTGTCTTAAGCACAACGTTTAAACAACCTTAAACTATAAAAACCTGAAACCTGAAACTATTTTACTTCCCATCAACATAATCCTGTAAATAACTAAATCTCGGCGTTAATTTTCCGTTCTCTGTTATCTTAGCTCTCTGCAGAATTCCATCCTTATCTCCATTGAAAAAAGCAGGAATAACATGTTCCATAAATTGTTCCCCAAAACCTTCACTGGCATCTTTTGGCATTTCGCATGGTAAATTATCAACCGCCATGACCACAACTGCCGCAGGATGAAAAATATCAACTTCCTTATCTTCCAAAGGAAAATAACCATATATAGGTTCTGCAATCGTCGAGGAACGCAATGTACAGGCAATTGGTCCGTTTACATCGCACGAAATATCAGCAACCACTTTCAATTTACAATCACTGGCGTTTAACATTTCTCTTGTCAAAATTACCGGCGCACCACTTGCATAAAAATGACCTGCAAAATAGATATCGGTAACTTTAGTAAATTTTTCGAAATCAGAAACATAAGCTTCCGGATGAGATACAAAATCTGTAAAATCCAAAACTTCCCCATCGATCCTTTTATTATATTCTAAAACATCCAACTGTACGTAAACAGCCTGGGCATATTTTTTATTCAAATAATTATCGACCATAATTTCTTTTATTTTTATCGCATCCAGAATTTCTTTGGCACCGTTTCCAACCTTTCCTGTCCCTGAAATAACAAATTTTAAAGCCGGCATTGTTATGCGTTTCAAATGCGCAATTAAAGCCTCTTTTCCTGAAAGCGTTTCTGCTTTTGGCAATTTGAACAATTCAAATTTTAAACCAAAAGCACGAATTCCGTTATAAACACCGACCATTCCTGCATATCTGCCAAAACCAATTAACCGGCGATCATGAGCATCAACAATCGTTTCATGATCATACAAATCAATATTTTTTTCTAAAATTGCTTTTAACAATTTCTGATTGTATGGCTGCTTCTTTATAGTATGCGAAAAAAAGAAATAAGATTTATCTGCAATAAGATTTTCTACAGGAACTTCCTTTACCCCAAATAAAACATCACAATCAGAAACATCATCTGTAACCGTAATGCCCATACTTTTATATTGAAGGTCTGAAAAAATCCTAATATCTGAACTTTCTACTTCAACTACGGCATCATGGAAGGTTTGTTTTAGCTTTGCGAGTTCCTCTGGTGAAAATACAACACGTCTGTCGGGCGGATTTTTTCTTTCTTTTATAATTCCGAATTTCATTTATATCAGGTTAAAATAATTATTAATATAACTTTTTCAATTCAATTTGTTTCAAATATAACAAATTTAGTTAAAGTTTTGTTGTAGAATTAAATTTTAGAATGTTTAAAAACCATTAAAAGCTGAATAGCAAACAATTAATCAAACAAAATCTTAATTTTTTGTTAAAACAACCTTTTCAATTCATCCAAAAAGGCAAAACATCAATATTGAATTCTATATATTTGTTTTTAAAGAATGATGAAAATGAGTTTCCTTAAAAAGACAAATATACCACAAATACTTTTCCTAATTTTAGTTTTAGGTTCATGTGGAAAAGATAAAAACACGATAAATAAAGAAGAAGTAACGGTCGAAGATACCTTACCTAAGATGAAGCCGCTAGGACCTGAGAAGAGACTTACACAAGCTTACATAAATTCAGTAACAGGAAGAATAAATCACTTCTACACCAAAAACTGGCCTAATAATACCATGAACGGAAGTTTTTTAGTAGCCCGAAATGGTCAAATTATCTTTGAACGCTACAACGGTTTTGCCAATAAAAACGAAGGAACAAAAATAACAGCTGAAACCCCTGTACAAATTGCCTCAGTCAGCAAAGTTTTAACCGCAACTGCGATTCTAAAACTGGTGAATGCCGGTAAAATTGATTTAGATCAAAAAGTAAATACAATTTTAAAAACCTTCCCTTACGAAGAGTGCACCATTAGAATGCTTTTAAGCCATCGAAGCGGGATGCGTAATTATGCTTATTTTACAGACAGAGATAAATCAGTTTGGGACAGACATAACCAACTTACCAATAAAGATATTTTAGATATTCTGGCTACAAAAGATATCGGTTTGGAATCCAGAACAGGGACACGTTTTAGTTATTGCAATACTAATTATGCCATGCTGGCACTTATTATTGAAAAAATTACGGGTCTAAAATATAAAGAAGCCATGTCTGAAATGATTTTCAAACCTTTGGGAATGACACATACTTATGTTTTTGATGATGACAAAGACAGAAAAAAGATTGTCCCTTCTTATAAAGGTAATGGTGTAGAAATTGGATTTGATTATCTGGATAATGTTTACGGAGATAAAAATATATTTTCGACTGCAAGAGATCTCTTAAAATTTGACAGGGCCAGAAACTCACCGGATTTTTTAAAACCTGAATTGCTAAAACAAGTATATACCGGTTACAGCAATGAAAGAAAGGGAACTAAAAATTATGGTTTAGGAATTCGAATGATCAATTGGGAAACGGGCCAAAATTATTACTTTCACAATGGATGGTGGCATGGTAATACCTCATCGTATATTCCGCTTATGAAAGAGCATGTTACAATTATTGCATTGTCTAATAAAATGACAAGAAATACGTATGCTGTTCGTAAACTGGCGCCAATTTTTGGTGATTATCCTTTTAATTTTAAAGAAGACGAATAATATTATTTTTCTGTAAAATTTATTACCAAACTAACTTCAAATAGTATAAATTTGCAAACTCATTTTTGGGGTCGACTGGTTTTGACAGCAAGTCGAATTGAAAAGTAAGCACGTCGAGCATTGAGACCTTGCTCGTAAATATAAGATCTTACAATTTTACACGGCGAAAATAACTACGCTTTAGCTGCATAATCCGAATTATAGTAAGATTAAGCCACGTCCCTATCAGATAGGGAAGCTGGATTCTCCTTGAAAGCCTTGGTTTGTGGCGGTCAGTACAGGGGAACCGTAAAAATAAACCTAGATTTCCATGAGCTTCGGGTGGAGATCGAAATTAAGAAGATAAGTGTTGAGTGGTTGTTCCTGACCTAGCTTAACATCGAAAATCCAATCAGGAAATAAACGTGTAGAAAGCTCTTTAGTTGCTTGTTTGGACCCGGGTTCGATTCCCGGCGACTCCACTGGAAGGGATGATTGAAAAATCATCCCTTTTTTTTCATAAATCAGATAGCCTTTTTCATTCATTATCAATGAGTTGTGAGAGAAAATATTCATCATCGTAGGTGTTCGATAGATACCTTCCTGATAGTACAAATTGCTGTCGAACACCAAGTTTACGAATTCTCTCTTCTGCATAATATCGGCTTTTGAATACACATAGCGGATATCTGTAAGCATTTCCAGATTCTTTTCCAAAATATCGAATGCACGACCCTCATTTTGTCCCAGACGTTCAATAGCTCCCTTAAGAGTGAGAATCGTACTGTTGTAAGTTGAGTACCATCTGTCGTAAGTATCCCTTGTAATCTCATTCTTAATCCATTTTTCCTCTACTGAAAACATCTTTTCCTGAGTGTCTTCTAAAAGCTGCTTCTTTTCTATGACTTTCTGCTTGTTGGATTTCATATCAGCCTCTAAAGCAGCTTTAGAACCTTTTCTTATTTCCAGAACCCTTTGTTCTGGAAGGCTCATTAATTCACAAGCCCCTAAGAACTGATCGTGGGCTTTGATTGCGCCGATATTGTTGTGTTTTGAAGACCTGCACTTATAGTAATAAAAGTACTTTCCTGATTTGCCTCTGGAAGGCGCACCGGTCAGTAAGTTACCGCAATGACATTTTAGTACGCCACGTAAAGGAATTTCTTCGTCGATAACCGTCCTTATTTTTTCAGGTTTCTTCATTTTATTCTGTACCATCTGCCAGGTAGTAATATCAATAATTGGCTCATGGATAGCAGGAAAAATACCACCCGGATATTCTTTATAGCCCTGGACTTTTAACATACCGGCATAAACAGGGTTTTCAAGAACCCTTTCAATAGCCATATTTCCCTTTGTTTTAAAACCTAATTCATAGGCTTTTTCTTTGATTTTATATAATGGCATATCGCGAAGAAAAGCATCATATATGAACTTTATGACCTTCGCTTCCGTCTCTTCAATAATTAACCTTCGTTCTTTCCTTTCTCCCTGTTTAATATATCCGTATGGAGGTGTAGTCGCTATATAGCGTCCTTCCTTCGCTCTGGCAGTATAAAGCCCTCCCTTTATTTTTATACTTCTATTGATGTTATCTTCTTCGGCAAGTAATAACTGTAATCCAGCTCTGAAGAAACTGCCAGGAGTGTCATAATCAAATGTGATCCCCTCCGTAACGCTAACTACTTGTATGCTGTATTTCCGCTGAAGCATTTTAACCATGCTCATTGCTTCTCCTGCATCCCGGCTGAACCTGTCCAATTGATCCACCAATAGGTAGTCAACTACTTTATAATGTTTTGAGATAAATTCTTGCAGCTTTATAAAGTCAGGTCTGTCGAAAGTCTTGGCACTTTTACCTCTATCAATAAAAGTATCTACCAATTCCACACTATTAAATTTTAGCCATTGGTCTGTGTACATTTCCTGCCGCTCTATGGAGCAATTAGAATACGTTTTTTAGACAATAAAGAGCAACATGATTATCGGTTTGCTGACATCAGCATTCCACTTTCAGATTTTGAGAAACTTGAATTGCCAGCAAAAAATATACTGATCACCGAGAATAAAATGAATTTCCTCACCCTGCCCTTAGTTGCCTCTACAATAGCTATTTGGAGCGGAGGTGGTTTCAATATCAGCTACCTGAAAAATGCAACATGGCTTCTGAACAAAAAAATCATTTATTGGGGCGATATCGACGAGCACGGTTTTCAGATACTGCATCAATTACGGAGCTATTATCCGCATACTATAAGTGTAATGATGGATAGGCAGACTTTTGACCTTTTCCATACTTATGCGGTAGATGGCTCACGCAATAAATCTGAAAGCCTTAGCCTACTAACTAATGACGAGAATGACCTTTTCCAATTTTTAAAATCGTTGAATAAAAACAATAGACTGGAACAGGAAAAAATACCCCAAGTATATGTGGACAATTGTTTGAAAAATGGTATGATTGAAACTAGCTCTGATGGACAGTCCTAAAGAATGGTTGGTAAATTGACAATGGCATGTAATTTTTAAAAATCTGGGGGATGATTTTGACTTTTGTTTTCATGTATAGCGTAACCTCTCCTACATAAAGTAGAATTTTTCGAAGTTTATATATATAGTCTGATTGACAATGTTCTAGTAGATAACTTTCGTATTTTGACAGTCTAAGTTTTTCTCAAATGACATATTGACATGCTTAGTCGCTCATACGCTCGTATTTACCATTTGGTATGCAGATTGTAAATATTTGCAATATCAAAACAAATAGAATGGTGGACATGCTTTGTAATGAAGCAGAAGGATCAGCAGTTAATAAACCCAGACTGTCCCGGAGGCTAACCAACCTCTTAAGAGCAGGACTATTTTTCAGCAAGATGCAAAGATTTTTAACTACCAAGTCTTGGTGTTCTCTCAGGGTTTCGAATAGTTCATGATTCGTACTGGAAATTCCAATGGACAAATTTAATAACAAATCCACCGGTTAAAAAAAATATCGGGCTGAATGAAAGAGGTCAGGAAAATCTATATTTATGAGTACATTTTACATAACAGCAGTACGCTACAGTTCAGATCCATCACATATTAGCCATGTTTTGGTACACACCCCAACAGAATCTGGTAGGTTATCAAAAGGCGTAATAAGGAGTAAAAACGAGGTAATAACCAGTATGGGTCAAAAAAACACGTATAAAACAGCCGTCCATAATTATAATACAGGAAAATGGAATAACGGTGCGGACGTAGGTACAGTAAATATTGGCAACATTACTTACTTGCGCACCGATCCTGATAAAACGGCCAAGGATAACCTAGGTAACCTTTTGTTGATAGACGAGTTGCGCTAGTTGCCAATTACCTTTAACAATTCAGTTTTGTTAGGCAATTTATTACAGGTAATCGTCAAAGTTTATTTTACATTTTAAGTTCGGAGAATAGTGGGCTCGATTTTGTTTTAGAGTAATCATTTTTTTTTAATTGCTAGGTTAAAGAGAATTCAAACCAATGATCCCGATCGCCATCTGCAGATACTCCTTTTTTGCAGATGGTGATTCTGGATGCAAGACATTAAGTATAAATCGTGTATTATCTAAGTAACTCTTAATCTATTTATAGGAATTCCTGATAGAACTTCTTAAGCAAAGAACTTAAGTATTAAATGCAAGTCGCTATTCTTACACAATTTTAAGGCCATCAAAAAAGGTCAAAATGGGTATAAGGTGTTCGACTGTGATCCCTCCCAGTCCACAAAAAAGCCTGTAAACTTATTGTTTACAGGCTTTTTTTATTAATCCCTTTTTGCACAAACAAGATACTCAAAACAGCGGGCAAATTTATAGTACATAAAAATACAATTGATATCGTCTTCGTTTAAAAAATCACTATTTTTGAATAAACCATCATCAATTCTTATGACTGAGAAATCTCAACTCCGCAGTTCTATTTTTAGACATCTCGATGGATTAGCCGTTGCTCCTGTAGCAATCGCATTGAAGAATAATGGAGTTTTAGAATTTATTCTAAGCAAAAAACAAGTTGAGTTAGCAGAGCTTACAACTGTTTTAAAAGCAAATGAAGGTTATCTGAATGTTGGCTTGAGGATCCTCGCCTCTCAGGGTTTTCTGGATTACGAAGTCAATAACGATACACAGAAAATTGTGATTTCAGTAAATGAGAGAACAGAAACAGCGTTTTCTATGTTTTATCTTTATAAAGATGTCGTTGATTTACTTCATTTTTCTACCCAGTTTCATCCACGTCTTTTTGAGGATGCACCTTTTGAAAAGCTCAATCTTATTTTTGAAAAATATAAAAAAAATTATGGAATCAAGCCGTCAGAAGATCATCTGAATAATAGCATTCAAGATCAGATTTTAAAACATATTGAGGGTTATTTGATTGGACCAACGATCGTGCATTTGGCAATGAACGGGATGTTTCACAAATATTTTATGGAAACTTCTTTCAAACCCGAAGAGTTTCATAAATCTCCTGAACAGTTTACAAAAATATTAGATTTCTTTGTGTACCTTGGATGGTTTCTGAAGAAAAATGGCAATTATCAATTTACTGAAACAGGCTTATTTTATGCAAAAAGAGCCAGCGCTTATGGGGTTACAGTTTCTTATTTACCCACCTTTGCCAAAATTGAAGAATTAATTTTTGGTGATCCTGTTATTTTACGAATGATTAGCGATGGTGAAAATGAAATTCATGTTGATCGCGAGATGAATGTCTGGGGAAGCGGTGGTGCACATGATACTTATTTTAAAATTGTAGATGAAATTATCGTCAGGCTTTTTAACCTGCCAATTGAAGAACAACCCAAAGGAATACTAGATATGGGTTGTGGGAATGGCGCTTTCCTGCAGCATATTTTTGAAGTAATCGACAGACAAACTTTAAGAGGAAAAATGCTCGATGAATATCCTTTGTTTCTGGTTGGGGCTGATTATAATCAAGCTGCTTTAAAAGTAACGAGAGCTAACCTCATCAAGGCAGATATTTGGGCAAAGGTAATCTGGGGAGATATTGGACGCCCTGATGTACTTTCAGCCGACCTGAAAGAAAATTATAATATTGACCTGAAAGATTTACTTAACGTCAGGACCTTTTTGGATCACAATAGAATTTGGGAAGAACCAAAACATATCAATAAAGATAGAATTAGTAAATCTACGGGTGCATTTGCCTATCGGGGAAAACGAATCAGCAACAATCTGGTAGAAGATAATCTATTAGAACATTTACTAAAATGGTCACCGTTTGTGTCTAAGTTTGGTTTGCTGTTGATTGAATTGCATACTGTAGATCCAAAACTTACAGCCCATAACTTGGGAAAAACTGCTGCAACCGCTTATGATGCGACTCATGGTTTTTCTGATCAGTATATTGTTGAGATAGATGTCTTCAATAGTATTGCTGCAGAAGCGGGATTATTTCCGGATCCATCAATTTTCAGACGATTTCCAGATGCTGATATTGCTACGGTAAGTATCAATTTATTGAAAGGAAACTAACTTTTAATATAGTTGAGTTAAGAAATACAACTACTAAATTAAATTTTCAGCAAAAAATAAACATAAAAAAACCACTCTGTATGAAAGTGGCTTTTTAGAGAGGCTTAAATAATACTAACTCTATTAAAAAAAATAGCCAATCGTAACTTGAAAAACTCTATTCTTCATGTCTCCGTCAATGAAATGATTGGCATCTCCATCTTTGAAAACATTAGAATAAGAGACATTATATCTTACATCTGTATAAAATTTATCTTTAAACTGATACCCTAATCCAAAATTCACCGAAGTATCAATACCGGTGGAATAATCCTTCAAATTAAACGTTTCATGATTTTCGTAACCTAAAAAGTTGTCCTCATATTTATTATTTGCCTTAAGAAGTATTCCTATTTGTGGTCCGGCTTGCACACTGAATCCCTTAACTATATAATACTTTAGCATTAGCGGAATGTTTAAATAGTTCAATTCGATGGTACTTTTATAGTTCGAATTTGTTACATCTTGATCATAAAAAGAAGTTTTTGATCCTTGCTGACTGTAGAGTAATTCGGGTTGAAGCGAAAAATTTTTCGCCATAGGAATTTCGATCATCACTCCTGTCGTGAATCCCGTTTTACCTGACGAACCCAATCCGCTTTGATCAAAAGTAAGGTTAGCCAAATTCAAACCTGCCTTCACTCCTACTTTCACCTGTTGATTTTGAGCAACAACTGTCACACCTAAAAATAGTGTGCACAATATTAGCATGTATTTTTTCATATCGTTTGTGTTTTAAGAAGGGTAACTTTCAAAAGGAAAGCTACCCGATTCTGTTTTTTACTTCTTAATCATTTTGGTCGTATATTTTTTGCCTTGCACATTGCATTCCAAAATATATACTCCGGGGCTTAACCCGCTTACATTTATATTTGACGGCATACTTGCATACGTTTTACTCAGGACTGCTTTACCATCCATTCCATAAATTTTGATTTGCGTTTCTCCTTCAACTTTGTCTGCCAGGAATATATTTACTGTATCAACGGCCGGATTTGGGAACGCTCTAAAAGGATTTGTTATTTTTCCGACCAGCATACCTTTCGAATCAAATGGCGCCGAAATACTATTACATCCGTTATTATTGGTAACCTGAAGGCTATAATTCCCTTCCCAAATTGTAATTACAGATTTTTCAACAGCATTGGGTATTGGTTTGTCATTTAAGAACCATTGGTACGATACTCCCTCAGTTAAGGCCGTTAATTTTTTATCGCCTACAAGCTCAATTTGTGGTACAATATTGTTTTCAAGAATTGAGATGGTAGTATTTAAAATTTTACCAATGCCATTCTCATTATACACGGTTACATAATAATCTCCGTCCTCTGTTGTAACATAAACTGGTGCTGTTGAGCCGTCGAACCACTCGTAAGATTTGTAATTTCCCGGAAATAAAGTGACCTCTGGACCACAAATAGCTCCGCTTGATAATTCAGATTCAAAAGTGTCAAATGTTGCAGTTATAGTTTCTGTCAGTATGCACCCATTTTTCATCACTATTGTTACACTATAATCTCCTTCTTTATTAATTGAAATACCATTAGTAGTATCTCCTGTACTCCATTTGTATGAAGCTGCCTTTAATTTTTTAGCACTAAGATTAGTTTGGGCATTAATATAGAGCGTTTTACCGGCGTATCCATGAACTGCCGGATGGTCAAATATTTTAAAATCTGACGGTACACCCTGATAGATATAATTTTTTATTTCATTGTTTTGCTGAATAGCATCATTCTCTAATTTTGCAACAATATTAAAAACATGAGAATCACCACTTTGATCAAGCTTAGGTTGTTTTTTCAGAATATATTCTATGCTTTCACCAACAGGAATTCCTGAGTCAATAGATTCTGAAATAGTTTCATTGGTGTTGATATATTCTAAATTCAATTGAATTGCGTTTGCGGAAATTGCAATTTCTCCTTCATTAGTCAATTTAACTTTAACTTCAGATCCTCCACAGACATCTTTTGGCGAAAGCAGCTGTATTGCTACATCCAGAATAGGATCTGTAATTACTTTTAAATCATCAAACACCATATAAGAATAACCTGCTGTCAGGGAATGCCTAAATCGAAGCAGGATAGATTTTCCTTTATATTTATCTAAATTAATGCCCCCTTTTTGCCATTCTTTGTCTGCATAAATTCCTTGTTTAGTAGTTCTGTATACTTCATTCCATTCACTTCCTATGGTTTTAACATCTAGAATAAAAGTGTTTTCGCTGTTGCTGTCGATTGCATAATAAAATTCCATGGCAGTTGCGTTTTCAGGTAATCTGTACATTGAAGTGACTAATTCTCCATAGTTAGCACCTTTTTCGAGCGGATGGTAAAGCATGGTAGCGGCAGCATCTCCTGTATGATCTTTAACAGGAATACCTAAATATTTATTATCAGGTTTAACTACTGCAGTCCATGGAATTGTTCTGTCACTTTGGCTCGAAACAAACCCTTTTGATCCAAATAGCACACCTTCAGGAATAGCAGAAAAAGTCTCCAGATCTAATTGTGGTGCCTTCGCCATAACCTGAAACGTTCCTGTAAGGCTTTCTGCCTCAGATTTTGGCTGTCCGTTTGTCATTATTTTTACAGTAATATCATAATTTCCTGCCGGCAATTGCGGAATACCATCTATTGTATAAACAATAGTTTGATACTGGAGAATCTGATTATTTCTTTCCAACACAATGGGTTCGGTCACCGCTTTGCCATTTTGGCTGATTTGATATTCGATCGCTGCTTTAGTAACTGTATTATAATATAGATTCTTTGCGCTTATAAAAAATTGATGTGAAGGTGCATCTTCATAAACATTTTCTGCTACACTTAGATGCGACAGCTGCACATAATCTGCTTTATCTTTGATTTTAATATTATCAACTGCGAAACCACTGGCAAATAAGCCGTTATCATCCTGCTGAAATGCTACAAGAACACAAGGTTTACCTGCATAAGGGCTCAAATTCACATGATATTCGAACCAGTTACTGATATAAGGTATTTTAAATACCGTCTCCCAGGTTATACCTCCATCTGTACTTACTTTTACATATCCGTCTGAAAGTTTTTTCCCGTCTCCAAAACCATCAAATGATAAATGTGCTTCTTTATAATTGCTCAAATCAAATACAGGAGAGATTAACATATCGTTTGATGAGTCACATTTACATTTATCATCGTTACTCGCCATAAAATGTGAGTGCTCTGTTACAAGCCATCCTGGAGAACGCAGATTAGTGTCTACGCCATGTTGCCAGCCTGCAGCATCTTTGTTTTCAGATGTTCTCCATCCTTTATATTTGGTCGCATCTTCAAAATCCATGGTATACGGAAGTACAGCTACTTTCATATCTTCATTATTCCAGCTGTCGTAACCTAATGTGAAGGAATTATTTTGTGGTTTAACGTCCTGAGTTACATCCTCAGGAAAAACAGAAACTACAATTGTATTTGCACCAATGCTTGCTAAATTAATATTTGGAATAGAATACGCTATGGTATCTCTGTATTTAGTAAATACTAATCCCGCTTTCTCAGTTTTTGAGAAAACTTCTTTTTGTTGACTGTCAAGAATTTTGACTGAAATATTGACCTGTTCATTAGTTGTTGAGAAATTGTTAATGATCTGCGCCTTTATCGTTACATTATTATTGTTAATAGTACAAGTTCCGGCATCTAATTTTACATCTGCAACTTCCAGATCATAAGGCGCATTACTTACACTGATATTGTCTATAAAGGCTCCTAAATACCTACTGCTATTATTATCTGTAATTATACGAAAACGAATAGCGCCTTTTTTACCTGCCAGTTCATTGAGATGCATTCCGTATGGCTGTTTTTTCAAATCAGTGTTAATTCCGCTAAACCATGGCCCCGAAACTAAATCATTGTAATGCACAGTATCAGGATAATTGATACCACTAACTTTTTTCCAGTTTTTACTGTCTTCAGAGTATTCAACAATCAAACCGTGATATCCTTTGTAAAATAAATACATCATATCAAACTCAACATACGGAGAGGTGATATTGGTAAAATCAAATATTGGCGATTGTAATGTAAAATCAGCATTAAGCGGCAATACTTCAGAAGTGCCAAGTTTTACAGAGCCCCACAAATATTTCGAATTCGTGTCTCTAAATGAATAAGCAGCAGGCTGCCATGTAAATTTTTGATTGCTAACCAATGATTCTGAAAACCAGCCTCCAGGTGTTCTTTCAAAATTCTGACTGTATGGAAACTGATTTACAACACCGTTATAAACAGCATTTATAGTACTGTTATTAGCTGCTACCGGATCCTGGCTGTAGGTTACAAAAGCTTCGTATGTATGCAGACCAGCCATAGATAAATCGATCGTATCATCAAAAGGAATTGTTATTTCTGAGTTCCCTTTAAAGGCAGTATCTAGTGTAGTTTCTTTCCATACGGTTTGATTTCCCGGAAGCGTATTTGTATATCCTATTTTTAACTGAGATCCCGCCGGGATATCCTGACAGCCTAAATTGTAGATCGTAACCGCTAATGGATGACTACCCAACAAGGCTGCGCCTGAATATGCCGGAAGATTTAATCCTACCAGTTTTAAGTCAAAATCTTTTTGCCCCGGAGGAACCACTAAATCCGAAACGAAGGAAACTCCGTCTTTTGGACCAAACGCTTCAACAGGTTTGAAATCAAATTTAACTTCTAAATAGTTTACAAGGGTTGCACTTATTTCATAAGGAAGTTTCTCCTGAATCCTGATAGTAGTTTCTTCGCCTAACGCCAGATCTTTAGCAAAACTAATACTACCCGTGTTATCGTAAATAGTAGTAAACTTACCACCAAATCCAGGTATCATTAACCTTAATTTATAATTTAAGGTTTCATTTGCTTTAATAACAGAAGATCCTGTGTTTTTAATTTTCACATAAAAAGGTTCATCTCCTTTTAAAGGACCACATGTTACAGATGGTTTTTCAACGGAAACAATGGCTATTTGTTGATCTGCATAAGCAGCTCCAATACCAATAGCATACCAGGCATTGGAAACTTGTTTGTATTCTTCAGAAGCTAATCCGTACAGATCTTCGACAACCATTAAACTTGCCTGGCGCATATCGCTAAAGTTTGAAGAAGGAGATAAATATTCTGTAAGCGTGATATAAGCAATTTTCTCTGCCTTAGCAAGACCAATAGCTTTAACATCGTAACTGTTCTTAAGGTCATTTACACCCTGACCCCCTTCGCTTAAAAGATAAAACCAATAATTTGTAATGCCGCTATTAATATGTACACCTCCATTATCGTAAGTAATGGCCAATGGACTTACCCAGTTTACTCCTCCGTAGGTGTCGGGTTGTCCCTGAGCTTTCGGATTAGACATATTTCTCATGCTGCCATGGGTGTACAATTCATTACCCAGCATCCAAATATCTTCTTTTTTATCTTTTCCAACATAAAATTCAACGGCTACGCCAAAGATATCACTGAAAGATTCATTCATCGCACCTGATTCACCCTGGTAGATTAAACCGGCCGTGAAACGTGTTACGCCATGAGTTAGTTCATGCGCTGTAATTCCCAAACCAACATAAGGACTATCAAAACCATCTCCAAATTGTGCCCATCCGCCAGTCCATGAAGCATTTTCGACGTTAGTTCCTAAATGTGCCAGACCAATAATGGCCATTCCTTTATCATCGATACTATTTCGATTAAACCTTTCACCATAATATTCTATGGTTTTTTGCATACCCCAATGAATATCCATAGCCACCTCATCATGATCTTTATTATGGAGCTCATTCCAGATATTATCCTGATCAATAAATTCTGTGATCACTTCATCTGAAGCATTATCGGCATGATTCATATTCCAGGTATACATCGGTACATTGTATTTACCCTGCAGCCCCTCCAATCTGTATCCGTCGGCATATTGCCTGGTATTAAATTCTACTTCTCCGGAATATCTTGATTTGCCTTTACCTAAACTTTGCCCGGTAAAGACAGCATCCCGATTAAGGTCAATAGTAAGAATTATTTTTCCTGTATTTGCATCTGTATAAATGGTTTGGCTTGACTGCGGATTGGTCGCATAAATATCAAATTTCCAGGCCAGATAATACTCTTTTAATTCAGAAGAAAAATTAGGCCCCACATAAACCAATTCACCTTGCGGTTTTGTACTGATATTTTTGTCTAATAAAGAGCCTAATTTTTTATTTTCCCAGATATATTGCTTCGCATTTACCCTTTTAAGCACACTCTCTAAAGCTGTTGCAGCATTTATTTTATAAGTACTGCTTACTGACAATTTCTTAGCGGTAGATCCAAATGCATCAATCTTAGTTTTATTTTCTCTCACCTTATAAATGGCGCCTTCAACGGGAACCGAGTTATGCATTTGCTGATAAGTAGCCAATGTTCTGCCATGATTATCAGAAATTGATTTTAACTGCATTTTATCGGACGCAGACAAATCAAAATCTCCCTTTTTAACTTCAAATATATTTTTCGCCGTTAAATTTGAAGACTTTGCAAAAGATCTGACCTTTGTACTCACGGAATCCTGCGGATTTGTTTTCCCGGAGGTATTTGTTGGATTTTGTCCTACTATTTTTTGGCTTTCCTGAAGTTGTTTTTTTACTGCCTCGCTTTCTTCCTGAGAAAGTTCTTTGCCTTTTATCTTTTCTTCGTTCTGACTAAAGAGATTATTGGCATCCTTATCCTGATTAGAATTTGGATCAATGTTTTTATTAGAGACCTGATCCTTTTTTTGGCTTGCTGCCGGCGGTCCTATGGCCGTTTTTACATTGCCATTTTGCGGTTTTTGAGAAGGCGACTGAGCGATTCCTGCGGAACAGGCAAAGAGACTTAACAAAACCAGCAAATACTTGCTTTTGAAGTAAATTTGGTTCATTCTTTTAAATTTAAAATTAATAATACAGTTTAGTTTGGTTCATAATCATTACGCTTTCATGGCTCATAGCAAAGCCATAAAAGCAGTTTCTAAATATCAATTTGGAGGTTGACCTTTAGGATTTTCTTTTGTTATTTTTTGCAGAATTTTTAAGAGGGTTTCTTTTTTTGTTTTTGTTTCTTCTAAAAGCTGTTCTAAACTTTTAGCCGGTTCCTTTTTTTTCTTTGCATTCATTCCAGCTTATTTACATCGATTGGGTAAATGTAGAATGGACGTCTGTTTTTTGAAAAAAAAGGACTATTGCAAAAACACTCTCAGGTGAAAAAGGGTTACCTGAAAAACACTCAAAACAACATAATACAAACTAAATCAGTAAGTTAATTTTAATTCCGGATTATTCCAGTCTGTATTTAATCCAGTTAAAATGTATTCAGGTAAGTAGAGAGATTAACTTTTTCATTGGTTAAATCAAACTTTTTCCGAAGTCTTGTCCGGGCATTTTCGATAGATTTAAAAGATTGACCTGTAATTTGAGAAATTTCTTTTGTACTTAAGTCCAGATACAAAAGAGCACATAGTCTGCGATCCTTTGGGGTAAGAGATGGATAATCTATTGTTAATTTATCAAAGAAAGATTTATGCACCTGCTCAAAACTGATTTCAAATTCTTTCCAGATATCTGTATTCAGATTCTTTTCCAGGCGCTTTAAAACGATATCAATAGCTTGCTGCATTTCTTTATTAATGGTTTTGAGCTTAATTTGTTTAAGATCAGTCAGGATTTCATTAATACTATCAGTACGATGTATTTCTGCCATTGCTTTTCCTATCAGAACCTTTTTTTTAGCTTCAAGACTTTCGTTTAAAGCCTGCATATTCGATTTTAATTTTTCTTGTTCAAGCTGATTTTTAATATTCTTGTTTCTGTATTTTATCAATAAAATAATTAAAATTAATATCCCGATAACTAACACCAGACCTACTACAGAATACTTAAACAGCTTTTTTTGTTCTATAAGCGTTTTTATTTGAGTACGCACTTTGTAATCCTGTTCCAGCTTTATTCTTTCTATGTTCACTGCTTTTTCTTCGACATGTATACTATCGTTTATTGCATTATAGCGCTTAAAATAATAAACTGCATTCTTATAATCTTCTTTATTTATATATACCTGATAAAGTATTTTGTTCAGGTTTAAACCGGAATAACTGTATACATTTTCTTTGCGTAATTCTAATGCCTTTTTTGCGTTTACAATTACCTCATCATATTTTTTGTCTTTTAGCTTGTACTCTGAAAAAGATTCATAGACAAAAGCCTGTCCTATATTATCAACGTCATTATTTAATAAAGAAAAAGCTTTGTCAAAATAATAATCAGCCTTTTTTTTGTCTTTTTTTAAAGCATAAGCCCTTGCTAAATTAGTACAGACATTAACCTCTAAAGAATTGTCTTTTATGAGTTTATTTATAGAATAAGCCTGATGATAGTAGTGCAAGGAAGAATCTAAATTTTTATTTAGATATAACGTGCCAATATTATTTAAAATTTTTATACGCTTAACAGAATCATTCTTAGATTTTTGATAGCGATATACATTTAAAAAATATTTTAGTGCTTTTTCTTTATTGTTTCCTACTGCATAAATAATCGCAAGATTGTTTTCTAATTTGGCTACTTCCTCAAGATTGCCGCTATTTTTATAAATATCATACGCTTTCAGATAATATTGTAACGCAATATCTAAAACATCTTTTGAAGCATACATTTTGCCTGCAGTACTGTAAACATTAGCCAAAGTAAGTTCTGATTCCTCTATTTTTTTTGCTTCAGATTCAGCTAATTCTATATATTTTATCGCTCTGTCCCAATCTGATTTTTGCAATCTCAATGCTATTTTACGGGAGAGTTCTGATTTTTCCTGATGATTGTTAATACTGTTTAAACTATCAATCAGCTCTTTTGTTGAAGACTGTGAATGAATACTAATAGACTGAATAAAAAAGAGCAGGGATAATAATCGTACTAACATAGTTTAAAATCTAAAAATGAATATCAAATTTATAGATAATACGCAAGAATTATAGTACAGAAAAAGAAAAAACAGCGGTTGATTTTTACTACTTCTGAGATTATGATCAATTAAAAAAAGCCTGTAAACATTAAGTTTACAGGCTTACTAAAGTTTATGATTTCTTTTCTTTTAAAAACTAACAAATTTCAATCCCGCACTAAACCATCTTCCTGGCAAAGGGAACGCGCCAACTTCGTAATAAGTGGTATTGAATATATTTTGTGCATCTATAAAAACAGTAAACTTTTTAATCGACTGACTGACTCTAAAATCATTAATCCAATAAGACGCTCCGGTGACTCTTTCGTTAAAACGGGTAGCCACTAAAACCGTAAAATTTTCATGTTGAAAATCGATGGTATTGGTGATCTGGTGTTTTAAAGATGAAATTAGATATTTTGAAAAAGGTTCCGGACGTGTATCTTTAAATTTAGAATCTAAATAAGAATAACCAAGGTTAAAATTTAATTTAGATGCTTTAGATAAATCAATTTTGTAGTTCCCCCGCATATTGATCCCATTTGTAATTAAGTCTCCATAATTTTGACTTTGCCAGGGCATGGTCGTAACCATTCTTGTCCAGTCAATGTAATGGCTTATTTCTCTGTAAAAATAATTTACATTTAGGTTCAACGCTTTTCGGTTGAATTTAAACCCTAACTCACTTTGTAAAGCATTTTCAGATTCAAGATCAGGATTTCCGATATTTCCCGGACGCTGATTCAGGTACAAATCTGTAAAAGAAGGAATCCTTTGACTAGTACCTATATTTCCTATTACTTTCAGTTCGTTTGTTAATTCGTAACTTGCATCGATACCCGGATAAATCTGCCATTTATAGTCTGAATTATAGTTTAAATAAGTTCCTAAATTCACATTTAGTTTTTCAAACAGGTATGTTCTGTATTCGGCATAAATACCAACATTTTCACGATCATGCTCGCCAATATTTGAGGAATTAATATTTTCATTTCTGAATTCAGCTCCAAAACCTATCTCTCCTTTTTCTGTTTTAATAGAAGAATTCAGTTCTGCTGCAATAGAATTGGTGTAATGCTGGCTTCTTCCCGTGTTTAGGTTATTGTTACCCAAATATCGGTAGTCATCATAATTATATCTGTAACTCACTCTTGGCATTATTTTCCATTTATCCGTAATAGCATGTTTAGACTGAATGGTCGCAAATGTAGTTTGCACTACTTCTGTTGAATTTCTATCGCCGGGCGCAGCATAAAATCCGTTTGCTCCAAAACCGTTATTTACATAACCAAATGATCCCAAAATTTCATTAAAGTCATTTATCTGAACATTTCCCTGGTACAATATTTTATTGTTTTCAAATCCTGTATTATAGCGATATCCATTACTTTTATCATGTGATGCAAAAATAGAATGCTGCTGTTTTTCTTTACCCAAAACAGCTCCTGCCTGAATACCTCCTCCATAAAATGTATCACCTGTATACTGAGTGTCTTTTTCAAAATTAGACCCTGCATAAGAACTCACTAAAAATCCAGATTTCGTTGGTTTTTTAGTAATAATGTTGATGGCCCCTGTTAAACTGTTAATTCCAAATATTCTGGCAGCCGGTCCACGCAAAATTTCGATTCTTTCAATAACTTCCACCGGAAGAGGCAAATTGAGCATATTATGAGCAGTTTGTGAATCGATTATTTTCGCTCCGTTTAGTAAAACAACGGTTTGCTCAAAACTTCCGCCATCAATACTTATATCGGCCTGGCCTCCAAATGGTCCTCTTTGTCTGATATCAACTCCGTTGGCATATTGTAGTACTTCCTGAATCGTCCGGCCTGGTAATTTTTTAATAGTTTCGCTATTAATAACATATACATTTCTGTTTTGTTTCGAAATTGGCGTGCTTAAGCGGTTTTCATGAATTATTACCTCATCAATTTCTATAATAGTATCCTTTTTTGTCTGAGAATACATATTGGCAAAAATTAATGTTAAGATAATAAAGTAGTTTTTTTTCATTTCGGTTTAATTTTTTTGCAAAAGTAGTACCTTTCCGTACTAATAAAGTATACCAGTTTTGTAATTATGAGTGGTCCGGTTCAAATTCCTTTTAAAAGTTTTATTCATCTTAAGCCCGAAGAAAACACAGCCCTATACCTGCAGATCGTTTTTGAATTTATTAAAGCGATACAAACAGGCTTTCTGCCTGAAGGTACAAAACTTCCGGGTACACGTATATTGTGCAAACTGCTTGTGGTTAACAGAAATACGCTTATCAAAGCTTTTCAGGACTTAGAATCGCAGGGATGGATTGAAACACTTCCTAACAAAGGAACTTTTATTCTATCGCAACACAAACAAAAAAATCAATCAGAATTTATTGCCTTTAAAAATCAAAACGTATCTAAAGGGAATACAGGCTTTACTTTTAGGCGTTCAGCAATTCTTGAAAACCCAAAAGAAACAAGCGATCTCAGCTGTCAATTTAATGATGGCATGCCTGATGTAAGACTGGTACAAAATGAAGTTTTAGCCCGTCTTTATGTTTCAAAATTAAAAAGGCAGAAAACCTCAAAAGCATACGAACAAATCCAGATACAATCTCATTTAAATTTTAAAACGCATTTTTCAAACTATTTAAACCTTACCCGCGGTTTGCGTATTTCTACATCCAGCTTACTGACGACCAACAGTCATGAAATAAGTTTGTACCTGGTTACAAAGGCACTCATTTCTGCTGGCGATAAAGTTGTGGTCGCTTCTCCGGGTTATTATATTTCTAACATGACGTTAACAAATACCGGAGCAAAGATTATAACAATACCCGTTGATCAGGACGGAATTGACACGAATCGCCTCAAAGAAATTTGTGAACAATCGAAAATCAGGATGCTGTATCTTACCTCGAACTATCATTATCCTACCACAATTTCCTTAAGCGCCAAAAGAAGAATAGAATTGCTGGAACTGGCAAATCAATACGGGTTTATCATTTTAGAAGATGATTACGATTTTGATTTTCATTACGATAATAACCCTATTTTGCCTTTGGCTGCTTTCGATTCCAATCAAAAAGTAATCTACATAGGCTCTTTTGGACGATTGCTTCCGTCGGGATTTAGCTATGGCTTTATTACGGCGCCACCGGAATTTATTGAAGAGTTAGAGAAATATCAAAATATTTTAGAACCCGGAATCGACGTTATTAAAGAACAGGTCTTAACGGAATGCATTACAGAAGGCGAGGTGCATCGTCTCATAAAGAAAAACAAAAAAATCTATCGCGAACGCAGGGATTATTTTGTTTCGCTGCTAAACGAAAAATTAAGCGGCAAAATTAAATTTAAAATCCCTGCAAGAGGACTGGCTGTCTGGATTGAATGGCTTGATAAATTCAATCTGATCACATTACAAAAAGAATGTAATGCAAACGGATTATTCCTCCCTAAAACTATTTTATACCAAACAAAAGATCTCACGGCGACAAGATTAGGATTTGGACATTTAGAAAAAGAAGAAATAGAAAAAGCAGTCTCTATTTTATGCCAGTCAATTGAAGCGATCTCACTAATTTCTTAAAGATCCTTTAAAAACAAAAAAGCAGCTGTACCATCTAATCAGCCTTGTAGCAATCATCTGTCAGAACATTAAAGAAATTTTAAATTGCAGGATCATTTAAGAGAAAAATATACTCCGTTTTTTGATAAAAAACATCTAAAAGCGAAGAGTATATTTTCCTTTATTACCTGAACTTATTGTTTTATTTGAATATGATAACAATTATTCTCTATAAGTACTTTGTCTAATTCTTTTCTTTTGTTTATTTCATCAAGGAAATCATTTTTATTAGATAGTTTACCATAATCAATGTCCAGTGTATTCATTACTTTAAAATCAGCAATATGCTTCGATACAGTAGATGGACCTAAATCTTTAATTTTATTTTCCATGGCCGTAATAATCGCTTCTTTGCTGTCTCCGGATTTTACCCTTTTAGCATAAACATCTACCACTTTCTGTCCCGGAATTGCGTAAATCCCCTTCTGTCTTTCAATTCCTCCAGGTTTTGCACAATTTTGATACATGATTCTTGCCTGATCATATGTACCTCTAGCGGTACTAGTAATGTGAATATTGTAATTCTTAGATTTTATACCAACTTCTTTTAAAATATTTTTTGTTTTGGCAGACAATGAATTCTCCACTGCTGTTTTCCCTTCAAAATGTAATTTCACTTTCTCCAATTCACTATTCGCAATTATCTCTTCCTTTTTCTTAACATTTACACTTGGAATAGTAGTACTTGCAATAGTGACACTTGCAATATTGACCTTTTCATTGCCCTCTTTTAAACTCTCTCGATATTTTACCAAGAGTTCACTTTTCTGAATACCATCATTATTTTTATCCAAACCAGGATTTGCTGCATAGCTATCAGTTCCCTTTTTATACAAAGTATCTGTATTTTCGCTGCCCACAAAACCCGGTGAAAATACCGCTACATAAATATCCTCTGGTACTTTAGGTAAGCGAACAACACTTTTAAAATATTTTCTAACCTTTTCAAGCTGTTTTACTTCAGTCATTTTTGCATATTCCAGCTTTAACTCATGTAGTTTATCAAAGCCTTTTCCATTTTCGAATTCTTTCATGCTTACTAATGCTGCCTGTGTAAATTGTATTAATCCGACTGCTCTGGAACTCATTTTTCCAGTTTTTTTATTAATATTTTCAAAAGATTCTTTAGTCATTTGGTTTCTTGGAATAAGTGATTTGTATCCTGCCATTTGATTTGCTGCAAATGTTTTATTCGTTTCCCTGTACATCACTGCCATAAGTCCATTGGCCATTTCTAATGTGTTTTGAGGCCAAAGGTCTGAACAAATTTCTATTACTTTATCTCTGAACTCTTTATTTACCCTGGCTCCCCAGGTTAGTTCGAAATTAGTTCCACCTGTATTTTCGGTTGTTTTCCCACTATCCATAACCATAGTTAGTGCTTTATTTGTCAAATGTTTTGTCGAATAGCCTTCAACACCCACATAATATTTTATTTTTGTTCCCTTTTTCAACTCTTCATTTAGGTTTTTTAAAATAAAACTTATCGTTGCCACACCTTCTGAATTTACTTTTGACTCGTGTCTGAAAGATGGTTTTTCTCCCTGTTTATGGGCTATTAACACAATCTCTTTTCCTATCATATTTTGCGTTTTGGCTACTATCGTTATAGTTGTAGCTTTATTGCTAAAAGGAATTTCATCTTGTTGCGTTACTCTATTGCCCTCAAACATGAAGTAAGCATCCAGAATTTTTGGATCTGCCGTCACAGACATCACTGTATCAGAATCTTTATAAGCTGGTGTTTTAAATTGATATGGCTTCCCATTTTGAATTCCTTCTATCGTAAATCCAATTTTGGCGTTTTTTGTTTTCGGGAACCCGATCCTTTTCTTAAAGGCAGAATCAAATATTATTTTTTGAAAAATCTCTCCCTTTTTATTAGTTTTTACATCGCAAAAACTATTTGTTTTTGCACCATCCAAATAGAAATATATTCTGGCAGTCTGATTATTGTAATAAGGAATATTGGCTTTTATCCAGTTGCTTTCACCTGAAAAACCGGATGATTCTTTTTTACTTCCGCCACTCCAGGCCCAATAAGCCTCCTTAACCTGTGGGCGCTGTACTTCTATTTTAAAAACACATTCCGCTTTACTGCCTTTTTTAACCTCACTGTAAGCTTCTATTGTATAATTTCCCTCTTTTTGAGGAATAGACATCACATAAGAGCTCCATTCAATAAGGTACGTTTTTTCAGGATCCTTATTTTTGGTAAGCAAAAGATCGCCTGGTGGCAGATATGGTTTATTATTGGAATCGTAAATGATCCATTTTACACTTTCTTTTTCTTTGTCTGTAGGAGGGTTTATTTTAAAGGTTTTAGCTTCTAAAGTTAAAGTTCTGCCCGGATTACCCAATATAAATATGCTTTTGCCTGAATCTTCTTTGATTGGGCCAATACTGACAACTTCATTTTGAATTACTGAAATTTTAGCTTCCTGAGTTAATGCATATTGATCTTTACCAGTTACTTTAATTTTATATTCACCTAATTCAGGCATAGCCAGTTTAATAATACCTTTTGGGTCTAATTCCTGTTCTTCTGCAATTTTGGTTACTTTATTGGCAGTTGTAATTTCGACCTGATAATAAAGCTTTAATGAGTTTAATGTTTTTACTTTAGGATTTTTCAGACTGACGTTAAATAATTGTTCTTTTGTACAAACTCTTGTAATTCCGTTTGTGAGATTACCCGGAGCTGTAATTATAATTTCCTGAGCCACTATTTTTAACTCTATAAAAGCAGATTCTTTTGCACTTTTACTATTTGCGCCAAAACTATTTCCATAGGCTTCTACTTTGTAAGTTCCCGCAGTATCAAAATTATAAATAAACGAAGTTCCTTTATCCTTAAATATTGTTCCTTGTTTTTCTTTACCTTTATAAACCATCCAATTGATATTTTCTTTTTCATACAGGTTTTGTTTTATAAAGGTCTCATCAAGGAAAAATTCGAGACTTTCCCCCACAATAAATGAATTGGCATTGGTATTCTTAATTTTTACAGCTCCTTTGTTTACGACGCTTCCGCGGACGTCCAGATCATTTACTTCTTTAAGAAATATATAAACATGCTCTTTTCCGATGGCAGCATATAACTTGTCCGCACTTAAATTAGGGTATATTTTGGTTTTGGCTGTTATCGTGATGTTGTTTGGCAAAACATCTAATCCTTCGACTTCCTTCAACAACAAAAATAGTTCATCGTATTGCTCGAAAAGATTGGCAATATTGGTTTTATCGTCGCCTAATTGTTTTTTAATTGCTTTCCAGCGTTCTTTACTTCCTGGCGAAATAGTACCATTCAGTATATTAGTATCAATTGATGCAATCATTTTTTCACGAATGATATCCCAATTAAAGTTTTGGGTTTCTGTCGCCACTGCATTTGACTGATTCAGTATCGCATACATTTGGGTAAATAAAATATGATCTGGTTTTCCATCAAAATCTTTGGCTGTAGTCCCTTCATCAAAAGCCTTAGCAAGATTTGTCCAATACCCGATTGCAATAGTATCTTTTGCTGCAATTGCAGCTTCTAATTTCTTTTTGATTTCGGCTTTAATGACTTCTACAGTTGGTTCACCACTATTTGTTTGAAGATTTTGTGGCACTTTTAAGCTTTCCTGAGAGGTTACAGTAGCATAAGTCTGTGTCGTAAGTCCGGTACTAAAGTTTAGAGTGTTATTTTCCACTCCAAAAACCGGAGAAGTAATGTTGGCTGATGTGGCAGAACTCATTGTTGCTTTGCCGTTGATATCAGGAACGCCTCCTCCGATTAGAGCGCCTGAAGTTGACGTTGTTAAACCTGTTAAAACATTCGGGCCTATTTCCCCTGAAGACGAAGGAGTATTACCTGCCGATATTGCTGTTTTTGTTTCAGCTTTGGCATCGGTGGTGCCTCCTTCGGTTAAACTGTGGGATTTTTTCGACATTATACCATTTTGTTGTTCCTGCCATATTTGTACTATATCTTTTTGTTGGTTCATTTCTTTTGAAACTTTAGCCAACTCTTTTATCATAACATTAGTTAGATCTTCTGAGCTTTTAACATCAGTACTATTTTGTATTGAAAGATTGAAATTATGAATTACATTTTTACTCATCGCTAGGGTGTTTTTCTGGATGTAAAAGTAATATCAAAGTTTGCCATTTCTAAATTTTAAATCACTTGTATTCAGTAGTTTCAGCAAATTACCTTTCTACTGAAACTACTGAATAGAGAGCACTTTTTTTACTTCTTTTTCTATTCTTCTGTCTTACTTTTACACCCTCAAAAATTAAATAATTGCGATGTCTTTTTACGCAATATAATGGATCACTGTCTTCTGTTGTTTTCAGAAAAAAAACTCCGCATTCTATTGTAATCATATCAAAAACAATAACCATTATGGATTATCTATTATCAAAAGGCATGGAGAAAATGCCTAAAATTCCCGATAAGGGTAATTTTTTACTTTTTTCAAAATCAAACATTAAAAAAACTCTAATTAGAAAATCAATAATTAATTAAAAACAGAAAAATATGGCCATACAAACATTAGACACCATAAAACAATGGTTTAAAACTAGTTTAAAACCAACACAGACCCAATTTTGGGACACCTGGGATTCTTTCAGACATAAATATGAAAAAGTTCCTGTACAGGATGTTGAAGGAATTGAGGAATTGCTCAATTCTAAAGCAGACAAATCTGATTTTAAAACCATTAATGGAGAAACAATAGTAGGAAATGGCAATATAACTATCGATGATGGAAAATCAGCAACCTTAAATGACGTAGTAAATAATGGTAACACTACACATTATGATCTACAGTTATTTGATGGGGCTGGTTTTAGAGTGCAGGATGTAGAAGACGGGAACGATATAGCAGGTCTCTACTCTATTAATAGTGACACCAATTTATCTGGAAATTTAAGTTTAGGCAGAAAAGACGGAACAGAGATCATAACAAGTGCAATAACACCAAATGAAGCGACGATAGCAAATACGACTTTTAAGCTTCCAATAGGAGATGGAGAACCTAAAACTTTAGCGACTTTAAATGATGTAAAAACGCCAGATATCAATCAGGTTTTAGAAACTGGATATGAAGCATTTGACAAATACTTGTTTATGAAATCAAACTCTTCACCAGATATCTATAATGTACTATATAATCAGGGATTAAGTGTTGTAAACTTAAATAACGGCAGTGCTACCGGAACAGGAATAGGGCCTGATGCGATAAATATGACAAATGTTCCGGCAGGAAGACAACTTTCATTAAATTCTTGGAGTGGTATGAGAATAGATAATTTATCTAATACCAGAACTATGCAAATAGACTTAGAAAGAATTAATTTTTACAATACTGAACCAGAAGGCTCAGCGACTTTAAAATCACTAGAAATAAATGTTAATGGATTGGGCTACCGATATAATTCTGATAGTGGAATAGGTACCTTAAACTTCCCTCAAAAATATCATACTTCTACTATACCTATTTCTGTTAATGGAGTATATGCTAATGAAGAAGGAGATATAGAATTACCCGGTACAACTGCCGTATCTGACACAGTATCTGGTATTGTAAACAATACTGAATTACAAGAACTTGGAGGAACTGACAAAACAATCAATGGAATCAGGATTGGTAAAGGAAATGCTAATTACGAGAATAATTTAGTAATAGGAAGAAATGGTTTAGCTGCTATTACGACAGGAAAATATAATGTTGCTATTGGTAATGGAGATGGAGATGTCGAAGGGCCTTTACAGTATTTAACAACAGGTAACAACAATACAATGGTTGGTTCTGATTCAGGCGTCAGTAATATTACAGGAAACTCTAATACTGGCGTAGGAGCTTTATCATTATTTAGTAATACGACCGGAAATTACAATACTGCGGTAGGAGTAGCTGCACTAAAAAATAACACCACAGGACTATACAATACAGCGGTAGGCTCCAGTGTATTAGTTAACAATACTACAGGGTTATACAATACAGCTATAGGTTCCGGAGCATTAAATAAGAACCAGTTTGGAAGTCAGAATATAGCCATTGGAGTTAACGCCCTAAGGGACAATGTTGGTACTGACGGGTCAAATATATACGGTCACAGAAGTGTTGCAATAGGCGCAAACGCCATGCAAGTAAATACAACCGGACACGGAATAGCGATTGGTAATTTCGCAATGAGTCAGCAGACTACCGGAACACATAACGTTTCTATAGGATTTCAAGCCGGAAGCGGGATTACTACCGGTAACGGAAATGTAATAATCGCAGGAACTGGTTTTATTCAGGCCGGTGGCGGGATTACAACGGGAAATAATAACATGATTATGGCGCCCAATAATGGGAATACTACTGGAATTACAACTGGAAATGGCAATATTATTTTAGGAAAAGTAAGTGGATTAGATGCAGCATTAGAAAATAACATTGTAATCAGCAATGGTGTTGGAAATATAAAAGCTCAAAATGATGGAATTAACTGGAAATTTACCGGCCAATTAAATAAAACGGCCTTAGACACCGCACCAACATCAGCTACAGCAACGGGAACTATTGGTGAAATAAGATATACAGCTAATTATATTTATGTCTGCACTGCTTCTAACACATGGGTCCGATCTGCCTTAACTACCTGGTAATAATCTCAAATTTTAATTATATGAACAAACAAAAAATTGCAGTAATCGTCAGCCTCTTAATTGTCTTAACAGGCTTAATCGACACTTATTTTAACCTGCTCCAAGATGCAGGCTTATCATTGGTAACAATCAACAGGATCAAATTAGCCGGCTTAATTCTGTCAGCAGTATTACCTGGTATCACTCCTTTATTTTCGGAAGAAGAAAAGTAAAAAATCAATGTAGAAATAAACTTTTACATCCTTATTAAAATGACACACTCAAGATTATTGGACGACTATTTTTTTAATAGTCCTGAGTGTGTCTTTTGTTCAGATCAAAAGGAGAATATATGGAAAACTAAAACGATCAATTTGATGCAAAAGGTTTTTAATCAATAATATAACTACACATTAATAAAACATGGCCATACAAACATTAAATACCATAAAACAATGGTTTAAAACAGGATTAAAACCAACACAAATTCAATTTTGGGATACTTGGGATAGTTTCCGACATAAAAATGAAAAACTTTACACTAACGAAGTTGAAGGTTTAAATGAATCGCTGAATTCCAAGACCGATAAATCCGATTTTAAAACAATTAACGGAGAATCTATTGTGGGATCAGGGAATATCATTATAGAAAAAAATGTTCCGGGCATTCAATCCGTAAGAGGAAATAATGTAGATAATACAGATCCGCAAAATCCGGTTATTAGAGAATATAGCGTTATTAAAGGTGAATATATCAATAATACAGAAGCATTATCAGGAGGTTTACTTGAAGGAGATTTATATAATCTTCCTACATACAAAAACAATGCGATCGTTTGTGTCGTTAAAGCTCCCCAGTCAAGATTAAGTTTAACTTTTGCAAACATAGAAACAACTTGCTCAAACGCCGGGATATTAGACAAAAACAATATTAAAGACTGGAATACTTATTTTACATCCGTCAATAGTATGCCCTTTAATTCTGTCCTGATAGAAGGAAATAAAGCGAGTTTTATTGGAAACAGTTTTGCTACACCTGTTATATCATTAAATGGTATGGGGATTATTTTTGCTAATTTCATCGAAGGCTTTAACGGAACTATACTACTAAATTTACAAGAGAATCAATTAACAGAATTTTACTTTGATTCATCAATCGTACTAAAAGGTTTGATGGCCTTATTATTAGGATTTAATAATATAGAAACATATGATCCCCCGACACCTTTACCAACCACTTTAAACTCATTAGTAATTAGAAACAATTTATTAACTAACTGGAATACCACAATACCGCTACATGAAGGTTTTACAGACCTTACTTTAGAATACAACCGGATATCAAATTACAATCCTGATAAATCTCCAATTTCGTTAATTTACTTAAATATTGCCAATAATTTACTTGATGGATCATTTGACCCGAGTGTCGATATGAGCCACGCAATGTTTTTAAATTTAAGCAATAATAATCTGACAGAATTTAATCCTACACAGCCCTATAGCAGTTTAAAAGAATTAAATTTATCTCATAACCTATTATCAACATTTAAGCCTGAATACGCATTAAGTAATCTTCAGCTTTTGAATCTGAACTATAATAATTTAACCCATTTCTATACTTTAAATAACAATAATGTATTGACACAACTGTATTTAGGATTTAATCATATAACAACTATAGACTTTACAGTACCGGAATCATTAGAAGCTTTTGCAATAGATTATAATGGATTAACAGATTTTGATATTGATTTATCAGGGAACATTAAAACAATTTCTCTAAATGGCAATCCAATAAATGTATTCGAGCCAACCTATTCATTAAGTAATTTACAATATTTATATTTGAATTATACCGGAATTTCAAAATTCAATCCAGTTTCTCCTTTAACTAGTTTAGTAGGTTTAGACCTTGCTAATAATCTTATCACGACAAAAGAGTGGAATTCATCAGCATGGACCGATAATTTGCCAAGTACAGGCTTTCTATTCATTAGTTCAGGAGGCAATTCTGACAGTATTACAGGAACAGCTGCAGAAACAGCGTTGTTAAGTAAAAACTGGAACATCATCAAGTAAAAATATTGATATGAACCCAACAACAATATTATAATATCAATTTTAATACGCCTCCGGAATTAAAACTTCATTAAATATAATTACAACCTATAGTGTAGGATTTGAGTTAAATCAATCAGGTCAATACCTCAAAAAACATAAACAATCTCAAA
Source organism: Flavobacterium sp. FlaQc-48 (assembly GCF_044007335.1). NCBI lineage: Bacteria > Pseudomonadati > Bacteroidota > Flavobacteriia > Flavobacteriales > Flavobacteriaceae > Flavobacterium > Flavobacterium sp. FlaQc-48. The sequence goes on along the minus strand of NZ_JBIPCR010000021.1, from coordinate 89,516 downwards.
ACACACTATAAAAACACGAAAAAAATCAAACAAACGATTCTAAAAAAATTTAATCAGTTCGTGAAATAAAAAGCAAAAAATATGGCAATACAAACATTAAACACCAGAAAACAGAAATAAAAAAACGCTCCAACATTCAAAAATAAACTCTCATTTTATTTTAAAATAAAGACATTCCGGATCCCGGAAGAGCATAAGTTTACCGAATGATCCCGGATGTTTTTAATCATAAATACTTACAGCAAAACTACTCGTTTCTATGAATTTCAAAGCTAAAAAACTTTTATCCAATTTGAAATTACGCTAAAACAAACACTTGTTTTTCAATAGATTGAAAACATATTCTCATCTACTGAAACTACAGAACAGAGAGATCTGATTTTTCTTTTTTTACTTTTTCAGGGCGTATTTTTACTACTCCAATTACTAAGGTATTCAATATCTAATTAGCACTTACAAAGATTAGATTTCAATTTTTTTTTCAAACAATTAACTTCAATATAATATGGCAACAAACATTAATTCAATTTTAGACTGGTTTAAAACCGGTAAAAAACCCACTCAGGAACAATTTTGGGCCACCTGGCAGAGTTTCTGGCATAAGGATGAGAAAATTCCCCAAAACAGTATTATCAATTTAACTAACACCCTGAATGCTAAAGCAGAAAAATCTGAATTAGACGCTCACAAAAATGATCCGGATGCTCATCCTGATTTGTTTACTGCCGGAGATAATATTACGATTACAAATAATGTAATCAGTGCCTCAGGAGGTAACCTATTTGGAGATTCCGACAATTTAGCAACAGGAAATAGAGTATTCGACGCTGCAGCAAATAATTTTACATTTAAAAATATAAATGAATTTAATATTACAGGTTCTTCAACACCCTCATTTATTAGCTACATTCGATTGAGCAATGGCATATTTTATTCTACTGAAATTCCAGGCAAATGGATTTTCATGGAACTTTACAACGGTATTCCTAAATCCCTGGTTAATGGTGATGAGTTGTTAGTCAGATTAACCATTGATTCTATAGAAGAAGAAATATTATTTACCGCTTCGCTTCTTCCTGAAGGTGGTGATACACTCTACTATTGGATTCCTGCAAGAGAAGGATCAACATCTGTTGTTTGCAATGGATTCTATGGTGATACAGACACAAGTATAGTTAAAATGGCTGTAGCTACCGGCACACCAAACTCAAATAGTATCGCATATTTTGATGATAACCAACTTAAAAAAGGAAAATTTGCCGCCGACTTACAATCGGTAACAAATGGTGGCAATGTAACAAGTCACAGCATCATAGTAGACGATTCTTATAATGACCAAATAACAAAAATAAACACTACGGGTGTAAATTGCGAAAGCAGGTCAGATAGTAAACGATATACGAATATTGGAGCAGGCGGCCTAAGTTTAAATGTTGGTAACAATCAGGCGAATTTATCACCGCACCAATTAAGCTTTGGTTATTCTGAACCCGGATCTGCAGGAGGACACAGTTTTGTTATTACCAACACCGATATAGCTTATAATGATGGTATCTATGGAACCGGTGGCAATAGATTAAATTTTAAAAGAACAAATGGAGATCCCAACATAAGTCCAACTTTTAACTTCCCTGAAAAATTACATGGAACTTATACATTAGCAACAACAGAAGAGATGGGTACTCCGGTCTCAGCAACACAATCAGGATTTGTAGATAACACTCAACTACAAGAACTTGGAGGGACAGATAAGGCAATTAATGGAATCAGGATTGGTAAAGGAAATGCTAATTACGAAAATAATTTAGTAATAGGGAGAAACGGTTTAGCTTCTGTGACCACAGGAAAATATAATGTTGCGATAGGCAATGGTGACGGAGATGTAGAAGGCCCTTTACAATATTTAACAACGGGTAATAATAACACAATGGTTGGTTCTGATGCCGGAATTAGTACTACTATTGGAAGTAACAATACCGGGATAGGAACTTCTTCTTTATTAAGTAATACAACCGGAAACAGTAATACAGCCATAGGAACATTTTCTCTAACGAAGAACTTAACATCACCTTATAATGTCGCTATTGGTACTAATGCTCTGTCAAAAATGGAGTCAGGATTAGGTCAGTCTACGGCTATTGGAGCCTTTTGTATGTCTGACGCTACAAGTACAGATAAAAACGCTGCTATTGGAACGTATGCTTTACGCTACAATACATCCGGATTCTCTAATGTCGCTTTCGGGCACACTGCTTTAGGTCTAAATACATCCGGAAATTCTAATAATGCGTTAGGTAATTACTCATTGGGAGCTGTCACTACAGGAGCAGCTAATATTGGAATTGGGAAGTTTGCCGGAATGCACATAACCACAGGAATTGGTAATATTTATATAGGATCTGAAGGATCTGTAACCGATGCCGAAGCTAGCGGTATCATCAATATTGGAAATAGATTTATTGCAAAAGGAGCAAAGATTTCTCTCGTTGGAAATTTAAATATAGGGACTGCCCCTGTTTACGAAGATAATACAAATGCTTTAGCAGGCGGCTTGGTTGCCGGTGATGTTTACCGTACCTCAGCTGGAGTTCTGATGATTACTTTTTAGTCCTTTTCATTATTTAGACTACACAAATGAAAAACAGGATTAAAAGCTGATACTTTGAAAGTAGGAATAAAAATACTTCACAAGGTAAAAATTTCTTATTCATCATTATAAAGGAGTACGTCAAAGCCTATCAGAGTCTTTTAATGCTCTCATAGTCTTTGGCGTATTTTTTTATAAAATAACAAAGAATACACACTCCTAAATTACCACAATTACCACTCTTTAAATCAATAACTTAAGCCTGTAAAATTTCACTGAAACTACTGAAAACAGAGCTCCTGTTTTTCTTTTTTCAGCTTCTTATACCCTACTTTTACATACTCTAATAACAACTGTTAGCATCCCAAAAGAACATAGTAGTATACTTTATTTTCAGAATATTCCTGAGAATGAATAGCTCATCTATATCCATCATTTTTAATCGTATTAACAATTTAACATTCAACCCATCATGGATTTTACATCAAAAGATTTAGGCGAAACTCCTCCGGCACCAGACATGACTAATTTTAAAAATCCTTTAGGACAACAACTGGAAGGCAACATTATTATAGGAAATTTCAATATCACTCCTTTAACCGTATCCGAAAAAAATGAAAGCCTGACTGAAACCCTAAGAAAAGAAAGCAGAGACAGCTCAATTTAATAGCTGTAAAAAATACCTTTTCTGCATTGTATAAAATGACAAAATCCCTAAAACCATAAAAATGCCAGACGAAATATCTCTACAAAAACTTAAAGAAAAATATGGTACCGTATTAAAACTTACCTCAGATGATCAATTAACAGTTACTTATTGCAAAAAACCATCTTTCACCACATTTTTAAATTATCAAAATAAATATAAAGACAATCCGCATGAAGCAATCTTGTTTTTATTTAAAGAATGTGTTCTCAATCAGGAAAAATATGATGACGAGTTCATGCTCTCAGCAGGAAATTCGATTGTAGCGATGATCAAAAACGATAGTGAATTCACCATAGATCCAACACCACAGAAGGATGAATTCAAAAAATCGGCTGCCCTTATCCGACAGGCCTTTCAGGTAGATCCGTATCAATTGTCAATGGATGAATTTTACAAATTACTCGAAGAAGCCTTGTGGTTGCAAAAACATAACGAAACCAGAATGGAAAACACTCTTATAACAGCTTTTGCAAAAACTTTTTCAAATTAAAAACAAAAAATAAATCATTATGAAATTCAATTTTAATGTAAACGAAATTTTAGATGCCAAAGACATAGAATATGCAGGCCTTAACTATAACGAATCAGAATCAAAAGATTTTATTATAGATAAAACCGGAGGCGAATTTAATCTGAGAGTCTTTGCCCCGTTGGTTTTTGAACCTCTGGTAAAAAACGATCTTAATTTACCCAGTTTACGGGTAGATGCTGTTACCGTTAATTTAAATCGTTCAAAAACCATAAAAAAAGAGAGTGTAGATGGAAGAGATTCAACTATCAAAGAACATATCACAAATGGTGATTTTAATATTGGAATCGAGGGACTAATTGCGAGCGAAACAGGAGATGAATATCCAAAAGAAAAACTTTTCTTATTGAAACAATTCTTAAATGCACCTTACGCTTTAAGAGTAACACATGCTATTTTGAATCGATTTGGCATTTATGAATTAGTAGTAGACTCCTACTCTATCCCTTCTATTTCAGGAACAAAAAACATTCAAAAATTTACTGCAAATGCCACATCAGACGAAACTGTAGAACTAATTATTAGAGACAATGTTTAAACTAAATGCTAAAATTAAAGTTTACGAAACAGTAAAACTTATTCCTACGCCTAAATTTTATGAATTTACTTATGTGAAAAATGTAGCTATAAGCAGTTCATACAAATCCCTTACCGATACCGCTACTCTTGTAATGCCTCAAAAAGTATATACAGATACCAAAGGATTTGATCAGAACTTGTTCGCGAATGCAAGCGGCGAGCAAAAAACAATTCACGATTTTTTTAAACTTGAAAATTATATCGAAATATTCTTAGGCTATGACGGGAATTATAAACCTGCTTTTAGAGGTTATATCACCGGAGTACAAACAGATATAAATGCTGTAATAACTTGTGAAGATGTTATGTACGCTTTTAAAAAAGTAAAAGCTGTAAAAGATGATGATATCCAGGACAAGAATGACGTTCTGAATTTTGTATCAACCAATCCAACAATAAATGTTGCAAGTTTTAATCCCAAAAAATTCTTTGAAAAAAGAATTGCAGAATTAAAATTACCTTTTAAAGTAAATGCCCTGAGTGAAGAATTAGGAAACATAATGATTAACAGAAATCAAAGTCTGGCTCAGGTTTTTGAAATGCTAAAAGACAAAGGAATTTATACCTATTTTAAAACCGAAGAAACAGCGCCTGTTCTTACCATTACCAACAATCCGCAAGAACATACTACCACTGAACTAGCTGGATTTATTGACAGAAACTTCATTAAAAGCCCTTTAGCAGGAGCGATTGTCAAAAAATTAATCAACCAGGGCCTTAGCCTTTTAAGTTCTCAGTTAAATAAAGCAGTCCAGTCTGTTTCCGGAGTTTTTTTAGGAAAAGCAAGTTTTAGATTTCGCTATAATATTATCGAAGACAAATTAGTAGTTGTTAATGAATCGACTAAGAATACGCGTATACGAGTCGAAAAATATTTTAAAAACTCAAACACCCCCATTTATATTGAATTAGGTGACCCGAATGGACAATTGATAAAGACTCACGTTTTGCACAATGAGAACGATGATTTGCCCAAAGATCCTCTAGCTTTTGAAAATGCAGCCACACAAGTTACTGCAGAATTGTATCAATACGCCGCTTCAAGGGCAATGGAATCAAAACCAAGCGGATTTGAAGGCTATTTCCTCACTTTTGGAGAACCTTTTGTACGGCCAACAGATAAGGTAATTCTGGATAACGCTAAGGATAAAGAAAAAAACGGAACCTTTCAGGTAGAAAAAGTAGAACGAAGTTATGGCGAAAACGGCTATAGGCAAAAAATTTATATAGGACGAAGAGTAGAAACAGTATAAAGATACAAAATGGGAAATATAACAGATTTAATAAAAGATGTCGCCGGTAAAAATCAAATCATTGAAACTTTTGCTGCAAAAGTCATCGAAATAAATAAAGAAACAGCGTCACCTTACAATATACAGGATGCTTATACTGTAAACATTATGCGCGCTGACGGAGCCATCATTAAAAACGTGCGGTTAAAAGCTTCAATTCTGGACTTGGAACAAGGACTTGTTACCATTCCAAAAAAAGACAGTTGGGTTTTAGCTACCATTATAGACGGAGTAGAAACACGGGCATTTGTCTCACAATTTTCTGAAGTCAATCGGATAATGGGAAGAATTCAGGCTACCATTGACTCCAGTTTTTTTCTGGATTATAGTGCTGATGGCAATAAACTGCATGTCCGTTACATCAACACAGATACCGCAACAGAAACTGATGAAACTAAGATTATTGATGTCGCTAAAATAGAGTTTGATAAAGACCAAAATTTTAAAATTAGTTATTTTGACAATGATGAAAAACCCTTGGCAACTGCAATTTTTACTCCTGATAGTTTAACCACAACTTTTAATTCGATTGAAAACAAAGAAGTAAAAGAACGTTTAACCTTAGCCGTTTCTAAAGATGCTGTTTCTTTCAAATTTAAAAATAACACAGGCAAAGAATTAAATTCACTGCTGGCCACTCCGGAAAAGTATGCCATTTTATTAAAAAACGACGATGATAAAAAACAAACTTCAGTAGCCATTGAAAAAAATAAAATAGCAGGATACCTATTTGAAGATGATGAACTTAAAAAATTAACATTTGAATTAAACGGAGAGAGCGATAGTATCCGATTAAAAAAAGACGATCAAAATTTAATTGAACTAAAAGGAAAAACAGCAATTACTATAAAAACCGAAGGTGATATTAATATTGAAGGAAAAAACATAAATATGAAATCGACTGAAAAGATCAGTATTAATGCAACCGGAGATACCATTATTAGCGGAGATAACGTAAAAATCAATTAATCTATGGCTACCAAATATGTATGTAATGGTGCTTTATGTGCCTGCAACCAGGGGTCTAAATCAGGTACCCTGGATGTAAAATCTCAAAACAACATCTTTATCCAGGAAAAACTGATGGCTACAGATGATGAGAAAACTTTCGAAAGTCCCTTTTTTGGAACTTGTGCAGTAATTCAAAACAAACCTTGCAGTCCCAGTATAATGACCAAATGGGAAAAACCGGCCAGTACCGTAAATGGAAGTGATAAAAAAGCGCTCTTAGAAACCTCAACCCTAATATGTACCATTGGAGGACAAATTATGATTACAAACCCTCTTCAAACCGGATCTAAAATAGTGGTATTTGATGAATATTCACCGCCGGTGATACCCCCTTTAGTAAAGGAAATACTAAATATCAGCTGGAAAAATGCTGATTTGAATAATGACATAGATACGGCCTACATTGGGGATAAGGTGAGCCTGGTTGCAGAAACAAAAAATTATAAAGAAGGAGAAACAATCGTCATTGTAATAGATGAAGTAAACGGAAAAGACATCAAGGAAAATACCAAACTAGTAAAATTTAGTGGAGAGGTAAATGCAGATGGCCTTGCTATTTTAAAAGAAGAAATCTCACTTGAAGATATAAACCAGTAGCAAAAAAATGGACAGAACATTTAGAATAAAAGAAGTAAATGGCAATACTGGTTTTCAGGACAAAACGTTATTTGTAGAAAAAAAGAAGATCAATCTTTTGATCGTCTTAGAATTTGGAGGTAACCTGCAATTTAATAGAATCTACAACAATATCTGGAAGGTTGTAAAGCTGGACAGCATAGCGGATATTGAAAAAATTAAAGAGTTAAACGCAGAATATGAATATAACAATGTTTGTCTTGTACATCATGGTAATATATTCTCAGACACTTCACAACAAAAAAGTAACTGGGCTATTTTATTTGCAAATAAAATCCGGGAAATCAAACTCGTGATTTCTAAAATGGGCGAAAGCCCTACAGAAATAAACCAGGAATATGTCACAAAAGTTGTTGAAAAGTCTAAACTTATGTTTGCGAAAAATGGCCCTGATGAATTAAAAATTAAAACTTTTTTGGGCTTAAAACTTTTAATAGGAGCTATACTTGATCGCGGAACGTTCATTTCAGTAGCTTGTAAAGAAGCCAATAAACCTGATTTCTTAGAAGAGCTTGGAGATTTTACAGATAAAAACATTAAAATATTTGGGAACACTAATTTTTCCCTTATTGATGATGGCGGAGATCAAAAAGTAGGCAATCTTGTGGTTAAAGATTATCGTTGTATTTTAAATTCGTTTCTGACATCAGAATGGAAAAATAAAAATGGATGGCTGTATTATGATACAGCACTAAAAGAAACTATTACTACAAAAAAAGATTTATGGCTGTTTAGTAAAGGTTCCGAAATTTACCAATTGATAGCCAGAACTCACGACTTAACACCCAATCAGGCTAAAAAAGAAGGTTTTGCACAACAGTATTATTCTAAGACTTTTGAGGCCTTTTTTATTAAAAATTGGGGAGAAGCAAAATATAAAGTCTGGAAAAAAAATACAGAAGCCATATACCCGGAATTCAAATAAATTAAATTCAAAAAAAGGCACTTATCTCACTCAATAACAAGTCCTTAATTACCTTATTTGCTATTCAGAAAATTGAATAAAAACAAAAAACTGCAACATATTTATTGCAGTTTTTTGTTTTATTTTAGTTTTGTTTTTTTCTTACAGTCTCTTCTAATTCAAAAAACTTACTCTCAAGAGCATGAAGTTTTTCATAGATATTAATTGGGTCGGGCATTTGTTTCGAGGCATACATACTGGCATACCACACTTCCAGAATATCCTCGGCATAAATAGAATACATTGGGTAATTTCCGTCTCTGTTGTCTGATTTCAGGATTAATTTGCCGCTTTCCCTGATTCGGTTTAAAACCCTTTTTACCACTACTCCATCATTCTTACTGATAATAACATAAATTCTACCATCAAGAATATCATCAAAATTATCAACATATTTTCCAAAAAGATAATCTCCGTCATGTATCGTTGTCGACATCGAGTTTCCTTTTATTTCAAAACATCTGTAGGTTCCGTTCTTGAGCATTGGCATACTGAATGACGGAAGGGTTTCCATATATTCCGGATCAGAATAACCATCTAAATATCCCGCCCGGGCCTTGACCCCGACAAAATTAATATTTTCTTCGCCGTCTTCATTTACCGTAATAATCTTTGGTAAATTTAAACCTACTGTCTCATTTGTTTTATTCACAAAAATCTCATCACTCCCTCCAAAGAAATAGTCCGGATTTACATTACAATGTGTAATAATACTCTGAAGCAAATCAAAACCCGGTTTTGTTCTTTTTCTATCGCCATCAGATTGCAATCTTCCAATAGTGATACTGTCTATTGTTGTGCTGGTTACCCCTATTAACTTCGCAAATGAGTTATTGTTTAACTTCATCTCGTCTATAATACGTTTTATCTTAGTATGTATTTCCATGTTGTAATTGCATTTGATTTAATTATGTAATATGTTTAACACCCGTAACACATTCCACTATATGTTGCAAAACTAAATAATATTATGCAAATAATTGCATTCTTTTCTATATTTTTCATAAAACCACTGATTTACAACGCATTTGTAACCTCTTTCTTATTGTATTACTAGAACATATGATCGAAATAAACAAATCATATTACTGAAACTATTGCATTTTTTACCGTAATAAGTTGTATATATTAAAACATATGTTGTATATTTGTCAAAAAATAATCCATCATATGATTCTAAAAGATTTTTATACCGAGAAAAAAAATGCGATCGAAACAGAGTTTTCGACTAATGCCCCAGCAGTACATTTATATAGTGATGCTATTTTTAAAACGGCTCTTACAGTACCTACAGTAATGTTTAAATACGATGCGGTATCCTGGGAAACATCGTCTGAAAAAAATTATAAAGCCGACGTCTCTTTTTGTGTTTATATTGTATTACCAGTTGGTACTCTATCATCAACAAGTTACGAAGATGTATTCGAAATTGCACACCGTATCGATAAAGCTGTATTATCTCCTGCCAATAGCAATTTCTTCATAGACACCAATTCAACGTTTAAAGCTAAAGAGAAGCAGTACACTAATGAGGAGGTTTATTGGGCTAAAAACGATTACTTCATCTGGGAGATCACTTACAAAACCACATTAATTGAAAATATCTTAAAAAAGAAATATATCCTTTTCAATAACGGTTTAAGCAACGAAGCACTGGAAGAATTAGGATATAACCTAACTACCGGAATAATTGGAATAAATCCTAATCAGCTTAAAGGAGTTATAGATCTGGAAACTAACATCTAATAATAATGATTTGCTGCTTAACATTTCAATACCACTTACAAATCATTAAATGATATAAAATTACAACCGCTTACCCCACCAAAACAAAATTAATCCATACTATTAAAACCCCAAAAAATGAAAAGAAGCAGAACACTATTAGAAAAAAGGAGAGAGTATGTAATCAACTACCTAAATAGAAATCAAGCTAAACAAATGAAAGTTGTTGTATCTGAACTTTCAGATACTTTGTTCCTGACAGAGCGCACTATTTATACAATTATAAATGAAGGACTCGCTACAGAGGCCAGAGCTTAAAGCACTGAAACTACTGGTTTTGACCATCAAAAAAATTGGAAAAAGCAAACTTGAGCCTTAAATTTGTACTCGATATCAAAAGCAAATTTATCTCTTGGCCAAGAGTAAAATTCAATTAGAAAAACCCGTTTTTATCGATCGTCCAAAAATACCTGTTCTACTTTTTGGATTCCGGATTACCAATATTTAAAAACATACAATCACTGATAATAACAAGTTGAAACACTTGTTACAGCCCTTCTTTTGCTCTTTTCCAGGCAAAACAAAAACAACTTTTAAACAATTAAAAACAATTTATATTATGAGTACATTAAATGATGTAGTGATTAACAAACTATCAGGTGGATTAGGAAGAAGAACACCAGACCAGGACATGGTTTCAGGCTTACTTTTTGACGGAGTTGCAACCACAAAATTAGTAGTAGACAAAATAGAGCGTCTGGCTTCACTTGAAGATGCTGAAGCATTAGGAATTACAGCTGATTATGATGTAAATGGACAATCAGCTTACTACCAAATTCAACAATTTTTCAGAATGAATCCTTCCGGAGACTTGTACATTATGGCAACTACAGGAGATTCCTATGAAGATATCGTTGCAAAAGCGATGAATATGCAAGAGCTGGCAAACGGAAATATTCGTCAAATGGCCGTAATCTTTAGCGGTGAAACAACATTCGCAATGACAAAAGACGCAGTTAGAAAAGCACAAACAGAAGCAGGACTGGGTTACAAAGATTATATGCCTTTTGAAATAATTTTAGAAGGAAAAGGATTTGATGCTGATACCGCTCCTGGTTTAGCTGAATTAAATGCAGAAAACGTATCTGTAGTAGTGGCTATGGATGTTGAAAAAGCTTTTGAAAAAAAATTATTCAAAAAAGGCACTACGCCCGCAGATGACACCTTATATACCTTAGCATCTAAAGAGGAATTAGTTCCGGCAAGCAGTTTATTGGATGTTTACAATGTTAAAGATGAAAAGGGCCTGAAAAAAGAAAATGAAATTATTCTTGAATTCGTTTTCAAAGATTCATACAAAAATACCGCAGCAGTTGGATTGGCCCTGGGAGCTGTATCTAAAGCAAAAGTATCGGAGAACATCGCCTGGATCGAAAAATTCAATCTTACCGGCGAAGGTTTCGCAAAAGCCGGTTTTGTAGGCGGACAAGAAATTAAAACTTTAGGAACTTTAAGCGAGCTAAACGAAAAAAGATACATTTTTGCAAGAACGCACACTGGTTTGCCTGGTGTATATTTTAACGACAGTCATACAGCTACTTTGGGCACATCAGACTTTGCTTATGTAGAAAACAACCGTACAATTAACAAAGCAACCCGTTTATTGCGTACCGCTTTATTGCCAAAATTGGCTTCTCCGGTTTTAGTAGATATTGATGGTAAATTACCTCAATCTGTTTCAAAAAGCTTTGAAGGTTTATGCAGAAGTGCCTTAGAAGGAATGGTTTCCAACCAGGAAGTTTCTGATTTTGATGTCTATGTAGATCCAAAACAAAACATTTTAGCGACTTCAGAATTAAAAGTAAAAGCAGAAATCACTCCAATTGGAACTGCCCGTAAAATTACGGTTGATTTAGGATTTAAAAATCCTTTTGGAATCGATAAAGCATAATTTATCGAATCTCTTATAATTCAAAAACAATAAAATCACTAATAGCATCGCCCTAATTCAAATGTTAAAAGAACAAATGAATAAAAGTGATAGTCCCCGAGCGTTATCGGGATTATAAAAAATAAATCAAACGACATATGAATAAATTACCATTAATTAACGGACAACAACACAGCTGGTCATCAATTGAAGTAAGTATTGCAGGTAATATCGTTACCGGAATTACAGCTGTAAATTATAGTGACTCAGTATCTAAAGAAAACCATTACGGAGCCGGAGATATGCCAGTACACAGAGGCAGAGGAAAATATGAGGCAAAAGCTTCAATCACTTTATACAACTACGAGGTAGAAGCGATTTTAGCAGCTTTACCAAAAGGACAAAGGTTACAGGATATTAATCCGTTTAGCATCATTGTAAGTTACCTGGACGACAGCAACGAAGTAATTACACACACAGTAAGAAACTGCGAATTCAACTCAAACAGCAGGGGAATTAGCCAGGGAGATACCAAAATCGCGGTTTCTTTTGACCTGATCTGTTCTCATGTTGAGTGGAATTAATCATCCCGATAAATTCCTAAAATTATAATACCCCTTCCCTGTCTCTAAAACCGACTAAAAAGAGAAAACCAATATCTAAATGCGTTACGCAAAAAAGAAGTTCAAAAGCAACATGATTTTTGCAAGCAAACTATTCTCCACGCTCTTTATTAGTCCGTTTTAAACAGGGAATCTTCTTCAGGAGGCTGCTTTGAGATTATTCAACTTCAAAACAATAACTCAGGCAGTCTCTTTTTTTAAAATTACACTTAAAAAAATCCAATTTCTATAAAAATAGAAAAACGTCAATTAGTTACGATAACCGATATGACATTTATACTTGTGTCCAATCAACAATAAAAGACACCACTAAATCAGACATCAATTCACCCTATCATAAAACCAGCAACAACCTTTCAAAATGGAAATAGAAAAATCTAAAAATGTCGACGTTCTTGACGGAAACATTACCCAGGCACAATTCAACCAATGGAAATACAAACATAAAAAAGTGGTCAAACTCACCATCGCAGACGACGACGAAACCACTTTGTTTGCCTATTTCAAAAAACCGGATATCGCTATTCGTTCTGCCGTATTACAAGCTTCAAAAATGGATGAATTTAAAGCACTTGAAGTATTATTCAAAAACTGTTATCTGGGCGGTGATGCCAAAATTGAACAAGAAGACGATTTACGTCTCAATATCACCACAGCATTCTCAGATCATATTCAGCCAAAACCCGTTAAAATAGAAATACTATAACAAATGCCTTTTTTGCCCTTTCATAAAAACTATCCTAATGATTATTAAAAACCATACTATAGAACTAAAAGATACCAGTGCTTCTGAAATGGCTCGGTTTAGGCAAATTATGCTCAGTATTTGGCGTCAACAAATTGAAGATGATAAAAATTCTCGTGAGATAAATCCCTACATTAAACTAAATGAAGTTAATCAACGTCCTACAGAGCCCCGGACGCCTGATAAAAAACATGCTGGTAACTGGGCTAGAGAAACCTCATTAAAGAGTGATTTTGATCTAAATGATCAGAATAATCACAAATTTAATATCTTAAAACCTTTAACAAGCAATTTTGGTAATCCAGTAGAGGATATGTTTGCTGATGATATTGTATATGTAAATGGTCATTTTTATAATGAAGACGGAACTTTTGAAGGAAAAGTAAATGAGCCTGAAAACGAAGGAAGTTTAAGCGATGTATATACTTGTACCGGAAAATCTAAAGTTAAAAACACAAAAGAGGAAGAAATTATAACCTATAATAACATTCAGATATTAAAAGAAAATGAGAAAAACATATCTCACTCTGATTTTTGCTACGTCGCTTATGTAGTAAAAATGGAAGCTGGAAATGAAGATATAAGAGAATTAGAATGTATTGCATATACAAGTTTTAACAGATCAAAGAATATCAACTCAACATGGAAAAAATTACTGTCCACCAGTTATTCTCGTGTTGAACATAAAAAAGAAATGGTATCATCACTTAAGGATAAAAAATCAAAACTTACGAGACAAGCACTTTTTTATGTTTTAAAAGGCGAAAATGATTTAACAAATGGAGCTGAGTTTTGGGATGGAACTGATTTTCTTGCCTGGGGTAATTCAGAAACCAATCCGTATAATAAACTTGGGCAAAATAAATTTGATGAATATAAATTTATAGAAATTCCAAAAGACGTTTATGATAGTTATTTAGCAGCAAACGGAACTTCTATTAGATATCCTATAGAAAAAAAATTTGCACATGATAAAGAGAATGATAAAGGAAGTCATGAAGACTTAACAAAAAAAGTAAAAAAACAACTTAAAGGAAAAGATAAAAAACCCATATTAGACAAAGACGGCAAACCAACATTCGAAATGGTAGATGAACTTGTAGGTGCCAGATATAAGCTTCCTGCTGCGGATTTTGAAAATAAAGACTATTGGGTTTCGGGAAGTTTTTATTATGATACAGGAGTAAAAGTAAGTATTGGAATTTCGGGAACCATAAGTGCCGGGAAAAGTATATTTTGGAAAAAAACAAAAAACAGATTAACAAGTGAAACACCTGTCAAAAAGGAGAAAAAATAATTAGTATTCCTTTCCGCTCCTTGTTTATTGTTGTTCTTTTGCAGCTTAAAAGCTAAAAAAATGATGCTGCTAAAAGTCACTTTTAGTAATCAAAATAAAAAAACTTTTTTCGATTCTATTGTTGGAAACAGAGTTAGATATCCCAACGCGACAGCTTACTCTTAGACAAAATCTCAATCAGAATTAAAAATTCAATTTTCAATCTATTACAACCCGTTTTTCTTAATTAGAAAAACGGGTATTTTTTTTCTTTTATTTTCGTTTTTTGCTTACAAAACAAAACTATAAAAGACCTAAAAATCTCTACTGAAACTACTGATTTACAATATACTATTATTTTTAAAACACGCTATTTCGGCGTATTTTTACAGTGTAATAAAAAGCACTTATTCCATCAAGATTGCAATCACAAAAACTGAACATTTTCAGGATTTATTTAAGGAATTCTTTTTAACCTTAAATAAATTTTAAAACACAAAAAATCTTATCGAATACTAAAACTCCTGATTGTCTTCAAACAATCAGGAAAGCTTTTTATGCTCAGAATTTGAAATCTTTAATACATACAAATATGGATCAAACAACAAAAAAGCACATTGATTTGCTTCATCCTTCGGTCAGGGAAGAAGTTACTAAAATCATCGAAGAATGCGATCTTGCCTTAACCGGAAGAGCGAAAGTGCGCATCACGCAAGGGCTTAGATCTTTTCAGGAACAAGAGGATCTTTATGCTTTTGGAAGAACGAAACCAGGGAAAAAAGTAACCAATGCCAAAGGCGGACAATCTATTCACAATTATGGCTTTGCGGTAGACATCTGCCTGATTATAGATGGTAAAACGGCTTCCTGGGATACTGCAAAAGACTGGGATGGCGACCAAATTTCGGACTGGCAGGAATGCGTGAAAATTTTCGCCAAATACAACTGGAACTGGGGTGGAGACTGGAAAACCTTTAAAGATCTTCCGCACTTTGATAAAAAAGGATACAGCGACTGGAAAGTTCTCAGCAAACTGAAACGAGACAAAAAAAACTATGTAATCTTATACAAATAAACACATGAAACATTTGAAATTAAAGTATCTCACTTTTCTAATAACCTTCTCTTTTGCAATTGGTTCCTGTACTTCGACGAGAACTGCCTTATTCGATTCTTATTCTTATCAAAAAACTACCGAATTAAAAGTTGAAAGTTCCAAATTAATGGATCAGGCGACTATGCCTTATAACACTCACAAAGCAGAAATTGAATCTTTACTTCTGAACATCGAAAAATTGGCCGAATATGAAAAAAACAAACCCAGTAACGAAATCACTCTGGCGATGTGGGAAATTCTAACCGATAAAGAGAAAAATCTTCTGGCGGCATTTTTCAAGTGCTGGGAAACAAAAGGAGTTTTATCTCCGGCTTTTGTGGGGGAATCCAAAAAACAGATTTTAGATGCTTTCGATTTAATGATTCAGTATGAAATTAAAAAAGACAAAGAATCAAAAGATGCCCTTTTAGACTTAATCAACAACAACTAAAGCAATGAATAAAGATCAGTTAACAGAAGAGCTGAAAAGCAAATTAAAAACGATTATAACAAAAAGTTATAAAGAAAACAAAACCGAATTAGAGAAAGACTTAAACACATTTCTGGAAATATCCAAAGAAAAACTGGAACGCTGGATGATTCTTTTTTCTGCAGGAAATTTAACGGAAGAAGAATTAGAATGGCTTTTAAAAAGTCAATTGGATTTAGTGGCATTACAGGCGCTTCAAACTACCGGGATTTCAAAAATAAAACTGAATGAAATTAAAAACAACATCCTAAAAGTCATTTTTAATTTTATTCTTGAAGTGATTATTCCAGGAATATAAAAACCTTGTCCCTGACTCAGCAACCAACTGATTAACAATACACTTTAAGAAAATTCAACTTACTGAAACTACTGATTCGCAGCCCTTAAAATCTTGGTTAAAGCAAAAGCATAACGTATTTTTACAGTATCAAATAAAACATACTTCTTTTGGATATGGCGCGCAAATTCAAAGGAAATATTAATTAATAAAACAATAAATAATAACGACATATGAAAGATTTTATCATAGATGAAGACTTGTTAATTACAAATGGAGATTTCGCCATTAAAGAGGCAGATCAGCAAAACATAGAACATCTATTGTTAAGCCAGAAAGGAAGTTATAAAGAGTTTCCTATTCTTGGAGTAGGAATAAAAAAATACATCAACAGCCCGGATGCAACCTCCAGGCTACGACTAGAAAACGAAATAGACAAACAATTATCGTATGACAATTTTTATGTAAAAACATTAGATGTCAACGATTTACAAAACATTAAAATCGATGGAAACTATTAAACCACAGGAAAACCAAAACATTTTTGACATCTCTTTGCAAGAATACGGAAGTATAGAAAAAGTATTCGACCTTTTAGAAGACAATGATCAATTTAATCTTACCGATGACATTTCTGTTTACGAAGATTTAAAAATAGGCAGAGAAGCCTTTAAAAAAGATATCGTAGAATATTACAATTCCAGAAACTTAAAACCTGCCACTTCAATTACAGACGAAGAACAGTATTTACTGGACAATTTCTCCGGAATTGATTATATGATTATTGAAGATGATTTTATTATTTATTAATACACTTCATTCATTATTGCTAAGAACTGTTATGCAACAACTTAATAGACGGATAACAGCACATTTAAATCTATCTTTTTAGAAATCGCTAAAAGAAAGTTACTGCTCTTTAGTATTTACAAAAAAACATAAACAATTATCTATAAGCATATTACACATGTCTTACAGGCTAAACTATATTAAAAAATTAAAATATGGCACGTACAATTGCTGAAATACAGGATGAAATTCTGATTGAGAAAAATAAACAATCCTCTCTAAACGGCTTAACGAAATCAAAGACTGCTATTTGGCAACTTTGGATCAACATCGTCGCTACTGCTATTTGGGTACACGAAAAAATAGTCGAAAAAAATGCCCTGATTTCAAGGCCCCACACTTTAAACTGGTATCGCGAACAGGCATTAAATTTTCATTACGGGATACCTTTAAATCCGGATTCGGGTAAGGCCATGTCACTAATCTGGAAAGAAGGTTCATATCAATTTGATACGACAGGACTTACAGAATCAGAAATTGAAGACTCTAAGATCATCAAACATTGCGCAGTAAGCGAAATTGATTTAGGAACGGTGCTGGATCCCAAAAAAGAACCTGAAGAAATCTTCTCGGACTTTTTCCACAATAAAGTCGGGGTTGTTTTTATAAAAGTGGCCACTGTAAAGGATGATAAAATATCGAGAATCGATGTGCCCAATGAGCTTTTTGCTTTTAAAGAATACATTGCCAAAATTAAAGACGCAGGAAATCAAGTGTATATCACTTCAGATCAGGGAGATAGTCTAAAATTAAGTCTGAATGTTTACATCGATCCTTTGACGCTGTTTATCAATCCAAAAGACATTGAATATTATCAGTTAAAAAGTTTAAACAGGCTTTTAAAGGCAGACGAGCAAGCCAAATTAGATAAATACGAAGAAGATCTATTAGAGGATCCGTTAGACCCAAGAAATGGTTCATTAATTTTAAGTAATACCGTCTTTCCAGTACTTGATGCCGTTAAAGACCATTTAAAAAATATCGAGTTTAATGGTGCTTTCGTAAAAACATATCTCGTTGACTCAGTTCAAAAAGCACAAGGAGTTAAAATCCCCATATTGAGTAAGGTTGAAACCCTTTGGGCAACAAATCCCAGCGATCAGCCAGAGAGTCTTAAAGATGTTACCAATATTGAATATTTCATTCCAAGTGCAGGTTATTTTGATATGGACGCACTTCAGGTTGAGGTAAATTACATTCCTTATACATTTTACCGCGATAAACAATAGTCTAATATATATACAATGAATAAATACACCGTTTTAAAATGGGAAAAGCTGTTGTTATGGCTTATCCCTCCTATTCTTAGAAAAAAAACACATTATGACTGGCTC
Source organism: Flavobacterium sp. FlaQc-48 (assembly GCF_044007335.1). Lineage (NCBI taxonomy): Bacteria > Pseudomonadati > Bacteroidota > Flavobacteriia > Flavobacteriales > Flavobacteriaceae > Flavobacterium > Flavobacterium sp. FlaQc-48. The sequence continues at coordinate 70,864 of NZ_JBIPCR010000021.1, read as the reverse complement.
GATGTTTTACTGACGCCTCTTCATACCATTTATGAAGAAACACTCTATAAAATGCAGCATACAGGTCAGATTATTTATCTGGAAAAAGTACTGAACGAGGCTTATAATCCAACAAAAAATTACAATCCTAATCTAAATACAGAGCAAAAGCGATCCGAAGATTTAATTTATATAGACGAATCGATCAAGCCTACTGTACAATATGTGTACCTCCACAAAGAGTATTATGAGCCCGTTATTTTACCGGATGGCACTGTAGCCGATGGTGCGTTAATAATTCCGCAATTAGAAGTATTTACACATGAGGAATACAAAAACAGAAACAACAAACCTGTTTATCTCGCTCATCTTCAAGATTACACGAAAATAAATTATGCCAATTTCAGAGTATTTATTCCGAAAAGTTTAATCGACAATCAAACTATAATTGTCGACTCTAATAAAGAGGTATCCGTACCAACTGAAGCTATTAAAGTAGCCAATATAGAATACCACAATTTGCTGAACTTTTATAAACTGGCCGGCAAAAGTTATGAAACCTACTCTTATTCAGCAAAAGATTAAACTTTAGGCTGAAATATAAAGCAGCGGTAATCTCAACCAAAAATAAAATAGTACAAAAACAACAGACATTTAAATAAATAAAAATGAAACAAGTAAATTTTAGTCATCCGGGAGGATTTCCTCTGGAGCAGGAAACTTTAGAAAGACTTCAGACTGCTTACAGGTCGGAGTTATTCGAAGCTTTAAAAAAACACTTAAGCATCGAGCCTGGTGAAAATTATATCGTAGCCCCGGCAACAACCGAAAAGCAAGGTTGGGCTATTATTCATCAGGAAGAAAAAGACATTAAGGATCCTGAAGGAGCTATAAAGCTGGAAGGAATTTTATATCCTATTAAAAAAGGTGCTAATACAGGTTATTTAAAAACAACGCGAAAAGGGACAAGTTTAATATACGGCAGAGGCGTATCTCAAACCGCCTATTTTGATTACGAAGCTGAATATATCACTCAGACAGCCTTTAATCTTGGGGTTACTAAAATTAGTGATGCCCTAACAGAATATTATTATGAGTCATCAAAATTTAAAGATGTACTGACCCTTCAGAAAATTGAAGATAATATTGATGCAATCGAAGCAGCTATTAATCTAATCAATCAAACTTATCTTCCTCTCAATGGCTCAAAACCCATGAAAGGTGATCTGGATTTAGACATTTATAAATTATCAAAATTAGACATTAAAGAATCTGCTGTAGCCAATGTCAGAGCGATTGATTTTAGATTAGGTTCAGCAAGTAAAAGAGGATTTTTACATCCGGCAGATCCGTTAGGGAGAGCTTTAGTAGATGACAGTAACCAGTCTACAACAAGTCTTTCTTTAAATTATCAATCTGATTGGCAGAATACTAATATAGGCGGAAAAGTATATTTAGAAAATTTAAACACATCAAACTCTACTGGTTCTTTGTTAGTAATAGACAATGCAAATCACGTTACTAAAAGTAATTCTCTACCCCAGTTACTGGATCGTATTACCGCTTTAGAAAGTAAAATTGCCAATGGAACAGCTGTACCTATCGGGATGATTGCGCTTTGGGGTAAACCGGCTCCTTTTCCGGAAGGCTGGGAAGAATACGTGCCATTGAAAGGTAAAATGCCTGTAGGATTTAATATTGATGAAACCGAATTTAATAGTATTACAAAGTCCGGAGGAATAAAAAGTAAATCATTATCAATTGAAGAAATGCCTCCACATAGTCACACGTATGAAAAAGCCATACCGATTCGAGGTTATGATTTTCAAGACAGAACACCTCCTTTCGGTGGTTATGAATCAGCAGACACATCAACTGTTGGAGAAGGTAAAGCTTTCTCCATTCTTAACCCCTACAAAGTAGTTTATTTCATAGAATACACAGGAATTTCCGGAAATAGAACAGCTCCAACAGATCTAAGAGCATCAAACATCGGCAATACAACTGCAACTTTAAGCTGGACAGCACCGGCTGACAATGCGGATGTTACTAATTATCTGATTTATAAAAATGATGCTTTATTAATCGAATTGGGCAATATTCTTACTTACAATGCTATTGGATTATCTTCAAGTGCACCTGATAGTTTCTATGTTAAAGCAAAGAACACAGCAGGAAACGTATCAGCCGCTACTAATACATTATATGTTACGACAGTACCGGATACAATCGCACCAACAGCACCAACAGGTTTAATAGCTTATTCTTCAGGTGATAGTCATATAACGCTTGAATGGAATGCTTCAACTGATAATGTAGCAGTTGACCGCTATCGAGTTTACAGAAGAACTTCCAGCGGATCTTATGAAATATATCTGGGAACTACTTATACCAATTGTACTGTTTTGGGTTCAGCAAATACAACCTATTTTTTTAAAGTAACAGCTTTGGATGCTGCAGGTAATGAATCCGGTTTTAGTAATGAAGTTACAGGTGCTGTAGAACCGGTAAACTCTTGTTTCGATGTAGAATCTCTGGTAACAATGGCATCAGGTCAATCAAAAAAATTAAAAAACATTGTTGTGGGAGATAAACTTCAGGGACTTACTTTTCCAAATGAGATTGATGAATCTGAAGGAGACTATATGCAATGGAACGGAAAACTAATTGAAGCCACCAAAGTAGAAGTGACCGTAGTAAATAAAAGAACAAGTGTAGAACCCAATTACTACGAAATTAAAACAACGGATACTACAATTAAGGCTACCGGAGAGCACCCTTTATTAGTTACTGAAGATGGTGAAAACCTACAATGGGTAAGTGTTAAAAATATAGTACAAAGTATGTTATTAATTGATAAAACCGGTAAAACAAAAGCCATTGAATCAATCTTATTCAAAGAAGAACCTCTTGAAGTAGCCCTGTTAGATGTTGAGAATGTTGATAATTATGTTATCTCAGGAATTGTTGCCCACAATAGTAAACCTATAGATCCAAAAGATCCCAATGCTCCGGAACTTTAACAGAAAATAATAAATACAATATCTTAATCCTTTGGGGCATAAATACCCCAAAGGATTTCCTACCTAAAAACCATTAAACTTAAAAAGACTATACATGAAAATTGTAAAATTTATTTTTACAGCTATTGCATTGCTGTGGCTTTTATTTACAATCCTGACCATGATACCCATAGCAGCTTTGCTGACACTAACGCTCTTTATTTCCAAAAAACATTATACAGAATGGATCCTTTTTTTATTTGCATCAATATGTTCATTAGGCATTTACCCGATTTGCTTTATATATGCCGCTATAAAATGGAAAGGCTTTTTGAGCTATTTAAGAAAACTAAGCCTAAGCATCGATATTAGCGGAAATATGGTTGCAGGAGCATTATTAAACGACAATTTTATTATAGCTTCCTCAACCAATAAATTTGGTGTTGTTCAGGAAACCATAAGCGACAATTTAGGAGAAAATGAAAGAGACAATACACTATCTGTTTTTGGGAAAAGATTTACCAACTTACTCGGAGTAATTGATTTTGACCATGCCCAAAAATCCATAGTAGAAGATTAATACAAATAAAAAACGATGATGCATAAAATTTCAGAATATTCAAACGAGATAAAATTATTGCTTTATGGAATTTTTATTTACTTAGAAATGGATATAGAAATTGTTAAAGTGTTGTTTTACCTCATGGTAATGGATACTTTTTTAGGCATTATCAAAACCATAGTATTAAGTAATACCTTTAGCTTTAAAAAATTAGCTTTGGGTTTCGTATCCAAGTTAGCTGTACTGTTAATTCCAACCGCACTCGCATTAATGAGTAAAGGACTCAACTACAATTTTAAATGGTTTGTAACCATAGTAATGGACCTGCTTATTGTGAGTGATGGCATTTCAATCATTAGTAATATCATTGCCATCAAGACAAAAAAAGAAGTAGAAAATTTCGACGCAATGACATTAATACTCAAATCAATAAGAAACAGATTAATACTTTTGTTTAAAAGACTCCTAATTACAATCGACCCCAAATACCATATAGAAAAATAAACCCCTATTTTAATACAATAACTCTTTTTATAATTAAAAGAGATACGGAATTCACCTTCAGGGATTACAAAGCAAAAGAGATAGTACAGAAAAGGCCATATGTCGATTTCTGTACTATCTCTGTTTTATTTACAGCTGTCTGAATTGAAAAAAAAGTAAGATCAGGAACTTCATTTACAATAATTAAACTCAAGACGGATCACAATTCGAAATTCCTGAACATCAAACGGATTTCACAATTCAATTTGATTTAGAAAATAGTTTTTTATAGCAACCGATGAGGTAGAAAGAGGATTCATAAGAGTGATACAACCAATACCCATCGCTTTCTGAATCTATAAAATAAAATATAACCAAAAACAAAAATCAGCATTTTCAAACAAGCTAATGCCCTGCATTAAAAAAAGCAATTTCATGACAAGAAAAACCCGTTCTGTGACATATTTCTTCCAGTCAATACTTTAACTCTTTACATTTAAATCCTGAAGTAAGCGCTAGTATTTATAATCACAAAAAGAATAATTTATGCGCTTTCAAAAACAGGTATAAACACCTGTTTTTAAAACACTTATATAAAGTAATTTAGCTTAGTAGTAAAAACATCTCATGATCAATTACAATACTTAACCATTACTGTAATATGACTGTTGCTATAACACCATTAAGTTAACTATTTAAATCAATATAATTATGGAAGGAACAATTGGAGAAATACGTCTAATGGCTGGAAGTTATGCACCTGTCAATTGGGCATTTTGTAATGGTCAGATACTTGCGGTACAAAGCAACACACCATTGTTTGCTATTATAGGTACCACATATGGCGGAAATGGCTCTACTACATTTGCGCTGCCCAATTTGGGCGGTCGTACAGTTATTGGAAGTGGTCAGGGAGTAGGCTTATCAGATTATGATTTAGGTCAGACATCCGGAACAAATGGGATAACACTAACAAGTTTAGAACTCCCTTCGCACACACATGTCTCTTCGGCTTCGATTTCAATTCCCGCTTATTCAGATTCAGGTGATCTTGATACGCCCGCTGGAAACACTCTTGCCGCTAAACCCAATATGTACAGTTCAGCACCAGGTGAAGATGATATGAAACCTACTCCATTCGGTGTAACTGTTGGGCCAATTGGCTCGGGGCAGCCAATCAATATAACTCAACCCACATTGGGCATGAATTACATGATCTGTTTAGTTGGAAATTTTCCTCCCCGCTCATAAACGAACAAACTCAAAAACTATAATTTAAATCTAAAAATATATTAATTATGGAAGGAAATTTAGGAGAAATCCGATTATTTGCCGGAAACTTCCCACCAGCAAATTGGGCTTATTGCGATGGGTCTTCACAAAGTATTGCTAACTATGACGCTCTTTTTGTCATAATAGGTACCACATACGGCGGAGATGGTGTATCAACATTTAATCTTCCTGATCTTCGTGGCCGGGTTCCGGTTGGTGTTGGTCAGGGCATAGGCCTTCCTAATGTTGAACTGGGTCAGATAGGCGGAACAGAAACAACTACCATGACCATAAATCAAATGCCCACACATAGTCATATTGGAACTGGGTCAGTTGCAATAGCTACCGTTAATGCACCAGGAAATACAGGATCACCAACAGGAAATGTTTTAGCCGGTTTAACAAAAGCTTATACCGCAATAGCAGGCGACAATACGCTAAAACCCGCTACGGCAACGGTTACTCTTACAAATACAGGCAACACTACTCCTTTCAGCATTATACAACCTTATCTTTCTACAAATTACATTATTTGTATGCAGGGTATTTTTCCAACTAGAAACTAACTAAAAACAATAATTATGGAAGGAATAATCTCAGAAATTCGATTATTTGCTGGAAATTTTGCACCTAGATACTGGGCAATTTGTGCAGGCCAAACACTTAATATTAGCACTAACCAGGCATTATTCAGTCTTTTAGGGACTACATACGGAGGTAACGGAATTCAAACCTTTCAATTGCCTGATTTTAGAGGACGAATTGCAGCGGGAACAGGTCCTGCGCAAGGAAATACTCAATTTCCATTAGGTGGCATAGCAGGTACAAATACTGTAACAGCAACTCTTGCAAATCTGCCATTGCATACACATGCAGCTCAGGGTTCATTGACATTAAAGGCGTTTGCAGATACAGGAGATACAGGGTCTGCATCAGATGCCAGTCTGGCCTCTTTACCTAATCTTTATTCTACAGCTACATCAGATAGTGCTTTAAAGCCAGTAACAGCTGTAATAACAATAGGACAAACCGGAAATAACCAGCCCATGTCAATTCAACAGCCTTATTTGGGCCTGAATTATATAATATGCCTTCAGGGACTTTTCCCTTCAAGAAACTAACATGAATTACCCATTAGAGTTTCTAATGGGTTGTTTTGTTTTTTAAAATTATCTATTCAATTGCTTATGAAAATAGCTTTACTCCTGCCCCGATCTGTCATTTACCCTTCGATGTCTTTTGACATAATGGATGGATTTAAATCTGCCCTGAAAAAAACAAGCCACGACGAAAAACATGAAATTGTAACTGCCAGTATAGGAGTTGGCGGTAACAATAAGGAAATTTATACTTGTTCTGAACAATTACTCTTAAATGGTACAGATATTATAATTGCTTATATAAACCCTGTTACTGCTGAATTTATACAACCGCTTTTTGAAAGTTCGGGTAAATTACTGATTGTATTAGACAGCGGTTACCACTTTCAAAATTTTGAAAAAAAATTATCTAACGTTTATTTCATTTCATTAGAAGGTAATTTATGTTCACGGGCTATAGTTCGTAAAGCTATCGAAGAAGGTCAAAATAATTTTGTTTTTACCTGCTCTTTTTATGATGCAGGATATCGCCCACCCTACACCTATTCGACTGCTGCGGAAGACAGAGGAGCCACTATTAGTTATAACCACATTACTCCTTTGAAACGTTCAGAATTAAACTTAAGTCCATTAGATCAATATATTGAACAGCATAAGGATGTCTCCATATTTACCTCATTTTGCGGAGACATGGCAGAAGATTTCTTTAGAGAATCATCAAAATTAAAAAATATTGCTTCTTCCAACACATACGGAAGTGGCTTTACAGCTGAAGAATTATGGCTTAATAAAATACCATATCCAGGATACAACTGGAGCTGTGCAGTTGCATGGTCTTCAGTTACTGACAATAAGGAAAATGAAGACTTTATAGCTACAATGAAAAATATTAAAGAGCAGAAAGCGAATCTCTTTTCTCTTTTAGGATGGGAAGCTGCTTTGTTTATTACAAATTCAGATGGCCAGTCATTAGATAATATTGCTATTGACTCTCCGAGAGGAAAAGTATACATGAATCCAAACACTGGATTTTCCGAAGCACCACTGTATTACGCTACTGTAACCAAAAATGAAAAAACAGGCAATTGCCTCTTAGAAAATATAACTGAAGTTTCGGGCTTGGAGGAAGAACGTGAACGCTTACAATATCATATTCTGGCTGTTCAAGATATACCTTCAAATTCCTGGATTAATTCTTATGCCTGCCTGGAATCATGAGTACTATACGAGACATAGTGATTTTATGTAATAACAGAATGGCTTTTCCGGCTATACAAACTTTACATAGCCTTGGAAGGCTACATTCTATTGGAGTACCTGTAGAAAATGAAGATGTAAAAGCCTTTTGTGCTGTTTTTGCTTCAGATACAGGAATTAATTTAATAATAATTGAAAAATCGAAACTAAAATTTCAGCTTCAGGAAATCACGGCAATTAAGGATCTGAAATTCATTTTTACAATGACTTTTCCATGGAAAATCCCTGAAGAACTGATCAGGCAACATCCTAATTTGTTTTATAATTTCCACTATGGTCTGTTGCCGGAAATGCGTGGAGCAGATCCTGTTTTTCAATCGATCAAAAAACAAAAAAATGAAACTGGAATTTCTGTTCACGCTATCGAAAAAGAAATTGATAAGGGAAAAATAATCCTGCGAAAAACGCTTCCGCTGCATACAGATTTTACACATGGAATGTTATGCACCCATTTATCATACCTCGCTTCTTATATTTTGCCAGAAGTCTTAACGCTTCTGCATCGTAATGATGAGGGTATGCATCAGGATGAAACAGTAGCGGAATACTATAAAAAACCCACGATTGCTGATGTCAGCATTCAATGGGAACATCAGGATTCAAAATCAATTCAGGCTCTAGTGAATGCCTGTAATCCCTGGAATAAAGGAGCTTACACGCATTGGAACGGTTTAAATGTACGAATAGTAGAAGTCTCACAAACGGATACACTAAGTGCAGATCAGCATGCTCCCGGAACTATTTTAGAAATAAATGAAAACAAGGGATTAATCATACAATGTTATAATAACACCCAATTGCGTATCAACACAGTTTATACGGATGAAGGGTTTATGAGTGGGCATAAATTGCTCGCTTTTGGTATCAAAAACGGTGAACAATTTGCCACTTTATAATTTAACTATCTTAATTATGGAACATTTTTACTCTCAAATCAAAAAATTTTTAAATATCGCCTTGTTTTTGGGGATATTTTTACAAAGCTACATTGGGAATTCTCAGACTCTGGCAAACGGTGACCTTATTTTTACCGGCTACGATTCTAATTTCTCACAAACCGATGGCGGTGATGTATTTTCGTTTGTACTTCTTACCCCAATACCTGCAGGTACTGTAATTAATTTTACAGACAGAGGCTATTTTGAAACCTTAACCTGGCAAGCAGTCAGCGGCACAGAAGGATCCATTTCATGGACTAGTGGAACTGCTATTCCGGCAGGAACAGAGGTCATGATAAAAGGTCTGACTGCTTCGACTTATAACGTGGCTACTGGTGCTACACCAACAAATGGTACCGTAGTTATTACCGAAGGAACTATGACAAATGGACTAAATTTATCTTTTACGGGAGATCAGGTTATCGCTTTTCAAGGTGGTGCAGGCTCTGTTACCGGAAGCGGAGTTACCCTTATTAGTGGATTACATTATTTTCATTGTGCTACTGCACCGGGAACTTCTCAGGCAACCTGGGATCCTGATGCCTGTGCCAACGGAACAAATGGCTCTATCAGGCCTCCGGCTCTAATTGCAGGTACAAGTGCATTTTATACAGGAGGTTCTACTCCCAGCGCTGCAAAGTTCAATCTAAGCAGTACTGATCCTATTACTACTATAGCAGAAATTAGAACCGCAGTCATGAATCCGGCAAACTGGACACTTTCTGCTATTTCAATTACCATGCCATCAGCTGCTCCTTTTTTAGGAACACCTCCAACAATAACAGCAAACCCACCTAACAGAACGCTTTGTATTGGCGGTACCACTACTTTTCCAATTACGGCAACGAATGCCACTGGTTATCAATGGCAGCAAAATGCAGGAAGCGGTTTCGTAAACCTTTCTAATACGGCACCTTATTCCGGCGTAACTTCGGCAACTTTAACCATAACAGGAGTAACGGCAGCTATGAGCGGTTACACCTATAGATGTATTGCAAGCGGAACTGGCACAGCTACTTCTAATCCGGCAACATTAACCGTTCCTAATACGATCGTTACTACAACTGCACAAAGCAATGTTACCTGCAATGGCGGAAACAACGGTTCAGCCACCGTATCAGCTTCAGGAGGTTTTGTTCCATATACCTATTCATGGTCATCTTCTGCAGGAACAGCAGCAACTGCAACAAATCTTACTGCAGGAACTTATACAGTTACGGCTACAGATAATATTGGATGTCCTACAACCCATACTGTAACAATAACAGAACCTACATTAGCAGCTTCATCGCCATCAATAACGACCCAGCCTGCTTCTTATTCAGCTTGTACAGGATCAACTGCTTCATTTACAGTTGCTGCAACAAATACTGCAACTTATCAATGGCAGGTAGACAGCGGCTCTGGATACACCAATATTACCAATGGAGGAGCTAGTCCTAATTACTCCGGATCTAATACTGCAAACCTTAGCATAAGTTCTATTACTTCTGGAATGAATGGCTATTCTTACCGAGTTGTACTTACAAGTTCATGCTCCAATACAATTGCATCGAATGGTTTGGCACAATTAAATGTAACTTCTTTACCAGTAGCTACAGCAACACCTGCTTCTGCATCAATTTGTAGCGGAACTTCTCCAAATATTGCTTTAACATCAACACCAGGTGGTGCTACATTCTCCTGGACAGTTTTGACAACAAGTGGTACAGTTACTGGTGCTTCTGCTAGTTCGGGAACTTCTATCAATCAGACTCTTAGTGGCAATGGTATTGTTACTTACACCGTAACACCCAGCCTTAATAGTTGTCCTGGTACACCGATTACCGTAGTCATTACGGTTAATCCTCTTCCCGCTATAACAGCACAACCTTCAGCTTCTACCATCTGTGCAGGAGCCAATACCACTTTTTCTGTAAGTGCTTCAAATGCTACTGGCTATCAATGGCAGGTAGATCAGGGTGCTGGTTTTTCTAATATTTCAAATGGAGCACCTTATTCAGGAGCCACTACAGCTACACTTACTATAACAGGAGCCACTGCTGGACTTAACGGATATGTTTACAGAGCTGTCGCTACAGGTACATGTATACCAAATGCAGTTTCAAACGCTGCAGCACTTACTATTAATTCTGCACCGGGTATTACAGCACAACCTTCTGCCAGTACAATCTGTGCAGGAGCGAATACTACCTTTTCTGCTACAGCTTCTGGTGCTACCGGATATCAATGGCAAGTAGATCAGGGTGCTGGTTTTTCTAATATTGCAAATGGAGCTCCTTACTCTGGAGCAACTACTGCAACACTTACTATAACAGGAGCAACTACGGGACTAAACGGATATATATACAGAGTTGTCGCTACAGGTACATGTACACCTGATGCTGTTTCAAACGCTGCAGCTCTTACCATAAATTCTGCACCAGCCATTACGACACAACCTAGTAATAGTATTACCTGTTTAGGTACAAATGCTACTTTTACCGTTGCTGCTTCCAATGCTACCGGATATCAATGGCAGGTAAATCAAGGTGCTGGTTTCTTTAATATTCCAAATATCGCTCCTTATTCCGGAGCAACTACAGCAACACTGACCATAACAGGTGTTACTGCCGGTATGAATGGATATGTATACCGGGTTGTAACGACAGGCTTATGTACACCTGCAGCTACATCTTCAGCAAGAACATTAACAATACCTATTATTATTGCAGGCGCATCACAAACTAATATTGCTTGTAATGGTACTGCAACTGGTATTGCAACCGTTAGCCCAACCGGAGGAACAGCTCCTTATAGCTTTCTCTGGTCTAACAATGCGACTACTGCTTCTATAAGCGGCCTTACAGCGGGAACTTATAGTGTAACGATTAAAGATAATAACCAATGCGAAAAAATACAAAATTTCACAATAACTGAACCACCCGTATTAGTGGCATCTCAGGGAGCAATAAATAATGTAAGCTGTTATGGCGGTTCAAACGGAAGTGCTACAGTAAATGTTACGGGAGGAACAGGTATAGGCAGTTACACTTATTCATGGGCTCCAACAGGAGGTTCTGCCGCTACAGCGAGTGGACTAGCTGAAGGAACTTATACCGTTACCGTTACTGATGGAAACTCATGTACGGCTACACAAACTTTTTCTATAACTCAGCCAGATGCATTTTCTATAGTAACATCACAAACTAATATTTTATGTAATGGGGCCGCAACCGGAGCTGCAAGTGTAACAGTTACCGGAGGAACAGGAGCATATACGTACTTATGGTCACCTGTTGGTGGTACCGCTGCTTCGGCTACAGGCCTAACAGCGGGAACTTATACGGTAACCATTACAGATGTCAATACTTGTCAGACTAGTCAAACATTCACCATAACAGAACCTTCAGCATTAGTGGCTACAGCAGGAGCAACTACTAATATAAATTGCTACGGAAACGCTACCGGTGCTGCTACCGTAAATGTAACGGGAGGAACTGGTACTTACAGTTATTCCTGGTCACCCTCTGGAGGAACTGGCGCCACAGCTTCAGGACTAACCGCTGGAAATTATACGGTAACAGTCACAGATGAAAATTCATGTACAACAACACAACCATTTACAATTACTCAGCCAGCTAATGCTCTTACTGCTACTGCAGGATCTCAAACGAATGTTTCATGCAATGGAGGATCTAATGGGTCTGCCACTGTAAATGTTACAGGAGGAACGGGTGCACGTACTTATTCATGGGCTCCTTCAGGAGGAACAGGGGCTACAGTTTCTGGCCTTGCAGCAGGAACTTATACGGTAACTGTGACTGATGCTAATTTATGTCAGACTACGCAAGCCTTTACAATTACGCAACCTGCTGTTTTAGTAGCCACTGCAGGATCTCAGACAAATGTTTCTTGTAATGGAGGCTCTAATGGATCTGCAACAGTAAATGTTACAGGCGGAACTGGTACTTATACTTATGTATGGGCACCTACTGGAGGAAATAGTGCTACTGCATCTGGATTAACGTCAGGTACTTATACCGTTACTGTTAAAGATGCTAATTTATGTCAGACTACACAAAGCTTTACTATTACACAGCCTGCTGTTTTAGCAGCAACTCAATCACAAACAAATGTGTTTTGTAATGGCAGTGCAACTGGTACTGCAACCGTTAGTGTAACAGGCGGAACACCTAATTATTCTTATGCATGGTCTCCTTCTGGAGGAAATCAGGCTACTGCTACAGGATTAACAGCAGGAGTTTACAACTGTTTAATTACAGATAGTAACGGATGTATACTAAATAAAACATTTTTTATAACAGAGCCTTCAGCCTTAAGTGCAACAGAAAGTCAGATCAATGCAACTTGTTCTACAAGTGGCCAGGCAGAAGTAACCGTAACTGGCGGCACAACACCATATACTTATTCATGGACACCACCAGGACCTACTACAGCAGTTGCAACCGGACTGGCAGCAGGAAGTCATACTGTTTTAATTACAGATGGTAATGGATGTACTTTAACAAAAACTTTTACCATTGGCACTACAAATACATTAACAGCTGTTCAATCTCAAACTAATGTTTTTTGCAATGGATCAAACACAGGTTCTGCAACAGTAGTTCCGTCAGGAGCTCCGGGACCTTTTACTTATGTATGGGCTCCAGCTGGTGGTTCAGCTGCAACGGCAAGTAATCTTACCGCCGGAAATTATTCTGTAACTATTAGCTCTGGTAATGGATGCTCTATTGTAAAGAACTTTACGATTATTGAACCTACTGCCTTAGCTGTAACTCCAACACAAACAAACATTTCATGTAATGGCGGTGCTACAGGATTAGCTTCTGTAAGCGTTAGTGGCGGAACTGGTGCTTATTCCTATTTATGGGCTCCAACCGGTGGTTCAGCAGCGACAGCTTCAGGGCTTAGTGCCGGAACTTATACAGTCACCATAAAAGATGCGAACTTATGCCAGACAACGCAAAGTTTCACGATTACAGAACCTGCTGCAATTGTAGCAACGACAACTCAGACAAATGTTTCCTGTAATGGAGGTTCAAACGGATCTGCTACCGTAAATGTAACCGGAGGAACGGGTACTTATACTTATTCATGGTCTCCAACTGGCGGATCTGCAGCTACAGCAAGCGGACTTGCTGCCGGTACTTACACGGTAACTATTACCGATGCAAATTCATGTACTCTAACACAAAGCGTTACTATTACTGAACCTGCAGTTCTTTCTGCAACTGTTTCAAAAACAGATATTTCCTGTAATGGTGCCAATGACGGAACAGCTTCTGTAAATGTAGCTGGCGGAACCGGAACTTATACTTATTTGTGGTCTCCTTCCGGAGGAACTGCTGCTACGGCTTCTGGTCTTGCGCCGGGAACTTACACAGTAACTGTAAAAGATGGTAATTTATGTCAAACTACTGTTAGCGTTACTATTACTGAACCTGCAGTTCTTACTGCAACTGCTTCACAAACTAATGTTTCCTGTAATGGTGCCAATAACGGAGCTGCTACTGTAAATGTAGCTGGCGGAACAGGAGCTTATACATATGCCTGGTCTCCTTCTGGCGGAACTGCAGCCACGGCTTCTGGCCTTGCTCCGGGAACTTATACCGTAACAATAAAAGATGCAAATTCATGCCAGACAACGCAAAGTTTCACGATTACAGAACCTGCTGCAATTGTAGCCACTACAACTCAGACAAATGTTTCCTGTAATGGAGGAACTAACGGATCTGCAACAGTAAATGTAACCGGAGGAACGGGTACTTACAATTACGTATGGTCTCCAACAGGCGGATCTGCTGCTACAGCAAGCGGACTTGCTGCCGGTACTTACACGGTAACTATTACCGATGCAAATTCATGTACTCTAACACAAAGCGTTACTATTACTGAACCTGCAGTTCTTTCTGCAACTACTATAAAAACAGATGTTTCCTGTAATGGTGCGAACAACGGAACCGCTTCTGTAAGCGTAACTGGCGGAACAGGAGCTTACACGTATGCTTGGTCTCCTTCTGGCGGAACTGCTGCAACCGCAACAGGATTAAGTCCTAATACATACACGGTAACTGTTACAGATGCAAACGGATGTTTTTTAACTCAAACCGTTAACATCATCACAACTCCAGATGTTACTGCACCAGTACCTACGGTTGCAACGCTTCCTGAGATCACGAATTCCTGTTCTGTTTTAGCATCACAAATTGCTATTCCAACTGCAACAGATAATTGTGCGGGTACCCTAAATGGAACTACAACAGATCCTTTAACTTATAATGCCGTAGGAACTTATGTAATTACATGGAAATACGATGACGGACACGGAAACATTACTACACAGGCACAAACCGTAAAAGTAACGGCCTCTCCGCTTAATCTGGTAACTTTTGCTAACGCTCAGGCTACTTATAACGGAAATGCTCATCCTCTTCAGGTGGCTAATCTTCCAACTGGGGCAAGTGTAGTTTATTCTGCAAATAATTCGTCAACAAATGCAGGAACTTATAGCGTAACAGCAACGATAACACGATCTGCAAGTACACCAAATTGTTCCGGAATTGTTCTTACAGCAAATCTTGTTATTGCAAAAGCTGCACAACAAATTACATTTAATGCTATTCCGGTTAAAACACTTGGAGTAAACAATACTTTCAATTTAACAGGGGTTTCAAGTTCTGGTCTTCCTGTAGATTACACCTTTACCTATGTTGCTGCTTTAGCTCCTGCTTCAGTTTCAACTACTGGTGTGGTAAATATGTTAACATCAGGTAGTGTAATCATCACGGCCCATCAGGCTGGAAATGGCAATTATCTTCCTGCGACAGATGTTTCTCAATTGTTAGTCATCTTAAACAACAACATTGATGTTAAGAGAATTACGTTAGGAACTAAAGTTTTTGATAACCCTGGTAAAACCATTTACCATTTATTATCATGCGGAGATACGAATCCAAATGTTACGATCCTAAACGAATCAAATGCGACAATTACACCAGCTGCGAACTTTACAATTCAAACGCCTAAACCTGGAATTTACAACCAGAATGTAACGATTACATCACAAGATGGAACTGCATCTGCAGTCTATTCTATTACAGTTGAAAAACCTTTTGGTTTCTTTGATATAGTACATCAAAAATTCAACAATGTATTGCTTGTGAATAATAATCCACAAACAAATGGCGGATATGAATTTGTAGCGTACCAATGGTTTAAAAATGGTCAGTTAATAGGAACTGGTCAATACTACTCTGCCGGAGATAATATTGGCGCAAATTTAGATCCTACTGCAGATTACAGTGTAAAAATGACCACTAAAGATGGAAAGGTATTACAAACTTGTACTTCAAAAATTACATTTACCAAAAAACCTGAGGCAAAACTTTATCCTAATCCAATTGAAACCGGAAAAGTTATCACTGTTGAAGCGGACTTCCCTGAGGAAGAATTGCAAAATATGCAAATAAGCCTTTACTCTGCAACAGGCCAGTTAATTAAAGTAGTACAATCATCTTCAGTGAAAACTGAAATACAATTACCACCAACAGCAGAAAGTAGTATGTATCTGGTAGTTCTTGAAACTCCTAATGTCAAAAAATCTTTCAAAGTAATTGTAAAATAAATTAAATCCTGCCGGTACCAGATCAAAATGGTACTGGCATAATATAACTTAAGATGAAAAAATATACAACATCACTCGCTATAATTACTGCACTTTTAGCTGCATGTTTTAACAGTTTTGGTCAGGATAAAAAACACGAATTTTCTATTTATGCAGGAGGCCCGTTTTCCTTTATAAAATCGACTTCGGCAGGAGAAACCGTACCCGGGAATGGCATCAATGCAGGAATTCGTTACTCCTATTATTTAAGTGAAGGTCTTAGTCTTGGAATTGGCGTAGAATATCAAACCTACAACTCTGATTTGAAATATAGTTATACTGCGGGGCAATACAATAGTGTTGACGGTGAAAACGAAGCTTTTCAGTTCAGGTACAAGGCCACAAATTTAAGAGAAGAACAAAAATTAGGATACATTAATGTTCCAATAGGCATTCAGTTTGAAACTCCCGGTACCACAAAATTATATGTTGCTGCCGGAGCAAAAGTAGGCTTTCCTTCAAGTGGAACTTATGAATCGACTATAGGAAACCTTACTACAAGTGGTTATTATCCACAATACAATGTAGAATTGTTTAATCCTGCATTTGCCGGTTTTGCAAATACAAATAATGTACAAACACCTAAACAGGACCTTGATACTAAAACTTCGTATTCCGCAACTTTCGAAACAGGTCTAAAACAGCAAATTGGAAGTAAAAATTCCATTTACATTGGCGTGTATTTAGATTATGGATTAAATAACATTTATGATAAAAGTGAAAATAAAAATTTAGTACAATACAATCCAGAACAGCCGGTACAATTTAAATACAATAGTGTATTTGATTCAGGCCTGGCAAGAGATATGAGATTGGTTTCTTATGGTCTAAAATTAAGAATTGCAATGCGTTAACGTCAAAAAATCAAAATATATAATCGTAACGTTTGTAAAAGCCTGAAAACAATAGTTTTCAGGCTTTTTTATGCCAAAAATTTAAGCGAATCCATAGTATTTTACGGAGCGGAATTTGAATCCCGTCACAATCTTTTTTAGATAATGTATTACTTTTACAACATTATAATCCAGTAGTTCATGTCTAAAGATTCCAAAAGCAATCCAACTAAATTACAATTCTCTTATTATCTAAATCAGGATGTTCTCTTTCTGGCGAAAGATCTTTTGGGAAAAGTACTTTTTACTCAGATAGAAGGAAAAATAACCGCAGGTATAATCGTCGAAACCGAAGCCTATTTTGGTGTACAGGACAAAGCTTCTCATGCTTATGGTGGCCGGCGTACCGACCGAACTGAGACATTATACAGTCAGGGTGGTATTTCGTATGTTTATTTGTGCTACGGCATTCATAATCTTTTTAATGTGGTGAGTTCTGTTGATGGTGAGCCACATGCCATTTTAATAAGAGCAGTTGAACCTCTAATAGGCAAAGACATCATGGAATTAAGACGAAATATGCCTGCCAGCAAAGGAGCTATTTCTGCCGGTCCGGGTTCTGCAGCCAAAGCTTTGGGAATCGACAGGACTTTTAATCAAAAAGATTTAACCGGAGAAGAAATCTGGATTGAAGATCACGGCATTCGCTACAATCCTGATGAGGTTGCAGCTACGCCAAGAGTGGGTGTGGCATACGCACAGGAAGACGCGCTTTTGCCCTGGAGGTTTTTTATTAAAAACAACAAATATGTAAGCAAGCCAAATAAAGTTTAAATCTCAATTCTTAAAATAAAATAATGCCAGCACAATTAACCGATATTATAGGTCCAGACCTAAAAGTTCTTTTTTGCGGAATTAATCCTGGCCTAAAATCAGCTTTAGACGGTCATCATTTTTCCGGGAGAAGCAATCGTTTCTGGAAAGTTTTGCACCAGTCAGGATTTACACCCAAACAAATCGAACCTGAAAATGACAAAACTATTCTCGAATTAGGATTAGGACTTACCACTGCAGTTGCAAGGGCAACAGCGCGTGCAGATGAACTTTCAAAAGAAGAGTTCAAAGAATCTATTGACGTTTTTAAAAATAAAACAGAGCAATTCCATCCCCAATATATTGCCTTTCTGGGCAAAGCCGCTTACATTGCTTTTTCAGGTAAAAAACAAATTTCATGGGGATTACAACCCGACGATTTCTGTGGCGCTAAGGTTTGGGTTCTTCCAAATCCGAGTGGTTTGAACCGTGGTTTTACTTTGGTTGATCTTGTGAGCCATTATGCTGAATTATATCGGGCTATTTCCGGGATCTAAAATAAATATGTTTCTTAAGATGTTTTGGTTAATTACGTCCCCCGTTCGCTTCGCCCGAGCCCTAAAACTTTTATTTAACAAATCTAAACACCGCTTATATATTTTAGAAAAAGAATGAAAAAAGAACGCATTTTTTTTACATCCTAATCGATGTACATTTTAAATAAACAAAACTTCTTCCCTCATAATACCCCTTCTTACGGTTCTCATAAAATAAGTTATCCTATTTAATTTTAAAACGGCTTTGTTCAAAGCCGATACGCTCTCGTGCGCAAAAAAATAGTATCTCTTTTTCTAAGGATAAAAGAATAGCAATTGTGTGTAAAACTGCTCTACATTCAAAAACAGGTATTTACACTTATCTGTAATTCAAGCATTTAACCTAAATTTACAGGTAATAATTTAAAATTGATTATGCTGAGAAACTATATAAAACGATGTTACAATCCTTAGGTACTCCTTCTTACTGTTTGCTCTCCCTCTCAGGAATCATAATCTTTTTTTGTAATTCCCATGCTTCTTTTTCCATCTATTAATAACCTAAATACTCAAACCATGTCAAATTTTACAACATTTTACGAAGAACATTTTATTAGAGAATTAGAGAGTCAAAAGCAACTATCAAAAAGTCAGGAAACCGACATCAAATTAACCACTTTTGCTAAGCGTGTTGGCCGTATGGCTGATAGTGGTGCCGGAATTACAGTTTTAGATCTGGAACGCTATATGGGGCGTAATGATCTTTTGCGATTTAATTATTTGTCGCGCGGTATGCAGGCCGGTAAAGCGGTTTGCCGAATTTACGTGGCAGACAAATTTGGAGGCGGTTCCTGGGGCACTGGATTTTTAATTACACCCAATCTTATTATTACCAACAACCATGTAATACCGGATCCTGAAAGTGCTGCAAGATCCTTTGCAGAATTTGGTTATGAGGCTGATAATAATGGCCTTTTACAACAAGGCAAACGCTTTAAAATACAACCTGAAAAAACATTTTTGACCAGTATCGCAAACGAACTTGATATTACCATTCTCGGGGTGTCGAATATTGCTGATGATAACATAACCTCTATTGCCGATTATGGTTTCCTGAGAATGAATCCCGCGCTCCATAAAGTAGAAAAACTAGAATTTGTATCTATTATCCAGCATCCTAATGGAGATGAAAAATACATTTCGATCAGAGAAAATAAAGTCATTAAAATCGGAGATGAAAATCCGGATAAAGATATTAAAATATGGTATGAATGCGATACTGCAAAAGGATCTTCGGGAGCTGCGGTATTTAATGACCAGTGGCAGGTTGTAGCGTTACATCACAGCAGTGTGGCCGATAGCCGAAATAACAATGGTACAATTGAAGTAAAACTGGTTTCGGGCGAATGGATTCCAAAAAATGATGAAAATGAATATGAAGAAGATCTTTCCTATATCGCAAACGAGGGTATTCGCACCAGCAGAATTGTAGCCTACATTAAAAATCATATTGGATTACCCGAAAATCAGTCTGCTAATTTGTCTTTTCTAAAAGAGTTTCTCGACGATGTACTGGGCGTTAAATCTATCACAACTTCAAATACAAAAGAAAGTATTGTTACCACTTCTCCCCTTCTTGAATCTTATACAGAAAAAACAAAAAACATCTGGCCTTTAGAACATTATACGGGACGCACAGGTTATCAGGATGGCTTTTTAGGAATTAACCTTCCATTACCCGAAGTGACAGCCCGAGCTTTAAAATATGGGCCAATAACACCTGTGCAGGGAACATTGGACAACGTCCTGAAATACCAGCATTTTTCTGTAATCCACAATTCAAAACGAAAAATAGCTTTTGTAACTGCAGTGAACATCGACGGAAATACCTGGAAAAATATAACGCGCGGTGTTGATAAATGGTACTATGATTCCAGAATCCCTCTGGATGTACAATTAGGGGAAGAAATGTATTCGAACGAACCTTCTCCCGGCGGAAGTAAAAAAGGCTGGTTCGATCGTGGTCATCTGGTAAGAAGGCAAGATCCGGACTGGGGAACTGACGATGAGGCATTATTGGCTGATGAGGATACTTTTCACTGGCCAAATTGTTCACCGCAATATTGGTTTTTTAATCAAAAACAGGAGCTTTGGCAGGGACTTGAAAATTATATTTTATACAATACCGATAAAGACAATCTGAAAGCATCTGTATTTTCGGGACCCGTTTTTGATGAAAACGATGAGCTACACAGAGGGGTACAAATTCCGCAGTATTTCTTTAAAATAGTCGCTGTTACTGACAGTACCGGAAAACTTTTTAGCAGTGCTTATGTCGTATCTCAACAAAAATGGGCAAAAGATATTCCGTTTGAAGTATTGCCCGTAGGAGATCTCAATAATTCTCAAACAACAGTTGCCAAAGTAGAAGAGATGACCGGTTTACAATTTCCTGATGCCCTAAGAGAGGCAGATGTCAGAAAAGACAAAAATGATACACCATTACGATCCCTGGCAGATGTTGAAATACCAAGAAGAGCGTAGTGAAATTTTATTCTAAATGAATTCTGACAGTGTCAAAATCCATAAAAAAACCTGTAAAACAATATTTTACAGGTTTTTAAATTTCTACAAAAAATAAAATTCAATATTTTAAACTTTACAGCTACCTGATCATTTTTCAATTACAAATACAAAAGTTTAATGTTGATCAGACAGCCTAGCTCGACCCCAAATCGATGTTATCCCTAATGAAACACAACAAGTAGGCCATCTGAAACAACAAAAAGATAAATAAAAAAACAATGTGCAAAAACTAAATACGGTACAAAAAAACAATTCAACTGTTGGGAATTGTTTTGCTATTTTCCAAAAACACAATCTCTTCGTTAGTATAGGTAGCTTCTCAAAATTTTAATATTTACTGGATATACAGTATAAAATGCATACCCATTTTATAAAAAGCCTTGAAAGAGTTTGAAAGGCATTCTCAAATTCCGGCCTTTCAAATCAACTTTTACAGCTTGCTTGCGATTTCTTTTTTATACTTATTCAGGATTGCTTTTGTCATTCCTAAATTTGCTTTTGTGGCATCTACGGCCAGATAAATAAAATACTCGCCATTGTCTGAAATATCGATGATATGAATTTGAGTCGAGAGCGTAATCATAATATTATCGATGACCTGATCATTTAATCCCAACACATTAATGGCATTCATTTTTGCTTTAACGACTTCTAAGTTAAAGGCAGAAGCCAGTTCCGGATCAAAATCAGGAACTACGGTTAATGATAAATACGATATTCCACTTTTAATTTCAGCTACTGATACGGCAATAAAACCCGGGACATTTTTTTTGAGGTCTTCCCCAAATTGATTTAAAAAATCTGACATTCTTTTTTTATTTAAATTACTATTGTTACTTCCGCTTTAAGGAATTTATTTTTACTGCTATCTTAATAAACCGGTTTTGATCCTTTTGAGTGATCCACAATGTAGCTTACTAACCATGCGACTTGTCCCTGCTTTGCAAAGAATATTTTCTTGTTATTGATATTCGGGATTTCTTCTAATGCGGTAAGCAAAATGTTACTGGCCGCAATAAGGTTTTTTTGAGAATAGGTCTCCAGAACTTTTTTTACATCAGGGTTCGTTAGCGATAAACTCACTATTTTTCCGAAATTATTTTCGATAATAAATTTTGATGAAACAATATCTTCATACCGAATTTCATTAAAATTATTCTCTGCGGATTTCTCATTAAACAAAGTGTAAAATGCCCAGACAGCACCACCCGATAAATAAATGTTTTCTTTCTTTACTGACTCCGGCCTGTTCGAATACATTCTTTCAAAATCTTCTCTTAATGTGGGCATATAATCAAAAGAAGCCTCTTTATAATCCAGAGAAGGTTTTAGCTTATTTCTCTTTATCACTTTTTCTGTTAGTGTGATCGTACCAATATCTACGGCAATAGGGAAAAATATATTTGCCCCATTGACCACATTGATGTAACCTCCTTTTGTATTTCCTCCGCCAATATCCAATATCATGGAGTTCAAATAATTTTTAGGCGGAATACAGCCTTTCAAAAGCAGCTTTCCTTCTAATGATGCCGTAATGACATCCAGATCTTTATTGGTCAGCACTTTTATTCTTTGTACCAGATCGTCTACATTTTTTGCCATTCCAACTCCTGATGAAGCAACTATAAAAATATTCTGGTTTTCAATTTTAAAATCCACCAGCAATTTTTTATAGTTTTTTAAAACAATAGTACTGGTAGAATCGATATCACTTTCTGCTAAATTTCCGTCGATAGACATTCCTCTTGATATTCCGGTATTTTCAGTCCAGAAATCTTTTACTTCAAATATTCCTTTTTTTGAGTTTTGAACATCAATGACAGACATTTTTACTCCTTTGCTTCCAATTTCGATTCCGCCGTAAAGAGATTGCGACTGAACCTGAATATTGCATAGAAGCAATAAATAAAATATAAAATTACAAGTTGTTCTTTTCATTTTTAATACTAATACATTCATACTCTATTTTGATAATGCAAAAGTAATTTTGACAAAATAAATACGCTGTAGAACATGTAATGAGGTTTTGTAGAAAGCATTCTACAGTCTGATAATCTGTCGTTCTACAAATTTCTAACTATTGATTTTCAGAGGCTTTACGACTCAAAAAAAGGTCTTTTTTTACCCTTACAGGTTTGTAAAAAATTCTACTTTTGCGAAAATTTTAAAAAGAAATGTTCAAAAACTATCTCGATAATTATAAAAATTTCCCAAAGGAAATATGGATCCTTACTTTAATTACTTTTATCAACAGAGCCGGAACTATGGTGATTCCGTTTCTTTCTAAATACATGAAAGAAAACCTGCATTTTACTTATAATCAAATTGGCTGGGTTATGGTATTTTTTGGAATTGGTTCCATGATTGGAACCTGGCTCAGCGGAAAACTGTCTGACTTAATAGGTTTTTATAAAGTAATGCTTTTTAGCCTTTTTGCCAGCGGAATCGTCTTTTTTATGCTGCAATACATCACTACTTTTGAAGCTTTCTGTGCCGCAATTCTAATATTAACGAGCATAGCCGATATGTTTCGTCCGGCAATGCTGGTATCATTAAATACGTATACTAAAAAAGAAAACCGTATTCAGGCCTTAACATTGGTCCGGGCTGCAGTGAATTTGGGTTTTCTGTTTGGTCCTGCTTTGGGAGGCTTGCTTATTATGCAAGTGGGGTATCAGTACTTATTTTATGTTGACGGATCAACCTGTATCCTTGCCATTTTAGTTTTTGCCATTTTTGTAAAAGAGAAAAAGCTTCCTTTTAAACTTAAAAAGCATATAATCCCGGAAGAAAAGTATACGATAATCAGGGATAAGCCTTTTTTATTGCATTTGGGTATTTCGATGATCACGGGAATCTTATTTTTTCAAATTTTTACGACTTTGCCTTTGTATCATAAAGAACAATTTTTATTATCTGAATTTGATAGTGGCCTTCTTTTAAGCATGAACGGTTTACTGATTTTACTTTTTGAACTGCCTATTGTGAATCACATGAAACGAAATAAAACCGATAACATCAAAATTATCCTCTTAGGGCTTTCCCTGATGTCTGTTAGTTATTTCCTGCTCTTAATTCCCTGGAGCGGAATTTTGATTGTCATGATGCTTTTGATGGCTTTTGGTGTAATGTTTACTTTTCCGTTTGCCAATTCATTTGCTATGAGCCGGGCTTACAAATCTCAGGAAGGAAAGTATATGGCCGTTTTTACTATTAGTTATAGTATTGCACATATTCTGAGCACCAAAACAAGTATGGCCATTATCCAGCATTACGGGTATAACAGCAATTGGATTTTTATGGGAGTATTAGGTAGTTTTGGGGTTTTGCTTTGTTTTACTCTTCAAAAAATGGTGAAGAAGGAGAAGATTGCGACTAAAAAGAAAATCATAAACTCATTATTCAAATCAAATATTTAGAACAGACTTTCTTTAGCAGATTTACTGCAAAAAAAAAGAGCTGTTTTTCAACAACTCTTAAGGCTTCTATTTATAAATTAAACTAATTCAAATTTCTAAATTAAAGCTGTGTTATTATATTCAGGCTTAAGGCGTATATAAAAGATACCTTTATAACGGTTATTTTGTCATTTTATTGGAATAAAGTACAATGGTGTCGTCAAGATTTTCCTGAGTTATAAAATCTAAAATAAAATTATGAACTACATCCCGTGTCGCTGAGGCAAGGGTAAAGGCATTGATATAAAACTGTTCATCTTCTTCAACAAAATGAATAATCTCTGTATACCCTTTAGAAATCAACTGTCCTTTTAATTTAATTACACTGAGTTCTTTCTGGTTTCCTATCTCCTTTTTGATTTTTAATTTTACGACTTTATCCATTGTGGCATTTTAAAGTGTTGCTAATACATTCATTTATTTTTATAATTCAGGGCAACTACTTTTATGAATGGGTATTAAAATTTAAGATAATTTATACGCTCCAATATACCATCTATCAAAAGAGATGATTCCTCATTTTCCCTCAAAGATTGTCCGACTCTGTGAGTTTTGCTTACCACATTTTATCGCTGATGATACATTTATTGCGGCAATCGAAGCATATAAATATCTCTAGATAACGGGCCTCATAATCAACATTAAGGCCCGTTTATCAACAAAAAACCCAAATCTTTATTTCACTCTAAAAGTAACTTTGCGCACTAATTTTCTGGCAGCATCAGAATCTTTGTCTACTGATGTATCTTCTCCTGCCCCAACAACTTTTAATCTTGATTCGTTGATACCTGCTTTGATCAGGGTATTTTTTACATTGACAGCACGGTCATTAGACAATTTATCATTGTAAGCTGATCTTCCTAATTCATCAGCATGGCCAATAATTTCAACAGATGAAGATGGATTTTTTCTTAAATAATTCAGGATAAAATCAATACCTTCTGTAGATACATTTGTTGGTGTTGTTTTGTTGTAATCAAAATACGTACACACATAATCGCCATTAATTAAGTTTTTAATCAATTCGTTATTATCCGGTGTTGTTTTGCTTTGGTCTTTACCGTAAGTTTTCACTAAATAACTTTCTAATTCGTCCGGAATGTTATTGTTGTTTAAGTCGATCGATTTTCCTTTAGTATTTACCATCACACCTGAAACTGTGTTTGGTTCTTCGTCTAAATAATCTGCAACACCATCTTTGTCCGTATCCAGCATTGACGTTTCAATATCTGCAATTCGTTTTTTCAATGCATCAATTTCACCTCCGTTATCCACAATCCAGTCAGCATGTTTTGCGTTTTTACCCAGGTAAACGGTCAAACCTACGGTTCCGTTAAAAAGAATTCCGCCAAAACCTCTTGTGTTTGCAGTACTTGCTGCATCAAAAGCAATGTTTTGGTTAGTATTAAGAATAGTGGTAAAATCTCCCGTTAAAACAAGTCGGTTCGATAATTTGATCTGACCTGTTACCCCTGCAATAAAATTTCCCATTCTGTCTTTTAAGGCAGAATTCTGATCTTCTAATTGTGCCAGTCCAAAACCCGCATGACCTAACAAACCAATTGTATTGGTCCAGGTTTCAAAATTCATGATTCGGCCTAAGTTAGCTACTGCCTGAATGTCTGCTCTGTAGTATTTAGTATCAAAATCCAGGGAGTTATTTTTTCCTGTAAAACTGTTGTAACCAAAATCGGCTTTTAAACCAAATTTATTATTAAACATATAACGAACTCCTAAATCTGCAACATACGGACTTGGCGTAGAGGTAAAATAACCTTCTGACATTGGTCGTTGAGGTTTGTTGAATCCCCCGCTTAATTCGACAGACCATTTATTAAAATCTAATTTGTTGTTTTCTTCAGTTTTGTTTTGAGCACTTATAGTTGTAATTGCAGCAGCAAAAACCAAAGTAAGCATAACTTTTTTCATTTTTATTTTGTTTAAAATTTTCGCCAAAATTAAATTACAATGATTCATGAAAAAAATGAGCAGTAAAAATCCAGCCCCGATCAGGCGGCACAAACTACTCAAAAACGAATAAAAAACAAAGATTAAAACATTGATAATCAGCAGTCAAAAACATATTCAAAAAATCTCTGATTAAGAGGAATATCCCTATAATTGTAAAATTTAAAGATCTTTTTTATAATTTTACACTTTATTTCAAAATCGGAAATACGGCTCTAAAAATTGTAGTACATGTTCTACAGCCAATATCGTAATGTTCTACGCGCCACTATGTATAAGCAAGTTATCTTTGCCATTAATTAAAAAAAGAAAAACAAATATATTTTTTGAATAAATGAATTTAAATATGTAGATTGTATTAACATATTAAATTATTTACTGAATTAAAAGACCTACCCCAAATCTCTTTTAAATATGTGTTTTTGATTTAGCTTAACGTTAATTTTTTATCAAAAAATTAATGCATTGGTTAAATTTTGTTATTAAATATTCAAAATAACGATTGATTTATCAGATTAATTTCACCTAAAGTGAGTTAATCAGCATCGCAACATCTAAACAATTATTAATTCTAAAAAAAGTAGTACCAGTACTACTTAATGAGTCGGCTAAAAAAAACTAATAACCATTAAACGAGTTAGATTTTTTCTATACTCCGCATCTTTTACTATTTAAAGTATAAATTTTGATTAAAAAGCATTTTAAAGAAAATACCACCAGTTTGAGAAAATTAAAATTTAAATACAGAAAAACAATTCATTATGCCCTGTTGGCAGCCGTAATTTTTTTGGAGGTCGCAGTTGTTGCAATTTGGTATAATGAAAATAAAAAAGAAGCTGAACTTTCAAAAGTTTACAGCACTTTTAATTCAATGAATCGAATATCAAAGCTGACCAGTAAGGTAAGCAACTCCTTTATAGATTCTCAAAAGCATTTTAATAATTATATTATTTCTAAAGACAAAGTTTCTTTAGACAAATACACTACATCTTTAACTGAAGCAAAAGAACTTGTAAACAACCTGAGTACAGTCACTCAGCATGACAAGGCTTTTAAAAGTATATTGATCCGTAAAAAAAAATCAGAAGCAGACATTATAGCTTTGCAATCTGCCATTGATTCTATCATTACTTTACAAAGTGATCCAAACAATAATCAGGCAATAAAGAACTTTAAGCTGCAGAAGTTTGAATTCAAAAAAACGCTGGACAGTCTTAAAACAGACTCGTATATCATGGTCGATAGTGTTTCAAAAAAAGGGCTTTTTTCAAGACTGGGCGATGCTATTTCAGGAAAAGTAGATATCCAGAAAGAGCAGCTCAATACGATTGTAACCATGAAATATAAAGACAAAGTTACAACCGGAAGTGTCGAAGACCAGATTAAGAATGTCTTAAAAACCACAGACAAATATTATGCAGGCGAATTTAATCATTTAAAGAAATCCTTCATCAATTTAAGAAACCAGGACTTAAAACTCATTAAACTTAATAATGAACTGCTGAGTTTAAGCCAGGAAATTTTACCTAATTACAATAATGCTTTGGATACACTTCAGGGAAATTCTCAAAACAAGCTTCAGGACCAACTGAATTCCAGTGAAAAAGTTCGGAATTATAGTATTGTAATGCTGGTTTTGTTAATGTTTATCATCTCGCTGATCCTTTTTAATTTTACAAGACTGGCATTCGAATATGAAAAACGATTAACCAAAGCGCAGGACCAGATTCGTCAGAGCTTAGATTTTAAAAATAAAATTATGGGTATGATCAGCCATGAAATCAGATCGCCTCTTAATATCATTTCGATTTACAGTAAAAAAGTAAGTTCGTCGATTGTTGATGTTGAAATAAAAGACACTTTTAAATCGATTCAGTTTACCACAAATGCCCTGGTTCATTTGGCGAATCAAATTTTGGAATACTCCAAGGATGAAAATTATCAGCCCACTTTAAAATGTGCCAATTTTAATCTGAAAACCGAAATCTATCAAATCGTTTCATCGATGTCTTCGCTGGTTGAATCCAAGGGCAATAAAATCGAAATAAATTCAAATTTAAACGAAGATTGCGAGGTATACTCTGATGCCACAAAAATTCATCAGCTTTTTTACAACATCATAGGAAACGCCAATAAGTTTACAGATAATGGTGTAATTGCGATCACGATTAACCTTGAAGACCTTTCGGATTTTGAACGGAACCTACAAATTGAAGTTCACGATAACGGAACCGGGATTTCTGAAAAAGACCTGAAAAGAATCTTTGAATCGTATTATCAGGGTACTACTTCCAAAAAAATAAATGACCTGGGCGTTGGCCTCGGACTAAGTCTCTGCAAGGAAATAATTGAACTGTTTGACGGCGAAATTAACGTTCAGAGCAAAGAAGGAAATGGTACAACTGTAACTTTTAACCTCATATTAAGTCAAATTTAAAAAAAACAAAAAAAATGTATGAGGCATAATAACGAATTTATTATGCCATCGCGTATTAACACTCCAAAAAACCAAATTAATTGTTTAACTAATGAAATCATCCAACAACTATAATTTTTTAATTGCCGACGACCATAGCGTATTGCGTCAGGGAGTTTCTCTTATTATTAAAGATTTGTTTTTAAACGCAAAAATTTTCCAGGCTGGTAACTTTAAAGATACTTTTAAAATTCTACGCGAAACCACCATCGATTTATTGATTTTGGATGTGAATTTCCCGGATGGAAACAGCTTAAATATTTTACCTGAAATTAAAATTCTTCAGCCTGCTACTAAAGTTTTAATGTTTTCTGCTTACGACGAAAATATTTATGCCATGCGTTATCTAAATGCGGGAGCTTCCGGTTATTTAAACAAGGAAAGTACCGAAGAAGAAATGAAACACGCCATCAATACCATGATGTTGTCTGGCAAGTTTATTACACCAAGTGTTAAAGACCGAATTTTAGATTCTTATATTTCAAAAAAACCAATTAATCCTTTGGATCTTTTATCAAACAGAGAAATTGAAGTAGCGCGTTTGTTAATTAAAGGCTACGGTAATCTGGAAATCCTGGAATTACTAAAAATTAAAAAAACAACGGTAAGCACGTATAAATACCGCATTTTTGAAAAACTGCAAATCGATAACCTCGCCAGTTTAATTGAACTTTTTAATCTTTATTCTGAAGATAAATATTAATTGATCCCAACATTACAACTTAAAAAAACATCTTATTTATTTGATCTGTATCACGAAAAGTGGAGTCTTTAGGCGCCACTTTTTTTTGTTTTTAAACCTAAAGCAAAACAGACCTCAGCCCTGTAGAAATCATTCTACAAAACACTGCTAACTTGTTCTATAAAGTATTGATTTTACAGCAGGTAACTTTGTAAAACATTGAATGGAGTTATTTTGAAATCAAACCAAAGAATGTAAAAATCTTTTAGCGATAGCTGTAAATTTTTAAAGATAAAGGGAAAAATGGGAAAGGGAAAAATATTGCTATATGATACCAAAAAGAAGTTTTTCAAAATCCTGAAATATGCATTCAAAAAGGATTTTGTTTTTGACGTTTATTCGGATATCACAGATTTTGAAGCGTTGCTGGACGAGTATTCTTCGGCAGTATTTGTCATCTATTCCGAAAGCAATCTGAAGGAATTTATGAGAGTTTCACAAAAAGGAGTCCCCATAATTGTTTGTACCTCTAAGCAGGAAATTTTTGAGAAGCTAAAAGATATTAATGAAATTTTCTTGTATGACTGCTCAAAGATAAAATCAGAAATGGTGGTTGAGCTGAAGAATTATTTTTCATTCGAGCAATTTGTTTTTCATTCCATCTCAATTCAATAATCGCAATAACAGAAACAGTACCGCTATCATTTTTCAAACAATTGTGTAGCGCTAAATAAAGTAATCTAAAATGGAAAAATTTGTAATTAATAAAAATTCGAATTGCGAATTTCAATTTGAGTTTATAGACAAAAAAGGGCATATTATTTTGAGCAGTGGCGGATATACCCGAAAATTAATGTGCCTTAAAGGCATTGAATCTGTGAAAAGAAATTCTCAGGATAATATTAAGTTTTTCAGAAAGACCAATTCGAATAATGAAGCCTATTTTAATCTGAAGGCTTTTAACGGAAAAATCATTGGCGTAAGCAGGTTGTTTAAAAATAAAGATTTACGGGACAAAGGCATTGAATCCTTAAAAGTAAAAGCGCCAAAAGCCCCTATTGAAGACCGGTCTAAACAATCGATTAAAATGATTTTTAGCCCCTCGCTGGATATTGCCATTTAAAATTTTCAACCTTTACTTATACTTAAAACCAAAAAAGCTAATTCAGATTTGAATTAGCTTTTTGCATTCTCTTTAAAAATTATATTAGGATTGTATATTAGTTTCTAAAAGCAGCATCCATTTTAAGTAATAAAAGCCCAATTCGGGTATTGTCCTTAGAAAGCAAAGCAACACAATTATCATAACTGTCTATATTGGCTACCACAATACCGTTATTGTTTTTGATCATCACCTGTCTGGTCAGTCCGTTTTCAAGGTCATCGGTAAATTCCTGGCACATTTTAATAATAATCCCCATCATAGCTGCTACATTATGATCGTATTGCAAATTAACCGATTTTATCAAAATCCCATCTGTATTAAAAATCAAACCAGAGTCGGCACCGGTTTCATTTATTAAGGTATCTATATCAATCATATTTTATGTAAGTATAAAAAGAGGCCGTTCTAACTATAGAAAAGACCTCTTTTTTTTAAAACCAATTCACTATTATTCCATTGAAACTATTATAAATTCGCTGCGTCTGTTTGCCTGATGTTCTGCTTCTGTACAAGGTACATTGTCTGAACAGTTATTGACCAACTGGCTTTCTCCATAGCCTTTTCCGGTTAATCGGTTGGCAGCAATTCCTTTTTTTACCAGCCAGGCAATGGTAGATTTGGCTCTTTTGTCTGACAATGCCAGATTGTATTTTGCCGTTTGGCGGCTGTCTGTATGCGAGCGAACGTCTACTTTCATTTTTGGATATTGCTGCATTACTTCGTAGATTTTCTCTAGTTCGAAAGCACCTTTTGAAGTAATGTTCCATTTATCCAAATTAAAATAAACAATCGAAATGTCCATTATTTTAGCCAAATCACTATCAATCGTTACCGGTTTTACACGCTGTTCCAATGCAATATTCAACTCTGTTTTACCGGTAGCATCTTTAATATTAACCGGTGTTTCTTTGGTTTCATAATTCTCTTTGGCAGCTCTTACGTAATAACTTTTACCGCATTCTGCCTCAAAATGATATCTTCCGTCTTCGCCTGTTTTCATTTCTGCAATACTCTTAAATTGATCGTCAAGCAAATTCACTGTCGAAAATGGCAGTAAAACATTAGTGTCCAGATCTAAAATGGCTCCAAACAAACTTTGTGTACATTCCATTTTTTTAACCTCTGTAAAACGATAGATATCATCATATCCCATTCCTCCTTTTCGATTAGACGAAAGAAAACCATTGCGGTTTTTACTGTTGATTATAAATGCAAAATCATCCTGTTTGCTGTTGATGGGTTCCCCAATATTTTTGATTGTCCCAAAAGAAGCATCACCATTCATTTTAGCCACAAATATGTCCAGTCCGCCTAATCCCGGTTGCCCGTCGCTGGCAAAATACAACTCGTTATCTCCTGACACAAACGGAAAAGTTTCGCGTCCTTCAGTATTGATTGTTTTACCCAAATTTTTGGGTGTCCCAAAACTTTCGTCGTTATTGACAGATACGCTATAAAGATCTGATTGTCCGTACCCGCCCGGCATATCTGAAGCAAAATAAAGTGTTTTTTCATCCGGGCTTAAGGCCGGGTGTGCTGTATTGTAATTATCACTATTAAAAGGAAGTTCGCTTATATTCTCCCATTTTCCATCGATTAAACTTGCTTTGTACAATTTGAGCAAGGTAATTTTCTTGTCATTTTTTCCTTTTTTACCATCCAGAAAGTTGTTTCTGGTAAAATACATGGTTTTACCATCCTGAGTAAAAGTTGGTGTGGATTCATTGAATTTTGAATTGACTTTTTTCGAAAATTTCTCTACTTTACCTACACTTCCATCCGATTGTAATTCAACCGAATATAAATTGGTAAACGATTGATTGGTCCATTTAAATACCCTTTTGGCAATGCTTCCGGTATCTCTCGCTGAGGCAAATACCAGTTTATTATCCAGAAAAGCGCTTCCGTAATCTGAATACCTGGAATTTATTCCTGCATTTGTCATTTCAAAACGTCCTGAATTTGTTTTAATCACATCCAGATAGTTTTTATTATGCTTCGCTAATTCGGCTCGTTCATCATTGCCGGATTTCTGCTGAAAAAGCTCCATTATTTTTTCTGCCTTCGCATAATTATCTACAGATTTCAATGCCTGGGCATAACGGTAATAGTATTCCGGGTTCTGGTTCTGGTTCATTTCAAATAAAGCATCATACCACTTTGCTGCCTGTGGCAAAAGCCCGTTGAAATAATACGAGTTTCCTAATTTTTGAAACATCTTCTCGTCCTTATATCCTTTATTGGCTACTTTTTCATAAGTAGCGATGGCGTCGATATAAGCATACTTATCATAATCTTTATCGGCACTGGATATACGGCCCGCCTGTGCCAGTCCTTTGATGGTAAAAAGCACTAAAAAAACGGTACAAACTAATTTTTTAATTTTCATAACTGGAAGTATTAAAAGAATCTCGGTGAAGTTATTCGGCTGTAATTTTTCAGGAATTCAAAACGCAGGAATATTTCATGCGATCCTGAATTGTATTTATTCAAACGGGTAGTTTCATGATCGTAGCCATATCCTATATACAAACCGTCTGTAATTTGAAATCCAGCCATAGCACTTATGGCAGCACTCCATCTGTAGGCAACTCCTAAAACAAATTTATCGTTGAACATAAAGTTGCCCGAAAGATCTACCTGCAAAGGTGCTCCTTCGACCATTTTGGTTAATATTGCCGGTTTGAATTTTATGTATTGATAGTGATCCAGATCAAAGACATATCCTGCAATTAAATAATAATTGATTTTGTCTTTATAAATAGCTACGTCATTGTCACTGTACCGATTGGTTTCGATAAAATTTGGAACTGATAAACCAATATAAGCTTTGTCTGAATGCCAGTACACCCCCGCTCCGATATTGGGTGAAATTTTACTGTTTAAATCCTGAAATTGCGGATCGCCCTGATTTTCGGGATTCAGTTTATTGATATCCAAATTAAATAAATTGGCTGATGCCTTGATTCCGAAAGACAATTTGAAAGTCTCTGAAGTCGGGACTGTATAGGATAAATCTGCCGATAAGGTATTCTCATTCGTTGGCCCGATTTTATCATTGAGCAGCGAAACCCCTAATCCTAAATTGCTATTGTTTAAAGGGGTATTTAAGGAAAAACTGCTGGTTTCCGGCGCTCCGTCAAGTCCAACCCATTGGGTACGATATAGTCCGAAGATACTCATGGCACCTCTTGAACCGGCATAAGCGGGGTTTATGCTAATGGTATTGTACATATATTGTGTGAATTGTGCGTCTTGTTGCGCATAACTCCCAATTGATGCCAGAATCAATACCAATACTATAATTTTTGTTCTCATGTGTTTTAGTTTTATAATTCCGGGAGATTACGCTCCCGGAAATTAAATTTATCTCGTTATATACAAATAGCCTGATTTCTCGTGTGCTCCGCCGTTATTGATATCTTTATATTTTAAGATATAGAAATAAGTTCCGGCTGGTAATTCACTGGACTGGCTTACCGTAGTTCGTCCTTCAGAAATTCCTTTAAATACACGATCTGTATTGTTGTAATGATCACGTTCGAATACTAATACTCCCCAACGATTGTAAATTTCTACCCTGTTATCTGAATAACATTCAAGTCCGCGAATGTAGAAAGCGTCATTTTTTCCGTCTTCGTTTGGTGAAACGGCATTAAATACTTCGATTACACAACCGGTAACATCTAATACTGTTGGTTTATCTTCTGAAAGAGAACTGTCATCCGAAACATCACTTACTGTTGTGTTTAAAGGTGTTGTTCCCGTTACAGTTGCCTGATTGCTTACTTTTCCTGAATTAATATCGGCCTGAGTCAATTTATAGATTCCTTTAAATTCAGTTGAATTGGTTTCTCCTGCTTCTAAACTAATTGGGTCTCCCGTTAACTCTAATCCTTCTTTAATATCGGTTACGCTTACATGGGTCAACGGCACATTACCAAGATTTGTAATTTCAAAACTATAACTCAGTGTTTCTCCCGCTTGTGCAAAACCATCATTGTTATTGTCATCAAAAACAACTGTTTTGATCAACCCAATTGAACAGTTGTATAAGGTCAGGCTAACCGGTGTTCTGGTTAAGCTGCTGCATCCTGAAGTTGTATTTACGGTTTCAGCGTAATAGGTTACTGTTCCTACCGTGTTTAATGTTGGCGATGTTACACTATTTCCAGCTGTGGCTGACGTATACCAAA
This sequence comes from Flavobacterium sp. FlaQc-48, assembly GCF_044007335.1. Lineage (NCBI taxonomy): Bacteria > Pseudomonadati > Bacteroidota > Flavobacteriia > Flavobacteriales > Flavobacteriaceae > Flavobacterium > Flavobacterium sp. FlaQc-48. The sequence continues at coordinate 35,892 of NZ_JBIPCR010000021.1, read as the reverse complement.
CTACTTTTGTTCCTTCGGGCGCACTTGCAGTTGCCGTCAGTGTTTTTACATTTTCAGATACGCAAGCGCTTTGATCTCCTCCGCTTATTGGGGCAGGAATCGTATTTTTCATGATCACATTTTGATTGACACTGGTAATATTGCCATTTCCATCATCAAAAATCCAGGTCACTACCGTAGTTCCCTGCTGGGCAATGGGGAAAACAGCTGAGGTCGTTCCGGTTATTATTCCCGCACAGGCATCGTTAGCTTTTGGCGTTTCAGGTGTTCCGCTACAACCTTCTAATGTCACATCGGCTAAAGCAGGTACAACCGGTACTGTTGTATCTTTTACGATTACATTTTGATTGGCCTGAATTGTATTTCCGTTACCATCATTAAAAGTCCAGGTGACTACCGTTGTTCCTTGTTTGGTAATTGGAAAAACGGTTGTGGTCGTTCCTGTTATCATTCCGGCACAAGCATCAAGAGTGGTTGGTGCAACTGGTGTTCCGCTGCATTCTCCAATAGTTACATCGGCCAAAACTGGTATTGTTGGAGCTGTTGTATCTTTTACGATTACGTTTTGACTGGCTGTTGTTGTATTTCCGTGACCATCATCAAAAGTCCAGGTTACTACTGTAGTTCCTTGTTTGGTAATTGGGAAAACGGTTGTGGTCGTTCCTGTTATAGTTCCTGAACAAGCATCAATAGTGGTTGGTGCAACTGGCGTTCCGCTGCATTCACCAATCGTAACATCAGCCAAAACCGGTGTTTGTGGTACTTGAGTATCTTTAACCGTAATGGTTTGAATTAAATTTGTTTTTAGTCCGCTGCAATCTGTTAAGGTATACGTTCTCGTTACGATGTATGGTGTATTAATGCTGCCTGATCCACCGTTGTTCGTATCTGAAACAGTTATTACAACACCTCCGCTACAATTATCTGCTGCATCGGTAATCAGATTTACATTGGCTACCGGAATTTCCGAAATACATTGTACGGTTATATCAGCAGGAGCTGTTCCTGTTGGTGCAATTGTATCATCAATAGTGTAGGTATACACCCAATTATGCGCGTTGCCTTCGCAATCTGTAAAAGTATACGTATAGGTTACATCTCCTTCGCAAGCTGGCGTTGCCGAAATAACCGGCGCACTTGCCGTTAAAGTATTTCCGCAATTGTCTTTTACAACCGGAACTACAGGTGCTACAATTCCCGAAACACATGCCACAGTTGATCCCTGATTGGCTGGCATGGTAAAGTCTGCTCTTTCAATGGTGTAGGTATACACCCAATTGTGCGCGTTTCCTTCACAATCTGTAAAAGTATACGTGTACGTTACATCACCTTCGCAAGCTGGCGTTGCCGAAATAACCGGCGCACTTGCCGTTAAAGTATTTCCGCAATTGTCTTTTACAACCGGAACTGCAGGCGCTACAATTCCCGAAGCACATGCCACAGTTGATCCCTGATTGGCTGGCATGGTAAAATCTGCTCTTTCAATGGTGTAGGTATACACCCAATTGTGCGCGTTGCCTTCACAATCTGTAAAAGTATACGTATAGGTTACATCTCCTCCGCAAGCTGGCGTTGCCGAAATAACCGGCGAACTTGCCGTTAAAGTATTTCCGCAATTGTCTTTTACAACCGGAACTGCAGGCGCTACAATTCCCGAAGCACATGCCACAGTTGATCCCTGATTGGCTGGCATGGTAAAGTCTGCTCTGTCGATAGTAAAAGTTTGGATACTATTAGTCGTATTTAAAACTGTATTTTCACCAGCATCTCTTACCTTATTGTTATTGGTATCTGCATATTCCGTTACCGTATAAGTTCTCGTAACTGTTCCGCTACAACCCGGATTTGGTCCGTTTGAAGCACTGATTACAAGTACACCACACGGGTTAGTTCCTATAAATCCATTTGCATTTCCTAAAGCTTCAAATTCTGATTTAGTTAATGAAGTGGCAGTTGGCAGTTGCTTATAACATGAAATAGTGGTCGCTGCAAATGTGGGATGGGTTACTTCAAATAAACAACAAACCGGTGCCGTTCCTGAAACTAACAGATTATTACATCCATTAGCATCCTGAATGCTTACATTATAATTGGTTCCTGTAGTAATTGTACCAGAAGTCCAACTATTTCCTGACCATGTTCCCGGTGCTCCTGTTCCTGTTACGGTATAGGGTGCTAATCCTTTTACCGCTACATTCAAAGTATATCCTAAACCATTGGCAGAGCATGAGGTCGACTCTGTTCCCACTTTCTCAACAGATGTTTTAGCTGTAAGGGTTGCAATATTAGAAATATTTCCTTCTGCATCACGTCCGGTATATTGTATTGGCCTTGGATTTAGTATGGTATTCGATACTGGAACAAAAGTGATTTCTCCTGTTGTTTCATTGACATTCCACGTTCCTTCTAAATCAATCGTCATGCTTATCACATCACCATTCCCATCTGTAATGATTCCTGTTGCCCCAACTGGTGCAATTAAACTTATTGTAGCAGGTACAATAGTATCCCCCGTTGTATCATTTGCTAGTACATTGATTACTGTTGAGGTTGCTCCCTGTGTATAACAATGTGAATCGTTTGTGGCAACCGGTAATAAATCCATGGTTTTAGTAGCTGTTTCACAGATACAATTATCTGCTGTAGAGATAACAGCCACTATTTTTCCAGCTCCGCATGCACTTGCTCCTGACAATGTATAGTTTTCAGTACCTGTTGCTCCTGCAGCAATTGAACCTGTCATGGTATAGGTTCCTAACAATGATCCTGTTTGATTTCCTGATGCATCGGCACAATAAAAACTTATTTTAACAGGATTGGCCGGACCTGAATTGGTTTGATTTAATGTACTGGTATTCGTAACCGATACAGAACCAGAATAAGTGCCTGCGGTATAAGTGCCTTTAAAACTTGTAATTTCTAATGTTGGATTCGAAATTGTATATTCGTAAGAAGTGCTTCCGGTTTGGATCGCAATATTCGAACAAATTCCGCCCGGAGCTGAACTACAGCCTACTCCGGCAATGTCATCAACGGTTTGCAGTACTACCCTGTAGTTTGAACACGCTACGGAACTTGTTTTTTCGACTGCAAATGTATAGTTGAGTTTATCTCCTGAGTTCATTCCGGCAGGAATTCCTAAGTCGATATAACGTTGACCTGCTCCATTGGTGGCAATTCCTTTAAATGTAGCGCATGGGCTACCAACGCAAGCGTATGAACCTGCCACATAATCATAACCCGGAGGCAGAATGATATGTGCTGAACCTGTTGAACCTGTTGGCACAGAAGAAACAATGGTATGGGCTGCACTAAAAACTACCGGACTATTGCAATTATTAAATGAGCCTGAAGTTAGCGCTAAATTGCTCACGACAAAATAACCCGGAACCACACCATTTGCGTTAATGGATAATGAGGCTGATCCTACTCCGTCTCCTGTAGCCGGTGCACCACATGAACGATTTGCACTGGCAAATATGTTGATGTTTGAACCTGCTACAAAATCGCAATTGGTGTTTAATGAAAAACGAAGTCCTATTAATCTTAAATTATTATTTCCTCCGTCATTTAATGTTCCGGGTAAGCCCTGAATTGGATAATTTGGATGTGAACTTAAATCTACCGTTGTTCTTGTGCCTGAGCTGGTAAAACTAACCGGGCTCCAGTTCCCTGAATTAGCAGGATATTCGGCCTGGATTGAACCGGATTCATAAAACATTCCAACAGGTAAATCAACCACAAATTTGTTGTTTACCGTATTTCCTGCTCCTGCAGAGTTCATTCTGTACTCAAACGGAATAGCGGTACATAAGTCGACTGGTGCTGTTGGCTGTTTTACAGTGATAATCTGTACCTCCGCAGTTTGCGGAATAAACGGTAAAGCTATTGTATTATGGTTACAAGTATAACCGGACGGATCTGTTGGAAATGAAGCACAGTTCCAGCCTGCATCAACATTGATGGTTGTAGCTACACAAGTAGTATAATTAAAATCGATACGATAATCTTTTGTTGCCGCTGTTGTTAATCCTGCAGCACTCAGTTTAAACCATACCCCCCCAGCATAATTGATTGGTGTTAAAGCTGTATTGGTCGCTACATCTACGATTTGCGTGATGGTAACTCCGGATACATTTGGTACAGAAATCCAGGTATAAGGGGCTGTAGCTGTTCCTGTATTAGCCAGGCGAACTGTAAAACTTTCGGTTGGTTTTGAAGCCTGTATGGTTCCGGTTTGATTTGTAAACGCAACTGTTGGTTTTGTTGCTGCATTGTAAGGTACAGTGACCGTAAAAGTTTGCGTTTTTTTATCCGGATTCGAAAATCCTAAATCTTTATAGTGATAATATAAATCCTGAAATTCACCTGTTATCGAATACGATTCAGAGGCAGCTGTAGCACAGGTTGGCGACATATCTACGTAATAAGACTGATAATTTAATGAAGGTCGTAAATCATTTACGACTACAGGAAGTTCATATCGGTAGGTATTTCCAACTACTGAAGCCGGTGTTAAATAAGCAGCTCCAAATTGAGTGTTTTTTACTCCAACCATCGCATAACCTGCCGGAACCGTAACTGTATAAGCCGTCATGACATATCCGGGACGTATTTCATTTTTATAAAAGTTTCCGGATGCTGCATATTGCCTAAAAATGGTACTTTGAGACGAAGCAATTCCGCAGGCATTTGTAGCATTTTGAGAATAGGGACTAAACCCAAAACTGGTACCCACCAGATAAAGTTCCGGAACTCTGTTGTTACAGGAAACTTCATTATTCGCAGCATCTAAATTATAGAAATACATACCGTTACCGGTTTGTACATCATTATTAGGTAAAGCATTCGTTGAAACGGTATAATGTGCTACTGTTTCATAAGTATCTCCGGCTAATAAACCTCCTGCCGGCAAGGCTGCAGTTAAATTCCATCGTATGACCTGAATACCATATGAAGGTAAAACTCCGGTAGTAGTGGTTCCGGTAGTGGTAAATGTTGTACTTGTTCCGGTTGAAACAGTTACCCCTGCTCTTTTGATCACTACATCAATACTCAAAGGCGTTAGTTTATCACCATTTCCTGCATATTTATTAATAGAAGTGTTGAGGTATAAATTGGCTGCCGGAATACCATTTTGAACTCCGGTAGCCGTAATATCAATTTGATCCAGGTACAAAGCTTTTGATAAGTCGTAGGCAGAAATAGCACTTCTAACCTGATGTGTAGTCAAAGTAGTATTGGTCCATCCTAATGAATTATCGGCTCTTTCGACTTTTGAACTTCTGATACTGGCTCCTCCAGCCGGACATGGACCCGGACAAACTACCTTTCCTACAGTGTACGTACCACAAAACACGGCACTATTACAGTTACAGGAAGCTGTTTTATCATTAATATATTTAAAATTGTATGGTATCGTTAATCCTGCACCACACGAAGTATTACAATCAACAACCAGATCAAGATAAACCATTCCCGGTAAAACGCCCGGTGAGACTACCGTCACCACGTTACCCGTTTGTGTGATTGTTGGTGTTAAAAAAGTGGTGCTATTAATGTCTTTTCCATTATTCCACTGTGGATTACCTGTACCCGAAAGACTAACTCCTGCAGGTAAAGTAATTTCATAAGTCCACTTTTGATTGGCATTAAAATTAAGTGGGGCCATGGCATACCAGTTCACAGAAAACCGCATTCTGAAAGGCACGCCACAATCTACATTCGAAGGGGCATAACTATTATCTGCTGTTTGTAAAGTTTCTCCAAAAAAAGTAGACAAAGGAGTATCCCTGTCTGCACTATAATGAGAATCTCTAATAAAATCAGAGGTCGCAACTGTACTGCTGCACATCGTCGTATACGAAATTGTACCACAAAATGAATAATATAAAGAACGGCTAATGTTGCAGGTTGCGCTACAGTTCATTAGCGCAGCAATATCAAAAGTTACGGATGCGCCAGCTGGTAAATCATCGTAAAAACCATCTCCGTCAAGATCATCCAGACCAACTCCAACCCCATCAGGATCAGCGGTAAATAAATCTTTAAGATTCATACTGTAGATACTGGTCCCTGTTCCTCCGGTATGTGGTACCGTTTTACCATTAATCGTTGCAGCATTTAAATTTAAACTCTGAAACTGCATATTTTGCAAAGCTGTTCCAGCCGCAACACCTTGTCCGATATTAAAGGCAGCATTGTACATTGTTGCAGCGGTTGTATTTCCTGTTCCTGCATTTTTGTATAAAACTTTAAATAAAAACGGGGTACAATCGTTAACATAACCCACTTTAGAAACGGTAAACTGGCTGTAGTTTGGGACACCTGAAACCATCGTAACACCTGCGCTACCTGATACCGTCTGGCACCAGGTTGCCGGCGTTAAACCGCAGCCCCAACCTGCGGAATAATTCGTCGCTGCACTACATGTTTTTACGAGGTAGGTTTCTGTAAAAGTCAAAGCTTCACCAAAACAAAAATCACCACCGGGTAATTGTGCGGCATTTATGGTATAATAAGAAGTTGTACCCACGGTAGATGTTGGCGTAATCGCAACACCTCCAAGAGTAAGACTTGTTTGTTTAATTCCGTTTGAAGGATAATCTATCGTAAAATTAACCTCATTTGTGCATCCGTTACCACCATTGGTAATCGTAAAAGTCCTGGAATACGTCTGACCTATAACAGCGTTATTTTGTGTTGCCGGTTGCGTAAAACTAAATACAGGATAAGAAACCTGATAAGCAGATGATGTTCCTGTACTTGCCGTTTGACCGGTAATGGTTCCGGTAACAATGTCTTTAAAAGTTGTTCCGGATATGGCACTTGTTCTTGCAGTACAAGTTGCTTTTCTGTCTATTGTAAAAACAATATAATCTCCGGCAGTTAAGGAGTTTGGCCCCAGTTTAAATTGGGGTGCATTGACTGTTCCGCCATTATCCGTAATGGTTAGTGCAGCTGTTCCGCCGTTTTTCAAAACACTTCCTGATACGTATTCAATACCAGCTGGTAACTGGATGGTTACACTTCCTCCGGTTGCAGAGGCTGTGGCAACATCAAGTCGGACTTGTAATAAAGAAGAGGAATTACAAACCGTTAAATTTCGTGGATTCTGCACAGGTGCAGCGGCATGATTAGGAAAACTAATCAGAAAAGATTGAGCGTTAACACTTACACATCCCAAAAAAAACAGGATTAATAAAGTAATTTTTGCTTTCATGTTGTGGTCGTTTTTGTAATGGTTTTTAATTTTAGAATATATAATTATGCTATTTTACAGCGTGACGATATCTATCCTAACAACCATTCATGCAAGACATCTAAAACACAAGTACAATTCGTTACTACGAATGTTTGTTTCAGTTTATTTCACATTATTGTGGTGGTTAGAAATACTATTATTTCCAAACAAATAGGGTGGATAATCTTAGGATAGAATTTGGGGAATTCCGGCACTGTGACTAATACTAAAAAATCAATTATATAATTCTGATAAGAAAATTATTTCGACAAAAGTAATTTCAACGAAACCAATAAATTGTAGGACACACAACTCTTCTGTGTAGAACTTTTTCTACATCAAATAAGGGCTTTTCGCAGGTGTTTTGAAGTGGTTGTTAAACTCGTTTGAATAAAGAAACAATCCGCTAAACCAACAGAAGACAGCTGGTTTTCAATCAAATATTTTTTTTTATTTTGAAGAAGTTTAAAAAAAAATCAGGCAGAATCGAAAACATCCAACCATGATGTTTTCGATTCTGCCTGATGCATCTGCAACTTTGGGAGATAAACTAACCAGTCTTCCCTTGGTTATCCACTATTTTAAGAATACCTTATATTCCCTGCTCAGGCACTGACTTGCACTGGTCGCTAATTTTCCGGAATGCTCTTTACTAATGAGCTTACGACGTTTTACAACTACCGTATCACCATTTACACAGGTATTATTAACTTTTTTTCATAGTAAGCCGGACCATTGAATTGGTATTGGCATTAAATCCTGAAACAAAAAAATGGCAGGTTAAGTACTCTCACCTGCCATTTTAGTTTATTTCTTATTTTAAAGAGTTTTACTCCGTCATCACATCAACTACTTTTTTATAATCCAGTAAGTCCCTGTTACTTTCATCATACAGAAGTTGCCATTTAAAATTGGGAATCAAAATTTTGCTTGTCGCCTGTTCATTCCATACCACTTCAAAACCGTTTTTCTTTAATATCTCTGCTACTTTTTTACCAACGGCAATTGTAACGTCATCATGATCATTATTGATTTTTTGAAATGCAATATACAAACTCGGATCTTCTAATTCTATGGCTCTCGAAAGGTCCTGTTCGTGATAAAAACAATATCCGGCAGATGCTTTTTGGCGGTCGTTTAATTGAACTTCAACTTCGACCACTTCATACTCTCCGTCACTTGTGGTAAAACCTGCATTGTGCAGGGCAATAATATTTTGGTGGCACAACTCATCAAATGCTGTTATCAATCGGTCTGTATCTGTTGGTTTGCTCCATTTTTCACTTTCTTTTAGCACCTTTTGAAATTCAGTATCAATCAGGTCATTTGCCCATTTTTCCGAAATTTCGCTTTCAAATTCATTATCTTCAATTTCTTCCAGTATATTTTCTTTAATTTCATCAGGCGATAAAAATCCCATTCGTACCTGATTAAATATAGACTCATATATAAATTCTTCGTTTTCTGTCATTGTTTCTTCTTTTCTATCGGTTTAAAAAAAACGTTTGTTTTATTTTTCAAGTACCGGAATAATATGTTCCCAATCGAGTGCTCTGGCAAAATCTAATGCTGTCTTGCCGTTTTTCGTTTTTTCGTTTTTGTCTATTCCCAGATCCAGTAAAACTTCGACTGAGGTTACATTGCCCGCAATGGTTTCTCTGTGCAGAAAATTATAACCAAAATCATCGCTTAATAATTCTTTTGGATTTTGTTTTAAAAAGTCAATTAAACTGTCCTTCATATTGATACTCATAGGATGTTCTATTAAACCCTCAGGATGTTCATCCTGGTTATGGACCACTCTGATATTGTTATAATCGTCAAAATCCAAACCCCAGGCCTCATCATGTTCTGCCCTTTCGTGATCATTCATTTCAGAACGTAAAGCCTGAATTGTAAAACCTCCGTATGCTCTTCCTCCGGACGAAAATAACCAGTCACTCAACTGACTTAGCGGAATCTCTACATGAGCTCCATTATCAATATTGGTGAGTTCATTGGGCGTATTAATCAAAATACCTTTTATAGTTTCGCCATCAAATTCAACATCGTTAATCCACATGTGTTCGACTGCTGTTTCGTCTTCAAGTTCTTGTGAGAATGCAACTTTCACACACGCCACATCCAATGCCGGAACAATACGACGGTATTCCCAGGAAAGTTCCCTCCAAAAATATTTAAACGTTTTTTGTGCCCTTTCAAAAGCTTCGATCATTTTTGGACTGTCTGCTTTTGCAAAATAGATATTGTTATCTGCCATTTCTTTTATTTTAAATTCTACGTTTATTTAATTTTACTTTTAAGAACCCTTTTATTTCACCACAAACCGCAATCAACAATAATAAGAATTACGGGTGCTAAAACGAAGTCTCAATTGGTATGTATAAGTTTTGGTCCGGTATTCGAACCTGCGCATTTTATATTCGAAATAAAAACAATTCTAAAACTATACATGCTAACGTATAATTTACACTAATCTTGTAATGTAAATCTTCTTTTTTTACAAATTAATTCATTTCGAAAGTAACTAGTAGCAACACAATCAGTTAAAACAGGCACTTTTCTAAAATCTTAAAAGCAGAATTTAAAAGAATTGAGGACCCTGAATTGTCTGAGTCTCCTAACTTGGGTCTCTGCAGCCTCAAACGCAGCGAAACCAATAAAAAACCCCGGCTTTTCAGGATCGGGGTTTATAATTATTTATTAGTTCTAAAAAAACTTATTCTACATCTAAATAAGGACTTAAAATTTCGGCCAATTCATTCAGCCAATAAAAGTTATTTTCTAAATTGATTTTTTCGTTTTGAATCGTTTCGTGCTGTCTCAAAGATCCCAAAGCAAGAACATAATTTACCTGCCTGATAGACTTCGCCATTTCCTGCGGATCTATGGTGTTTTTAAAAAAATTCATCAGCCTTGTTTCGGCTTCTTTTGAAAGGGTGTTTGTACTCATAATGTCGTATTAAAAATTTATTTTGTTCTTAAAGCCGTATTTTAAGCAGTGTAAATATAGTAAAACTATTTTACTGTTATAGGTTTTTTCTCATAAATAAAAATAAATAAATTATTTTTATAGGATAAAATACCTACTATAATTTTACTGTTAAAACTCATTTCCAGTCGCTTAAAAACATTAAAAATACATTACATGCGCTAAAATAAATAAACCAAATTTAATATCAGTCAAAATTGTTGCTTTTACAAGTAACTAATGTGAACAGAAACAATACCAATCATCTGAAATAAAATCCGGTAACCATGATCAAAATGACATTTACAGCGTTAAAAAAGGTCTTCCTTAGTCGCTTTTACAAGAGAAAAAACATTCTCCAAAATGATACAATTCATTTAAGAATCTCTACTTTTAAAACATAAATTTATAACGGATTTCCAAAAGTTTTATGATAAAAAAATACAGCTCCTTACTTATTTTTATTGCCATCGAAATAAGTATAGCTTTGATTAGTTTAAGTAATTCCGTTCCAAATGATTCCGTTTTAACAACCCTGTTTCTCATCGTGGCTCCGGCACTTTATTATGTACTGACAAAGAAAAAACAAACCGAATTTACGTTTTGGTTTGTGTTTTATTCTGTCTTTAAAATTACTCCCTATATCTTCAAAATGGAAGGCAATATTTTTGAAGTCATTTTTGAGTGGAAAATCTATTTAAACAGTGCCTTTCTGATCTTCTTGTTATGGAAAGGATTCCAATTTATTCGAAATTTCAGAAAAGCAGTACAACAAAACGATACGATTGAAAAGGACGAATATGACATTATTTCGGATACTTTAAAAAAAGCAATCCCGTTTAAAAAATTAGGAAAAATGATCTCTTTTGAAGTTTGCTCTTTCTATTATTGTTTTATAAAATGGAGCAGAAATAAAAGTGATACTACTCGTTTTTCCGGATACCGCGAAAGTGGCGTAAGCGCGGTTTATATGGGTTTAATGCTGGTTTCTGTAGTTGAAGCAATTGGGGTACACATGCTTCTGGTTGCCTGGAACAGCGCAGTCGCGATTCTTTTTTTGGTACTTCACGTTTATTTATTAATCAATTTGACAGGACATTTAAAAGCTGTTTTTTTTAGGGCTCATCTTGTTTTATCACAAAAAATAATCATTCGTTACGGGCTTTTTGACACTTTAGAAATTCCTCTTGATTCAATTAATATGATACAAAAATTTGAAGGTGATTATGAGAAAAGCAATGAACTTGTAAAATTTGCATTGTTAGGCAAACTGGAACCTCATAATATTTCGATTGAACTAAAAGAGAGCAGAACCGTTACTTTACCATTTGGCATTACAAAAGACCCCAAAAGAATATTGCTTTATATAGACAACGCAAATGATTTTATCAAAACCATAAAAGACAAAATCGAGGAACCCAAAACCTTTGAAACGGTATCTCTAAAACGGGAAAAAAGCATGTGATACAGTAAAATATCACATGCTTTTTTTATGAATCAGAAAAAGGTAAGTCTTTAAACTTTCAGTGCTTTCTCTTTTGATTTTACGAGCTGATTTACCCTCCAGATTAAAAACACCGTTGAAAGTGTAATCACGGCAATAACATATCCTAAAATATCATAATTTTCTAAAGGCGCCGATTTTGTTTTCTGATGTACAATATACCCGGCAAAAACAGCTCCGATTCCGCCTGCAATTTGTTGCAACGAAGACGAAATTGACATGTATGCCCCACGGTCTTTCATTTCAGGAATAGCAGTATTTAAGGTTGTGGCCGGAATCATTCGGCTCATAATTCCCATGAACAAAATCATATTGATCACTACGATTTCCCATAACGGAATTGGATCTAAATTGGTATAAATAAGGATCATTACAATTGAAATCACAGAACCTCCGGCAAACAATTTAAACTTGCTTATCTTATCACTCAATTTTCCCACTAATGGCATAATAAATAAAACCGAAAGTCCGGTAAAGAAAAATACCATAGGCAATTCAAGCTGACTGATATGAATATTGTTGACCAAAAAGGCGCTTCCAAAAGGCTGCAGCATAAAACCTCCAACCGAAAGAAAGGCAATAGAAGCAAAACCAATCTGATATTGTTTGTTGCTCAAAGTATGCCAAAGATGTACAAAAGGGCTTTTGTCCAACTGCAATTCTAAGTGTTTGTTAATAGCCTCCATTTGGGTTATGATCGCTATAAGAATCAACACGCCCAAACCGGCAATCATTAAAAATGACGAATGCCATCCCCAGTGATTGGCGCAATATAGCCCAATTGGGATTCCTAAAATCTGACTGGTGGCAAATGCCATTTGAATAAACCCCATAACACGCCCTCTTTGATGTATAACGAATAAATCGGTTACAATGGCCAGAGAAACAGAACCAATAACGCCGCCAAAAAGCCCGGTCACGATCCTGGCTAAAAGCAACATCGTGTAGCTGGTAGAAAGGGCACAGAAAACAGTACCAATAATAAATCCTGTATAAAAGAACATCAGGAGTTTTTTACGGTCAAATTTATCGGCAAAACCTGCGGCCAGCAATCCTGAAATCCCGGCACTAAAAGCATAAGCCGAAACGGCAAAACCAAAGTTTGCCGTGGTCATATTAAGCGTTTTCATTAAAATATCTCCCAGCGGAGAAATAACCATAAAATCAAGTATTACAGTAAACTGCAAAAGTGCCAGAATAGCAATAATGATAATTTGGTGTGAAGTAAAAGCGGGACTTTCCCCAGTAGTTTTTTCCATTTAAATGGTTATTTTTTGATTAAGGTTCATTTTTTGGGATACACTACGCAAAAAAACGTAACACATAAAAACATAGATTTTAGGTTTAGAAAAAGAATACAAAAAGAAACATTTCTTTTACATAGTGCCTATGTATACTTTGAAAAAGTGAAACGCCTTTCTGATCATGCAAATCCTGTGTCCCTATGGGTTAAAATGCATCCTGTGGGTTAAAATAATTCCTGACACTCATGACCAAACTCTGTGATCATGCCAATAATTGTTTCAGGTTTCAGTACATCCGATACAACGCGCAATACGCAATCGACATCTTCGTGATCGATACTCCATTGCTGAATATCCGAATGACTATTTAATGTTTTGTGCAGCTCACAAGACGGATCTGCATTTTTAATATTGGTTTTAAAAACATGTATTGTATTTAAATCTGTTTCCATAATTTTTCATGGTTTTAAAGCTTTAATCGTTGCCTTAAAAGCTTCGTGCATCATTTCTCTGGTAAGTTTAAATGGCTTCCCTCCCATACTCTTACCCTCAGTATGGAGGTTTAACAAGGTGTATAACGGGCCATAAGCCACCGCCCAGAACACTTCGAATGTTAGTGGTATGAGTTCTTTATTACGAAGTCCCCTTTCAATAAACTCCTTCATAATCATTCTAAAATCTGCAAACTCTTTAATAGAATCCAGAATGGCTTCTCCGTGAGGTGAATGTTTGATAATTTCAAAAAATGCAACTTCTTTAGGATATTTCATTGTAAAGGCAGCCCGGTTCTCCCATTGTTTCCACAACCCCTCTTCAAATGACATTTTCGGCGAAAAATCTTTTACTGTACCTGTAAAAAACTTAAGTGCAATCACCGCCCCTATTTTTTGTATTAAATCATCTTTGTCTTTGTAATAAATGTATAGAGTACCAACAGAGATAGAACAGGCTTTGGCGAGTTTGTTCATGCTAAAACCCTGAAATCCGTCTTCCACAATTTGATCAATTGCAGTTGCAATCACCAGTTTCTCTTTGTCAATGTCTCTAATTCTCATGCCATTTTTTTGACAAAGATAAAATAATAAATGAATGAACATTCTTTTATTTATTTTTTTTTCATGCTGCCATTACGGGATAGGGTGACGTATACAATCAAAATCGAATTGTATTTAATTTTTCACCTTTATTATTATAAAATTTTAAAAACTATTTAGCAATAGCTAAAAAATTTAATATTGAAACCTAAATACCATTATTAATTTAAAAATTATAGTAAGTTTGTAAGTAGTAATTACTGTAATTGATAAAACCATGAGTTTAAAAGACTTATTAGACGTTAGCAAAGACAAAAGCCTCTCAGGGCAAAAATGGCACATGCTTAGGCAATCTATCACAAAACGATTGTTATCGGGCGGAAATGCTACTATTGCAGAATTAAGTACAGAATTACAATCGAGTGTTCCTACTGTAACCAAAGCCGTAAATGAATTACTCACCGAAGGTTATGTAATTGATATGGGTAAAATTACCAATAGCGGCGGACGCAGGCCTTCGTTATACAGTATCAATCCTACCTGTGCTTACTTTTTAGGCGTTGAGGTCGGAATCAGCAGTATGTCGATTGGCTTGCAAAACATCAAAAATGAATTAGTGAGTGTTGAACTCGGAGCTTCGTTTATATTAGAAAATACACAGCAATCCTTATTAAAATTTTGCGAACTTATCAATTCCTTTATCGAAGACAGCTCTGTCGAGAAAAAAATGATTGTTGGGGTTTGCATCAACTTTTCGGGCCGGATCAATTCGATGGAAGGTTTTAGTTATAATTATTTTTTTAGCGAAAACAGACCGTTAAACGAAATTATCTCAGAACAATTAGATCTTCCGGTACATCTCGAGAATGATACCCGTGCAATGGCCTTTGGTGAATATTGTGAAGGTGTTGTAGACGATGAGCAAAACATCATTTTTGTAAATTACAGTTGGGGAGTTGCTATTGGAATGATTACCGACGGAAAGCTATATTACGGAAAATCAGGATATTCAGGAGAATTTGGTCATAGTACTATTTTCAACAATGAGATCATGTGCCAGTGTGGAAAACTAGGCTGTCTGGAAACCGAAATTTCAGGCTGGTCTTTAATCAATCAGTTTAAAGATGCGGTCAAAGAAGGAAAACAATCTAAAGTAATCCTTGACGAAAACTCTTCTACCCTGCAACATAATGCCATTATTAATGGTGCTGTAAATCTTGAAGACACGCTTTGTGTCGATTTAGTAACACAGCAAAGCGAAAAAATGGGACGCTATTTATCTATTCTGTTAAACATCTTCAACCCTGATCTACTGGTAATTGGCGGAGATTTCGCACAATTGGGCGACTATGCTTTACTACCTATTCAGTCTGCATTAAAAAAATATTCTCTCGGTTTAGTCAACCGTGACATGAAGCTTAAAAAGTCTGCTTTAGGCCGTCGTGCGGGCGTTATAGGTGCTTGTTGCGTCATTAAAGAAAAGATGTTATTTCCGTTAATTAATAACTAAATTCGCCAACTACTTCTTAATTATTAAAATATTTTAATAACTAAATTTGATATATTAAAATATTTTATATCTTTACCTCATAATATTAAATTAATTTATTGTTAAAGTTCTCGTAACCTTTAGTCGGGTACTATTAAAAGTTACATTCTTAAATCAATGAAGCTCTTAGAATGCTATAGTAATTTATAGCACTTCTTTTTTAATACAAATTAAAGCTTAAGAGATTTAACTCAAATTAAAGTTTAGAAAATTACCCGTTTATCGGGTTATTCAGTACAGGAAAAATACAAGTTTTATACATGAGGTAAGAAATTAAAAATCACAAATATCAATTCAGACCATTTGCATACCTATCTAGATCTGCATCATAAAAAAAGCCAGCTAATGCTTGCAACATCGCTGGCCGGTTCCTGAAGGAACAATGATTCGAAATAGATAACAGCCTTTAACAAAGTTATTATTAACCAAACCATTACAAAAGTATGAAATTATTGCCTAAAAGTAAACCTAAAGATTGCAGGTCTACTCCTAACTACGTAAAAGTTATCAAATTAACATCGACGTTGCTTTTAGTTTTTACCTTGCAGTTAGCCGCTGCAAAAACAGAAAAAAGTACTGCATTTACAGATAAAAATGTAAAAAGAACTAATCCCATCCAGAAAAAAGTAACCGGTGTTGTGACCAATGAAAAAGGCGAAGCTTTACCTGGTGTAAATATTGTTGCTAAAGGAACCAACTTTAGTGCTCAGACTGATTTTGACGGAAAATTTACGATCGAAGTCCCGGATAATACCACTACTTTAATTGTCTCTTATATTGGTCTTCAGGAACAGGAAGTAACCATTACCAATGCTCCTCTTACCATAGTCCTTAAAGAAATTGGACAACAAATGAATGAGGTTATTGTGGTAGGATACGGTTCTCAAAACAGACGAACTTTAAGTACTGCCGTTTCTAAACTGGATAAAAAAGTTTTAGAAAATGTACCTTATTCAAACGTAACACAATCGCTTCAGGGTAATGTTACCGGTTTGGTGGTTAAAACTTCTTCTGGTCAGCCGGGAAAAGCTTCCAACATTTTAGTACGTGGAGGTACTTCTATTGATAATCCGGCGGGAGCTACTCCTTTATATATAGTAGATGGGGTAATCCGTTCTCAGATCGACGATATAAACTCTCTGGATATTGCTTCACTTCAGGTTTTAAAAGATGCTGCCGCTACTTCTATTTACGGGGCAAGAGCTTCAAACGGAGTTATTATCATTACGACAAATACAGGTAAATCAGGCAAAATGAAAGTTACCTATAATGTTTCGACCCAAAGCAGTCGGATAGGTAAAAAATACGATTTCATGGACGGAGGAGATTATATCAAATTTCAACGTCAGGGTCTCTATAATGCTGCCGAAATTGCGGGACTTGGTACTACAACCGGTATTGCAAGACTGGGGCAGTTAACAGGCGCCACTCCTGCAGGTACGGGAAACAACCTTCAAAACAATACGCCATTTGCCACTTTATTAAAATCGAATTTATCAGCCGAAACCATTAGTACGCTTCAGGCAAAAGGATGGCAGGAATTACAGGATCCATTAAATCCTAACAGTACCATTATGTACAAAAGCACCGACTGGAATGATGTTTTGTTTCAAAATGCCATGACGCAAAGCCATACACTGGGTTTTAGCGGAGGTAACGATACCGGTGTTTTTGATTTGAGTTTAGGTTATTTAAAAGGTGATGGTATTACCATCTTTACAGGCTATCAAAGATTTACCAGTAAATTAAATGCTTCGTTAAAAGTAGCCGATAATTTTACCATCAATGGCCGTATGTTGTTTTCTAAGTCCAGCAACAATCAGGTAGTAGCAAACAGTGTGGTTTTCAACAGATATTTAGGAAATTCCCCCACTACAAAATTATATTTAGAAGACGGAACACTGGCTCCGGGTCAGAATAACATTAACGGAAACCCTTTATACCAAATGGGAAAAGTTAAGGGAATCAACGAAAACAATAAACTTCAAATGAGTGTTGATGGCGAATTGAAACTTGCCAAAGATTTCACCTTTACGCCTTCGATGTCGTTATACAGTGAAAACGAAAACGACAACACTTTTCAACAGGCATTTTTAAGCGGAAGCAGTGGATTAATCGACAATACACGTACTGCAACACGATTGAGCAACCAAATTTATCAGGTACAATACGAAGGTGTTTTTGCCTATAAAAAAGGATGGGATAACCTGGGTGATTTTGATGCCAAACTGGGTATTTCGAAATACGACAGAAGCATAAAAGCTTTTAACGCTTCAGGAAAAGGAAGTCCGTCAGATTTAGCACAAACTTTAGATTCATCACCAATTCCGGTTTCTGTTTACAGCAACAATACAAAATTGGTTTTAAACAGTGTTTTTGGCCGTGTAAATTACGATTACAAAAACAGGTATTTTGCCACAGCATCTTTCCGTTATGATGGTGCATCAAGTTTAGGACCTGATAACAGATACGGTTTCTTTCCCGGAATTTCTGCCGGATGGAACGTACAGGAAGAAAAATTCTGGACTGCTGCCATGCCAAAATTGGTTTCATCACTTAAACTTCGTGGAAGTTATGGTGTAAACGGTAACTTAGGTACTCTGGGCGATTTTCAGGCAGGCGGATTATATTCCGGTTCAACAAATGGTGTAGCCAATAGTTACAACGGACAATCGGCGATTATCAACTCACAAATTGCAAATCCGGGTTTAAAATGGGAACAGTCTCAAACCATAAACGGAGGTTTCGATTTAGGATTTAACGAAGACAAAATCAGAATTATTGGAGATTTCTATAACAAACTAACCTCAGATTTATTAACGAATCTGACTTTACCTTCAAACAGTGGTTTCTCAACAGTTTTAACCAATCTGGGCGGGTTAAGAAGCAAAGGTTTTGAATTGGAAGTACAAGCCAATGTTTACAATCAAAACGACTGGAAAATTAATGTGGGGGCAAACGTTTCTCACAATACCAATACTATTGAAAAACTTCCTTACAACGGAAACCTGAATAACAGAATTGGAGGAACAGAAATTTTTGATCAAAAAAGCGGTTCTTACCAATATGTTGGAGGTTTACAGGAAGGACAAAAAATTGGAAATTTCTATGCACACAACCAATTGTACATTCTTTCTACTCAGGCACAAGCCGATGCTTACAACTTAAAAGTCCACGATACCTATGTAACCAAAACGGCAGCCGGAGGCGGAAATCCTGAAGGCAAAAAATTCGCCGGAGATGCTGTTTTTGAAGATACTGACAACAACGGAATAATCGACAGCAGAGACAGAAAATATATGGGTAATATGTTCCCAACGTTTGTAGGAGGTTTTAATTTTGATGCAACTTACAAAGGATTCTCCTTAACCGTAAGAACAGATTACTCTTTAGGAGCTACAATTTACAACGAAGCAAGAGCCCGTTTCTTAGGCCAGTTTCAGGGGAACTACGGATTACTGGCAGAAAGTGCACAATCCTGGCAAAAAGAGGGTGACATTACAGACGTACCCCGTTACCGTTGGGCAGATCAAACCAACCAAAACAACTTGTTCAGATCTGAAGCAAGCGGAGCAGCTTACAACACCAATATGTTTCAGGGAAATAGCCGTTATTACGAAAGTGGGGATTACTTATGCATTAGAGAAATCACTTTTAGCTATAACTTTCCAAAAACATTTGTCGAAAAAGCAAGGTTAGCTTCACTTCGCATGTATGTGACCGGAAGCAATTTATACTACTTTACCAAATACAGCGGATTAAGCCCTGAAGTACAAGGTATTGACGGAGGATCCAGTTTAGGGTTAAGTGCAGCCGGATCTACCGGTACGTATCCTGTTCCCAGAAATATTATCCTTGGTTTAAATATCAGTTTGTAAATTTTAATACTAAAATCATGAAAAAGAAATTCCTTTTATACACTATACTTTTTGCTAGTCTTTCTCTATTCAACTCGTGTCAGGACGATTTAGAGCTAACATCTGATAGTGTGATTACATCTGATAGTTTTTGGAAAACAGAAGATGATGCCAAAGCCGGCGTAAACGGTATGTACGTTAATTTTAGAATCCAGACACAACAAAATTATTACTTACTGGGTGGTGCCAGAAGTGCCGAAATCACAGCCGGAGTACAGTCTCCGCTCACTTTGGCCAATTATTACAACAACAATCTTACACCGCAAAATATAGATGTAGACTGGGCAGGCCTCTATACCGTAATTCATCAGGCCAACTTAGTTTTAAAGTATGTTCCTCAAATTAGCTTTAGTCCTACAACAATAAACGAGCAAAAAAGATATCTTGCACAAGCCTATTCCATGCGTGCATTATGTTACTTTATCATGGCACGTTCCTGGGGAGGGGTTCCAATAGTGACAGATCCTACAGAGAACACCAATCAGTCGCAATATATTATTCCGCGTAATAGTATTGAAGAAACGTTTGCTTTCATCAAAAAAGATATTGATGCAGCGATTGCCAATTTCCCGGATGCCAACAACACTAAGACTCAATTATCCCTTGCATCCGTTTATGCTTTAAAAGCCGATGTAAATTTATGGACCGCTAAACAATTAAACGGAGGAACAGCTGACTTAAATACAGCTCTTACAGCCATAAACACAATTCCCGGAACCCCAACCTTATTGCCTAACTTTAAAGATGTTTTTGCTTATGATAAAAAAGGAAATGCTGAGGTCGTTTTTGCCGTTCGTTATTCATTAGCAGATTTACCATCAAATTTAGCAGACAACTGGAATCAGTTTATGTTTGTGGGCCCAAGTGATTTTGCTCCCTTAACAACAGCTACAGCAATTGCTACATTTGGAACTTTAGGAACCGGGGCAGGAAATGCCGGTATTTCAAGAGTGCAGCCGGATATTACACGATTTAATTTTACCGGTACAGATACCAGAAAAGCCGCGACATACTTAACTTTATACAACGGAACTGTTCCTGTAGTGACAGGTTTGGTAAAGTATAACGGGACTGTAGACGGAACACTCAGAAGATTTGTAAGCGATATTATCATCTACCGTTGGGCCGATATTTTACTGATGAAAGCCGAAATTAAAAATGCATTAGGTCAGGATCCAAGCACTGAGATGAATCTGGTTATGAAAAGAGCAGATGCTTCGGCTTCTTTTACCAATGATACTCCGGCAAATAACGATAATGTGATTTTAAATGAACGTTTAAAAGAATTGGCCTTCGAAGGAAAAGCGTGGTGGGATCTGGTTCGTTTCAACAAAACAAGCTTAGTACCATCAATGACAGGAAAACAAATCTTGTTTCCAATTTCTCAGAACACGATCAACTTCAATCCAAAAATTACTCAAAATCCATTGTAAAAAACGGATTTAACAATAGAATAAGATTAGACTGGAAACTTAAAAAACTTCCAGTCTATAAAATACAACAAACAACAAAAAAACATACTCATGAAAATTGAACATTTACAAGGTCTGATTTCTGCTCCATTTACTCCTTTTGACAGCCACGGAAAATTAGACGTAAGCCTGATTCCGCCCTACTATGCCTTTCTGAAAAGAAACGGAATTACGGGAGCTTTTATCAACGGATCAACCGGAGAAGGGGTTTCTATTTCAGTAGAAGAGAAAAAAGCCGTGGCGCAAGCCTGGGCAGATTGTTCGAACCACGATACCGATTTCAAAGTAATGGTTTTCCTTGGCGGAACCTGCCTGACAGATTGTATCGATTTGGCCCAACACGCTTACGAAATTGGTTTGTACGCCGTTTCTTTAACCGCACCTTTTTACTTTAAACCCGGAAACGTTGATACCCTTGCCGAAATTTGTATTAAAGTAGGAGAAAGCGTTCCAAACATGCCATTGTACTATTACCACATTCCGGTATTGACAGGCGTAAACATTCCGATGTACGATTTGGTAAGGGCTTTAGATGGCAAACTTCCAAACTTTGCCGGCGTAAAATACACACACGAAGATTTTATGGATTTCCAGAGTTGCATGAGCTACGAAAACGGAAAATTTGATATGCTTTGGGGACGTGACGAAAACATGTTATCGGCTTTGGTTTTAGGGGCAAAAGGTGCTGTTGGAAGTACTTTTAATTATGCTGCGCCATTGTATTATGATTTAATTGATGCTTTCAATAACAATGATTTGGTTAAGGCAAGAGCGCTTCAGCAAAAATCAATTGATATGATTCGTTTCTTAGGGAAATATGGCGGAATCTCTGTTGGAAAAGCCTATATGAAATTAGTTGGCCATGATCTAGGAGGATTCAGATTACCGGTTAAAAACATGAGTGCCGAGCAATTTGAGTTATTCAAAAAAGATGTCGCGGGTTTAAATTTTGATACTTTCAAATCCAAATAAATCAGTTTGTTTTCTCTAAAACTAACCCTTATGAATACGCCTTTTTCTTCCTTAATCCTTACTATTTTAATTATGTCTGCAACCGTTGGTTTTTCGCAAAAAACAAAGATTACAAATGTCGAATGGAAAAAAGCGGCCCAATTGCAAAATGCTGACGGAAGCCTTTCATTGGGTTTTGCAGGCCCGATAAACGGAGTAAGTAATACTGTTCTGATCGTTGCCGGCGGCGCTAATTTTCCAGATAAAATGCCCTGGGAAGGAGGAAAAAAACACTATTCAGACGAAATTCATGTTTTAGAAAAAACGGGAGATGATTTTCACTGGAACAAAAAAGCAGCGAATGCATTACCGGAGCCTATTGCATATCCCGGAAATACAACCACAAGTTTAGGAATTGTTTATGTAGGCGGAGAAAACGAAAACGGACTTTCGAATAAGGCGTATCTTCTAAACTGGAATGCCGACAAAAATGAAGTGGAAATAAAATCGCTTCCGGATTTTCCACTAGCGATTACCAATATTGCCCTTACACATTTAAACAATGTAGTTTACGCTATTGGCGGAGATGAAGCAAAACAATCCTCCGATTTAGTTTTTAGTATCGATTTAAATGCTAAAAAACCCGTCTGGAAATCGTTGACCAAATTGCCTTTTGCTTTGGCGAATTCAGTTTCGGTGATCCAAAATGGTAAACTTTATGTGATTGGAGGAAGAACCAAAACGAACTCAGGAATCAGCGATTTGCACAACACCACTTTGGCTTTCGATCTTAAAAAACAAGTTTGGGAAACCAAAGCCAATATCTCTGACGGAAAACAAACCACCTGTTTTTCTGCCGGTGCGGGAGTTGCTGTGGGCAATGAATCTATTTTAATTCTTGGCGGAGATAACGGAACGACTTTTCATAAAATCGAAACCTATTTGTCTCAAATTGCTAAAGCCACTTCTGACGAGGAAAAATCAAAGCTTATCGCCGAAAAAAACATATTAAACACGACACACAAAGGTTTTTACAACGATATTTTGCAATACAACACACATACAAATAAATGGTCAAAGGTGGGCGAATTGCCTTTTCTGGCGCAGGTAACAACAACAGCAACAATCTGGAATGATACCGTGGTTTTATCGAATGGAGAAATAAAACCCGGAATTCGTACCCCTGATGTCATGTTGGGAACTATTAAATGATTAAAAGTTCGACAAAGAGACCTAACAGGTTTTTAAACCCTGTTAGGTCTGGCAAAGAATCAGAATAAAATCTGTTTAAATCTGCATTATCTGTGTGTAAAAAAAATTAAACACCTAGAAACATAGATTTAAATTCGAAGTAAAGAATGTTCTAGAAAAACACATTTTTTTCACATAGCGCTATGAGTTTTATTTGGAGTGAAACGCCTTTTCAAGCTATGCAAACTATGTCTCTATGTTAAAAAATTAAGCTCAATAAATAAAATTTTATAAGCATATCAAAATATGAAAAACTCTAAATATTATCCCTGGTTAGTCGTCGCGTTGCTTTGGATTGTAGCGCTGCTCAACTATATGGACAGACAAATGCTGGCGACCATGAGACCATCAATGGAAGCTGACATTCCTGAACTGGTTTCAGGTGAAAATTTTGGACGTTTAATGGCCATTTTTCTTTGGATTTATGCTTTAATGAGCCCGATTTCAGGTCTTATTGCCGACAAATTAAACCGAAAATGGTTGATTATTGGCAGTTTATTTGTTTGGTCTGCCGTTACTTATGCAATGGGATATGCCACAACTTACAATCAGGTTTATTGGTTAAGAGCCGTTATGGGCGTGAGTGAAGCCTTATATATTCCGGCAGGTCTGGCTTTAATTGCCGATTACCATCAACAAAAAACCAGATCACTGGCCATTGGTATTCACATGACCGGGCTTTATGTAGGTTCTGCCTTGGGTGGTTTTGGCGCTACAATAGCTGCCCGGTTCTCGTGGCATGCTACTTTTCATAATTTTGGTATTGTGGGTGTTATTTATTCGATTGTTTTAATTTTCTTTTTATACGAGAAAAAAGAAAAAACGGTAGTCTTTGACCCTGAATTTAATAAAACACACGAAAAAGATTCCCTTTTCAAAGGCCTTGCTTTATTGTTCAGCAATATCTCCTTTTGGGTCATTTTATTTTATTTTGCTATTATCAGTTTACCGGGCTGGGCCACAAAAAACTGGCTGCCTACCCTATTCTCAGATAATTTAGGCATTTCAATGGATCAGGCCGGACCAATCGCTACAATTACGATCTCCTTTTCATCCTTAATAGGCGTAATTTTCGGTGGAATTTTATCAGACAAATGGGTTCAAAAAAATATTAAGGGACGGGTATATACCAGTGCCATTGGGCTGAGTTTAACCATTCCCGCATTGTTGTTAATCGGTTTTGGGCATTCTTTATTTCACGTCGTGGGTGCCGTTTTATGCTTTGGTATCGGATACGGAATGTTCGATGCAAATAATATGCCCATCATCTGTCAATTTGTTTCGTCCAAACATCGGGCAACGGCTTATGGTGTCCTTAATATGACCGGAGTCGGTTGCGGAGCATTGGTTACGTCACTATTAGGAAAATCAGCAGATTCAGGAACTTTAGGGTTTGGTTTTGCGCTGATGGCCGGAGTTGTGCTGGTAGCACTACTCGTTCAGGTTAGTTTTCTGCGTCCCAAAGTCAATGATTTTGCAGATGCATAGACCATAAAGTTCATCCCCTTTTTTACAATTTAAGAGTTAGTTGTTTTTTGGTTTTTTAATAAGCCCGGGCGGAGCCATGCGTTCTGCCCAGCTTATAATTGCCACATTTTTAATAATAGTTCTAATAAAAAATGAGAACAAAAAATCGAAATATTCATATTATAATCCTTCTTCTTTCAATGATTTCGAATCTTGAAATGACGGCACAGACTCCAATAAAAATAGCTTGCATTGGTGATTCTGTAACGGCGGGCTATCTTTTAGCGCATCCTGCAGCTGAATCCTATCCTTCGCAGCTTCAGGTTTTACTGGGAAGTCAATATGAAGTCAAAAATTTTGGACATAGCGGGGCCACACTTTTAAAGAAAGGAAGTACACCGTATTTTAAAACCGAAAAATGTGCCGAAGCCATTGCATATCGTCCGGATATTGCGATTATTCATTTGGGACTAAATGATACTGATCCTAGAAACTGGCCCAATTATAAAGACGATTTTGATGCCGATTATTCATGGCTAATTGATACTTTAAAAACCCAAAATCCGAAGGTGAAAATTTTCATCTGCAAAATGACTCCGATATTCAATGAACATCCACGTTTTAAATCCGGAACCAGAGATTGGTTTTGGCAGATTCAGGAACATATTGAAGGAATTGCAAAAGCCAATAATGTTGGTTTAATTGATCTCCACGAAAAATTATATAATCGCCCTGATCTTTTTCCGGATGCTTTACATCCCACAAAAGAAGGCGCTGCAATTTTAGCAAAAACCGTTTACGGAAATATTACGCAGGATTTTGGCGGATTAAAATTATCGCCTGTTTTCGCCAATAATATGGTGCTGCAAAGAAACCAGCCCATTGTAATTTATGGAAATGCAAATGGAGGTTACAAAGTCGAAATCACTTTAGACAATAAGAAAGAAATCGCGATTACTAATGAATTCGGAAAATGGAAAGTTATTTTTCCTGCAATGAAATCCGGCGGAACACATCAGATTACAATTTCATCAAAAGAAGAAAATATAGTTTTAAGAAATATACTAATTGGCGATGTTTGGTTTTGTTCCGGACAGTCGAATATGGCATTTCCGCTTCAGAAATCAGAAAACGGAATGGCTGAGGTAAAAAACGCCATCAATAATACCCATCTTCGTTTATTCAACTTTGAAGCTATTGCCGAAACAGATGAAAAAGCCTGGGATTCTATTACTTTAGAAAAAACCAATCGGTTAGAATTTTTCTCCGGAAAGTGGAAAATTAGTGATTCTATAAGTGCCAAAGATTTCTCGGCCATAGCCTATTACTTCGGACAAAATATTGCCCGAGAAGAAAATATCCCTATAGGTTTAATACAAGTTGCCGTTGGCGGATCTCCCATAGAATCCTGGATCGACCGCTATACTTTAGAACATGATGACAAAGTGGTTGATGTTTTGACCAACTGGCGAAAATCTGATTTCATAATGCCGTGGGTAAGATCTCGTGCCGATGAAAACTTGAAAAATGCTAAAAACCCAAAACAGCGGCATCCGTACGGCCCCGGTTACAACTATGAAGCCGGCGTAACACATTTTACTGATTTCCCCATAAAAGGAATCATTTGGTACCAAGGCGAAAGCAACGCACACAACATCGAATTATACGAGCATTTAATGCCAGTCCTGGTTGGAAACTGGCGAAAAGCGTGGGGAACCTCCCTACCCTTTTATTATGTTCAATTGTCAGGAACAGATCGTCCAACCTGGCCGTCCTTTAGAGATGCACAAACCAAAATCCAGAAAAATATCGCCAATAGCGGCATGGCGATTAGTATGGATTATGGTGATGCTACAAATGTGCATCCTATTCAAAAAAAGCAGGTTGGAGATCGTCTGGCGCTTTTGGCCCTGAAATATACCTACGGAAAAAATATAACCGCAAACGGGCCATCGGCCATAAAAGCAATACAAAAAGGAGATCAAATTATTATTTCTTTTTCGAATGCCAGACAATTAGCTACAGCCGATAAAAAAGAACTAACAGGTTTTGAACTGGTCAACGAAAAAGGAATCCGGATCGAAAGCAAAGCAGTTATTATTAAAAATGAGGTTTCAATAAATATTCCGAAAGGCGAAAAGATAAAAACCGTTTTATACGCCTGGAAACCTTATACAACAGCAAACCTGGTCAATGAAGCCCATTTGCCTTGTTCGACTTTCAGACTGGATTTAAAACCATAAAAACGAAACCCGAATTTGCCCTGCCTGTTCGCTATCGCCCGGGTCACGAATTAGCAAAAAATTAAAAAACATAATCCGTTTAAATCTGCGCTATCTGCGTGCAAAAAAAAGAAAATCAACACTTAGCAAATACAAAAACTAAGTCAAAAACATATATAAAATGAGTTATTCCAATACGGATCTTCTACACCTAAAAGATTTTTATCAGAACCAATTATTACAGGATACCGTACCTTTTTGGTTTCCACAATCCATCGACACAATTCATGGTGGTTACTTATTAATGCGGGGACAAAATGGCGATTTAATCGACGATGATAAATCGGTTTGGTTTCAGGGCCGAACTGCCTGGTTGTTATCGACACTTTACAATACTGTCGAACAAAAGCAAGAATGGTTAGACGGTGCCCAATCCGGAATCGACTTTATAAACCAACATTGTTTTGATACCGATGGAAGAATGTTTTTTCATGTAACCCGCGAAGGAAACCCGATTCGTAAACGTCGTTATTATTTTTCTGAAACCTTTGCTGTAATTGCCATGAGTGCTTATGCCAAAGCCAGCGGAGACGAAAAAATTGCAGAACAGGCACGCCATTTATTTGGGGAATGTATCAAATATTCGAGTACTCCGGGATTATTAGAACCAAAATATACGAATGAACGTCCGTCTAAAGGAATTGGGTCACCTATGATTATGATCAATACGGCGCAGCAGGTACGGGAAACCATCGGAGATCCGCGTTGCGATGAATGGATTACCAAATGGATTGCCGAAATCGAAAATGATTTTGTAAAACACGACATCCAATGTGTAATGGAACAAGTGGCTCCTGACGGGTCAATCATTGATCATATTGATGGTCGCACGCTTAATCCGGGTCACGCGATCGAAGGTGCCTGGTTCATTTTGCATGAAGCAAAATATAGAAACAATGATCCGCATTTAATCGAATTAGGCTGCAAAATGCTGGATTATATGTGGGAACGCGGTTGGGACAAAGAACATGGCGGTATTTTATATTTCTGCGATGTTTACGGTAAACCCGTTCAGGAATATTGGCAGGACATGAAATTCTGGTGGCCGCATAATGAAGTTATTATTGCCACATTATTGGCTTACACCATGACCGGTGATGAAAAATATGCCCGCTGGCACAAAATGATCCATGATTATGCGTACAGTAAATTCCACGATAAAGAAAACGGAGAATGGTTTGGGTATTTGCATCGAGACGGAACTGTTGCTCAAACAGCAAAAGGAAATCTTTATAAAGGACCTTTTCATTTACCGCGTCAGGAATGGTATTGCTCAAACTTATTAAATGAATATCTTGAAAAAACAGTCAAACATGAAAATCAAAGTTTGTAAATCGGTAGTGGAGCCTTTAGCACTAATTGTTACTAGAAATGTAATTCGTATTTGATGTGCCGTTAGGAAAATAAATATTAATAGAAAATACAGATTGATTTTAATAGGCCATTAGGAAATGAATTTTAGTAGACAATAATAGAGTTTGAATTAAATGTGCCGTTAGGCACTAAAGGTCGGTAGAAAAAAATTAGGTTCACGATCCGTGGACGTGCCGTAGGTACGTAATAACGAACGTTTGTGGCGTACCTACGGCACGCTAAATGACATTGCGATTTCTGATTTCCTACCAACCTGTAGTGCCTAAAGGCACACCGAATACGTTCAATACACTGTTATATTTTGATTGAAATTAATGTGCTGTTAGGTTTTATGCATTGGTACAAATATAAATTGAGTGATATACCGTTAGAAAAATAAATGTTAATAGAAAATACAGATTGATTTTAATAGGCCATTAGGAAATGAATTTTAGTAGACAATAATAGAGTTTGAATTAAATGTGCCGTTAGGCACTAAAGGTCGGTAGAAAAAAAATTACGTCACGATCCGTAGGCGTGCCGTAGGTACGCAATAGCTACGTTTAATTGCGTACCTACGGCACGCTAAATGACATTGCGATTTCTGATTTCCTACCAACCTGTAGTGCCTAACGGCACAGTAAATAACATAAGGCTATGTGAGAAAATCATGATTCTTAAATTTTAATTTTAGATCTATCCTGAAGCTCCGGAACTATGTGTTCAATAAAATTGTATTCATCATCTTGTCGTAAAAGTCAATGATTCCATCAGGTAGTTCGTGATTAAATCTTACACTTATTAACCAATTTTAACCAAATATAAAAACTATGAAAAATGTATTACTATTATTTTGTTCGTGTTTTATGTGTTTATACGGTACCTGTATGCAAGCACAAAGTGGTAAGGTTTTGAACCTTGATGGAATCTCTACTTTTATGACAGTCGCAGATCATCCTGATTTAGACTTCGGCGCAAGCCAGAACAAAACGATTACCTGCTGGATAAAGACAACAACTTCAACGGGAACACCTAGAATTTTTGCCAAAAGAAACGGCGCCTCAGGAAACGGATATGAATTTTGGACCGGAAATGGCACCAATGCCGGAAAATTTGCGATGAACATGAGTGGTACCGGAACTCCAAACAATATTAGTACGGCAGGATATTCGGCTAATTCTATTGCTGACGGAACCTGGCATCATATTGCGCTGGTTATTGATGCCTCGAGTAATCGAACCATGTACGGTTATATCGATGGTGTTCTGGCCAATACCGGTAAGCCTTTTACCTCTGTTACTTCTGATTTTTCGAATGCTTTAAGCTTTGTTGTTGGAGCGACTTCAGATGCTGGTAACAGTTACAAATGGACAGGTCAAATCGACAATGTACGGGTTTGGAACAAAGCCATGACTGCAACTGAATTACAGGCAGATATGACCGCTATTGTCAATGCGCCCGCAACCGATCTTTTGGCAGCATGGAATTTTGAAAACATAAGCGGTACTTCGGTTCCTGATGTTTCGGGCAATAACCATCCCGGGACTCTTACAGGATCTCCAACCGTGTCGAATGCTTTTCCGATGATTTTATCTTTAGATGGTGTTAATGATTATATGTCGGTGGTGAATCATGCTGATTTTAATATTGCTGCGGGTCAGAATTTAACGGTAACCTGCAAAATTAAAACGTCTGATTTTGGCAAACGTATTTTAAGCAAACGTCCCGGAGGTGCCGGAATAGGATATGAATTTATCAATAATACTTCGGCAGGCGGCGGACAATTTGGGGTTAATTTAACGACAAGTGCAGGTGCAGCAGGACCTCCGTACGGAACCTCCAATATCGCAGACAATATCTGGCATCATTTGGCCATGGTAGTTGATGTTGCTTCAACAAGCTGTAAAATTTATGTCGATGGTGTTTTACAACAGACTAAAACCACTACAAACATTGGCGGAACCAATACAGTTTCGAATACCGGAGATGTATTGTTTGGCACACTCAGCACTTTTGCTTCTTATATGAATGCACAATTAGATGATATTCGTTTCTGGAATAAAGCTATGACGGCCGCAGAAATCGTAACCGATAAAACGGTAATTGTTACCGGAACGGAAACGAATCTAATTGCGGCCTGGGATTTTGAAAATGTTAGCGGTACAACTGTTCCGGATATTTCGGGAAACAATCATACGGGAACCTTAAATAACGGAGCGGCTGTAATTGCGCAAACCAACGAAATGCAGATCAATTCGGTTTCCCTGGTGCAAACAGAATTACCAACGGGAATTGGCGATACAAACCAACGTATTATTGCCGTAAAAGCTGCTGTGAGCGGTACTATAAATCCACTTACGGTAAGTACTTTAAAATTTACCATGACCGGAACTACCACTATTGCTGATGTTACGAATATTAAAATTTATTCCAGCGGAAGTACGGCTATTTTCAATCCTGCTACGTCCACTTTGTTTGGAAATGTAACTCCGTCTGGCGGAAATCTTGTTGTAAACGGTTCGAAAGCATTAGTAAACGGAGACAATTATTTTTGGATAACGTATGATATTTCGGCTACAGCCACCGAAGGAAATCTGTTAGACGCTACTTGCGAATCGATCACAGCCAATAGCATTACCTACAATACAGCCGCTAATACCGTGGCAGGAAATCGCGTTATTTTACTGGCAAACACTTTACTCTTTACACCCGGAGATGCAGGTTCTGCCAGCTATAGAATTCCGGCAATTATTACCGCTGCCGATGGTTCATTGGTAACCGTAACCGACAAAAGATGGAATGGTGCCGGAGATTTGGCAGCCAAAATTGATCCTGTTGTTCGCCGCAGTACAGATAACGGAAAAACCTGGTCGGCACCGGTAACAATTGCTAATTTTGGTGCTTCAACCGGAGCCGGAGATGCAGCTTTGGTTTTGGATAAAACTACAGGGGAATTATTATGTCTCGTTTCTGCCGAAAAAGGCTTTTTTGCTTCTACAAATGCCGCTCCGGCCAAAGTTCTGGTCATTCACAGTACCGATAATGGTATAACCTGGGGAACTCCGGTCGATATTACAAGTCAGATTTATGGACCAAATCCGGGTTGGAAAGGCTTATTTGTAGCTTCTGGAAGAGCGCATCAATTGCGTGACGGAAAAATTGTCGCTGCCATTGCCGTACGTGAAAATGTCTCGGGAACAGAACATATCAATAATTATATGATCACCAGTGCTGATCACGGAGTTACCTGGACGGCATCAACAGGAAGAGCCGAATTAGACGGAGACGAAGCCAAAGTAGTAGAATTAAACAATGGTACGATCATGATGAGCATTCGTAATCCGGGAACACGCCGTTTTAATATTTCTACAGATAAAGGCGCAACCTGGGGAACTGCTTACAACCAGGCGAGTATTACCGACCCTAATTGCGATGGTGATTTTATTCGCTATACTTCTACCCTTGATGGTTATGATAAAAATCGTCTGTTACATTCGATTCCGTTTTCCGGAAGCCGTAAAAATGTGAGTGTACTGTTGAGTACGGATGAAGGAACAACCTGGGGATCGCCTAAAACTATTTTTACCGGAGCCTCGGCTTATTCAAGTTTAACGATATTGCCTGACGGGACAATTGGTCTTTATTATGAAAATGGAGAAAGTTCAACCTATCAAATGTATTTTGTTCGTTTTAGCTTAAATTGGCTCACTAATGGCACCGATAGCTTTGTTGCAGCAAGCAATCCTTCTTTAAGTAAAAAAACAGAGGAAAATATTGGCAATACAGATTCAAAATTTGACGCCGTGGTTGAGCCTAATCCAACCAACGATATTTTTAATGTTACCTTTAAGAATGCAAAAGGAAATGTTACGCTTAAAATAGCAGATGTTTCAGGAAAAGTAATTCAAAAAATAACTTTAAATGATTCTGAAACCGGCAAAACGTTGTCCTTAGGAAATAAACCCGACGGTATGTACATTTTACAAATAAATGATACTAACACAACGCTAAGCCGAAAAGTGATCAAAAAATAAAAAAGAGCCAAAGGCCCGGCCTATATTGCAGGGCTGGATTTTAATCCCGTCTTAATCCGGTTTAAAAATAAAATAAAAATTAAAAAATGAAACAGGCGATTATCAATACGACCGTGCACACAGGTGATGAGATCATTACCAACGGAGTCATTATTATCGAAAACGGAACTATTGTTTCTGTTCAAAAAGAAATTCCTAATGATATCGAAACAATTGACTTAAAAGGAAATCATATTGCCGCAGGCTTTATCGATATTCAGATCAATGGTGGAGAAAGACTTTACTTTAGTCAGACGCCTACTGAGGAAACGATTCAGGATATTTACGATTCAAGCTTAAAATATGGAACTACTCATGTATTGCCATGTTTGATCTCCTCTTCGCATGAAACGATTCTTCAGGGAATTGAAGCTGTTCGCACTTACATGAAGAAGCACCATAATGGTGTAATCGGAATGCATCTGGAAGGGCCTTTTTTGAATCCGTTAAAACGTGGCGCACATAGTATCGATCAGGTTCGAAAACCAACAAATGCCGAACTGGAAGAAATCATCCGACTGGGAAAAGATGTGATCAAAGTAATCACCATTGCACCGGAATGTTTTACAGAAGAACAACTAAACATGCTGATCAAAAGTGGTATCGTAATCTCGATTGGACATTCGACGGTTACACACAAAGAAGCGCAGTTTTATTTTTCGAAAGGTCTAAAACTCGTAACCCATTTATTTAACGCCATGACACAATTCGGACATCGCGAACCGGGTTTGGTGGGGGCTGCTTTTGAAAACGAAAATGTCTATGCTCCTGTTATTTTAGATGGTGCCCATTGCGATTATACGGCCGCAAAACTGGCATACAAACTCAAACAGGATAAATTCTTTCTGATTAGTGATGCAACCTTTTTAGGCCGAAAAGTAGCCAACTTTAAATGGGATAATTTTGATGCGCATCTCGAGAATGGTTTTTACAGAAATGACGACGGAAATTTAGCCGGAGCTACCATTTCGATGTTAGAAGCAGTTCAGAATGCGTATAATCATTTAGAGGTTTCGGCAGATGAAGCTATTAAAATGGCCACTTCACGTGTTGCGGCTGCCATTGGTTTAGAAGAGCAATTCGGCAAAATAAAAGCCGGATATCCGGCAAGTTTTGTTCAGTTCAATGAAGATTTATCCGAGATAGAAACATTGAATTTTTTAAGACATCAATAACTGTTTCATAAAATGATCAAAGAAAAAATGCTCCCGATTACTGCCAAAATCAAAGAATTTAAAATCATTATTGCCGGAATATTGTTTGCCTTTTTATGGGCATCTGCCTCTACTGCAACCAAAATCGGACTGCATGCCGCGCAGCCTTTTGTGATTTCTATTTTCAGGTTTATAATAGCCGGGAGCATAATGCTTTTTATATCCCATATCGTAATGGCAAAACGATTTCCACAGAAAAAAGAATGGGTTCAGATCAGTATGTATGGTTTGTTCAATATTACTTTTTATCTGGGATTGTATGTCGTTGCCATGCAAAAAGTATCCGCCGGTTTGGGGAGTTTAGCTGTAGCAACTAATCCTGTTTTTATTGTTTTGATCTCGGCTATTTGGTTATCGCATAAAATCAAATTCAAAAACATCCTTAGTTTAATGCTCTGTTTTATTGGTGTATTTCTAGCGGCTTATCCTTTATTACAAAACAGCTTTGCAACTCCCGGCGGCATACTTATTTTAGTGACCAGCATGATTGCGTATTCATTAGGTACTATTTATTATTCAAAACAAAACTGGAACGGGTTGCACATTCTCACGATCAATGGGTGGCAAACCATTATTGGGGCTGTGTTTCTGCTTCCGGTTTTATTTTTAACGTATGATGCTGATAAAAATATTTTCAACAGCGATTTTTGGCTTTCGACTTCCTGGCTGGCTATTGCGGTTTCTATTGGCGCTGTCCAGTTTTGGCTGTATTTATTAAAAAACAATCCTGTTAAAGCTTCGTACTGGCTTTTTCTCTGTCCAATTTTCGGATTTTTAATTGCCTTTTTTATGGTTGACGAACCGCTTACTTTATATACGCTTTTTGGAGTTGTATTTGTCATCATCGGATTGTACACCTCACTTTCTTCCGATAAAAAATAAAATAATGAACTGGAAATATATTTTTAGACATAGAGGCTATCTTAATGTTTAAATCTGTGTCTTAAATATTTTTTTACGCAGATTTTTTTTAAGTCTGACTTTGATTTAAAATCTAACAGA
Organism: Flavobacterium sp. FlaQc-48; assembly: GCF_044007335.1. NCBI lineage: Bacteria > Pseudomonadati > Bacteroidota > Flavobacteriia > Flavobacteriales > Flavobacteriaceae > Flavobacterium > Flavobacterium sp. FlaQc-48. The sequence goes on along the minus strand of NZ_JBIPCR010000021.1, from coordinate 1,365 downwards.
TAAAAAAAACAAAAATCTAAGATGCTCATAAAAAAGCATGCTTTACTAACATAGCGATCTGCATTAAAACTAGTGAAACGCTTTTATACACAAAGAAAAGCGATACCTCTGTGGGTTAAAAAATGATCCACAAATAAAAAATTAACCAAATAAAATTTATACAAATGGAAACTGATTTAGAAACCAAACCTGATATCAGCTATAAAAGTGCGGGAAAATTTGAAGAAACCAGATTTGAGAAAATCCACAACGAAATCTTCAGAAATTCAGCAGAAGCTTCTATAATTGTGGCGCAGGAAATCGCGCAATTAATTAGATCTAAACAAGAAAAAAACAAGTCTTGTGTATTAGGTTTAGCCACAGGTTCTTCTCCTGTAAAAGTCTATGAAGAATTAGTGAGAATGCACAAAGAAGAAGGACTAAGTTTTAGCAATGTGATCACTTTCAACCTGGATGAATATTATCCAATGACAAAAGAGAACAACCAGAGCTATCATTATTTCATGCATCAGCATCTTTTTAACCACATTGACATCAAACCTGAAAATGTTAATATTCCCGACGGAACCGTTGCTATTGATGAACTGAACCAATACTGCATCGATTACGAAATGAATATTAAAAATGCCGGAGGACTTGATTTTCAATTATTAGGAATTGGGCGTACCGGTCACGTAGGTTTCAATGAACCGGGATCGCACATCAATTCCGGAACCCGAATCATTACTTTGGACCATATTACAAGAGTTGATGCTTCATCTGATTTTAATGGCATAGACAATGTTCCCAAAAGAGCCATTACCATGGGAGTTTCTACCATCATGAGATCCAAAAGAATTGTACTAATGGCGTGGGGACAAAACAAATCCGATATCATCAAGAGAACCATTCAGGGTGATGTAAGTTCTGAAGTTCCCGCTACCTTTTTACAAAATCATCCCAATGCGACTTTTGTACTGGACCAGTCTGCAGCATCTGAATTAACCCGCTTTAAAACGCCCTGGTTAGTTGGAGAATGCACCTGGACACAGGAATTAAAAAGCAAAGCGATTGTTTGGTTGTGCCAAAAAACAAAACAATCGATCTTAAAATTAACAGACCGTGATTACAACAACAACGGAATGTCTGACCTTTTGGCGCAGGAAGGTTCTGCTTATGATTTGAACATCAATATGTTCAACGTCTTGCAGCATACCATCACAGGATGGCCCGGAGGAAAACCCAATACAGATGATTCGCATCGTCCGGAAAGAGCCAATCCGGCCAAAAAACGAGTGATTCTTTTTAGTCCGCATCCGGATGATGATGTGATTTCTATGGGAGGAACTTTTTCAAAACTGATCAAACAAGGGCACGATGTACATG
>NZ_JBIPCR010000020.1:0-124392 GCF_044007335.1 Flavobacterium sp. FlaQc-48 | reverse complement strand
TTAATCTGCAACATCTGCGAGAAAAAAAATAACACATAGAAACATAGATCTTATAGCCTAATTAGAGATCATTTTAAAAAATCATGATTTTAGCACATAGCTATGTGGTAATATGTAAAATGAAATGCCTTTTACAGCATCCCAAAAACTAGGTCTCTATGTGTTTAAAAAACACCCACAGAGTAAAAGATTAAAATGCTTTTTTAATCTGCAACATCTGCGAGAAAAAATATTGAACATACAGATACATAGATTTTATCCTTTTCTTCCATAAAGCAAAAGCCTTTTAAAAGAATAAATCGCCGGAAGTTTCGGGAAATGCACCGCAATTCGCTCTTTATAGGTTTTAATAAAAAGCGCTTTCTGCTCCCCTTCCAAACGCTCTACATACGGAATCAAAGCCGATCCCGATATAAAATCATATAGTGTTTCATGATCGTTCGCTATTATAGGATATACTTTTTGCAGGATCTGAAGCTCTTCGAGCCCGCCATCAAAAAGAATTTGGGCATATTCGTCGATACTCAAAACCGGAGAATCTCTTTTATAGCCTTTTAGATAGGATTTAAAAGGTTCTTCGTTCACCAGGTCCAACAAGATTTTATTGAGTTTATTTTCCGGCTGAACCGGCATTTGTACGGCAAATTGCCCTTTTGGATTCACGCGTTTTATCAATTCCGCAAATAAGGTTTCATGATCGTTTGACCATTGCAAGGCCGCATTGCTAAAAATCAAATCCCATTTTTCGCCCGATTTTAATGTTTCTTCCGTAGTGGCTTTACGAAAATGCAAATTGTCCATTTCCAAAGCCTTAGATTGCTCCAGCATTTCTGCCGAAGAATCGACACCCAGAAAATTGGCTTCTTTAAATTTATCGGCTAAAATCGCCGTTTGTTCTCCCGTACCACAACCCAGATCAATAGCTTTTATTCCGTTTACAGGCTGAATAAAATTGGCAAGGTCATAAAAAGGCTGATAACGAATATTTTTGAACTTATTATAGATTTCCGGATTCCAGGGCATCTTGTGTTATTTTATAATTTTACTCGATCAGGAAAAATCGCGATCAAAGTAAAATTAGGTTACTAAAAACTAAGATACAAAATTCTTATTGGTTCATTGGCAACTAACTGATTCATTAGTCTAATCAACCATATTTCGCAAAGAGATTACAGATCTACGATCTGCACTTATTTAGGAGAGTTTTTTGTATGTTTGAATAAAAATTTTATGGAAGAGCAATTCGTAAGTACAGAAAAAATAGAGCCTGATTTAGAGGTACGTGCTGAAGAAAATGAAATTAACGCGAACAATAAGAGAAAAAAATTAAACTTTACTGTTGTTACTATTTTAATAGCCCTAATTAGTACTTTGTCCATTCATATTTTTAAAATACCCTATGAATACTTAAAATATATCTTAATAGTGTTATATTCACTAACAGTTGGAATCTATTTTTGGTTAATACGTGAACATTATAGATTATTATATGGATTTCTAGAACTTTTTGCTGGTCTCTCCACCATATTTATTATATTAAATTCAATTGATTTTAACTTTTCATTTATAACATGGAAATTTGAAAAAATAATAGGAATAATTGGTGGATTGTATATAATGGTTAGAGGAATTGATAATATATCAAAAACAAAATTTGGTCAAGATCCGTTGGGCTTTTTTTCTGCTAAATAAGTCCGAATTTAAAATAATTTCCCGCAACTCTCTTAAAACAATTTAATCATCTTCGATCATAAAACAATAATGGAACAAAATATAATCAACCAAATAATAAACCTCCAGAACATTTTATATGAGCCGAAATTATAATTTAATATCTCAAAAATTTATTGCCGGATATGATGATATTCCTTTTTTACAGCCTAACTATAAAAGCAATAGTAACTATAATATATCTGTAGAGGTAATCAATACGGACTATTTTAATTCTTTTTTTAAAACCTTTGATGTGTCTGATCTCTACATGATTTACATTTTAGATGACACTAATCCTTCTGATCTTGATATCGTTTCAGAATTTTCTTTTTTTGGCACATCAATTATTATAGCTAAAGCAGCAATTAACTTTTTCCTGAACATTGAGTATAATAATAGAAAAGAACTGTGCACTCCGTATTTCTTTAGAACCAATAGTTTTAGAGCTTCACAAATTGAGAATATTTTCAGTACCTCTTTGTATGAGAAAGAAATTATTATAGGGAGTTTTAGAAAAACAATTGTGAAACCTGATCTTTTGCAACTCTTAGAAAGCAACGAAATCAGTAGTGTTATGGAATTCTACAGCCATAAAACTGAAGCTTCTATGGAAAATGCTTTACAACTAAATCCTTATGTTTTAGATGAAAACGAAGAATACATAGCCAAACTCGAAATTAGTTTAGCTGACAAAGCAAAATAAATCTCCCACTTTTATTACCTATTACCGTAAAACCAAAATTCACTACTATTAGTTTTAAACAATATATAGTAACAAAGACAGACAAAACAATACGTATTTATACGGGTTTTAGTAAAACTGTATTGTTGGGTTGTGCATCATACGTTTTTATGAGTAATTCTAAAAAATAAATCATAAGTGCTGCGAAACCTTCTAAATGGGCTGAAAGCCCAAAAGCACTAGCGTAGTGCACCGCACTACAAACTAAATTAAGGATGAATATTGCCCTGAAAGGGCAAAAGCAAATAGACAATATAAATTCAAATAAGAAAAGGCAACTTTCATAGAAAACACCACTTAACATATGATGAATGTTTGAGATTAGGCTTTCGCCCCTACAGGGCTAAAACAACAATCGTTTTCTATTCATAGTGCTTTGCACCATGCTATTGCTAAGGCTCTTTCAGAGCAATAGGTTTCGAACACTTCTTGCATCCCGCTCGTGCGTATCAACTTAATTGTAATTCTACATATAAACTTTGGGTTCACAAGCGGGTTATATAAAATGTCTTAAAGTGTTATAAAAAAAACTTTTAAAGGTAAAATTCATTACTAATTATAATGAAATTTGAATTTATTAACCTCGCAGCGACAATCCTAGCCAAAAAGAGCTTAACTAGTCAAAGTTCAGAAGTTAAAAAAGAAATATTATAATGGGTACGAAATCGGGAGACTTCGCACAGCAGGGGAAACTATTGTAGCACCTTATTAAAATAGTAGAAAAATGATTTTTGATAAAAAGACTTGGAAGGAATTTGGTGAGGGATTTGGGGTTTATGATGGTGCTTTTGGTGTAAATAATCGATTATGTTTTGTATTGGTTGAAGACTCAGATACAGGTATGGACCCTATACCAGAAACACTATTCCTTTTTGTTCGTCTGGAAAGACCCATTGAAAGACGCTTTTTTGCTTTGGGATTTGATGGAATAGAGTTCGCGACTGTCGCTGCCAGTAACACTGTACCGCCAGAGTTTGTTATTGCTGATATTGGAAGAAATATTTACGCTTACGATTATAACAACCCTTCAGAAGAGCTTGAAGATTTTGATGGTGCAATCCCAGGATATGAAAACTTATTAGCCAAATTTTCAAAAGTTGTTTGTGTTGGAGCATCTGTTTATGCAATCGGCTTTCCTTTTTGTGTCTATAAGCGTTCTGGAATAAATAAATGGCTATTACATAGTACAAATATTCCAGTTTCTTCCGATTTATTCAGCGGTGAATTAAGGTTCAGATTAAAAGCTGAAACAAGCTCTAGATTTTTGGACTTAGCAGGTTTTTCGGAGCAGGATATGTATGCTGTTGGTAGAGGGGGGGTTGTTTATCACTATGAGCAAAACACTTGGAAGAATATCGCATTCCCATTTAACGGCGATTTAAACACAGTCGTTTGTGCTGGCGATGGTTTTGTATATATCACAGATCAATTTTGCAATATTTGGCAGGGACGGGGAAGCATTTGGAAAAAAATTGTTGAACAGAAGAGTGATTTTTCTTATTTTGACAGTGCTTGGTTTGATAATCGTCTTTGGCTTTCCAATGACTACGGGATGTGGGTGTTAGACGACAATAAAATAGTCCCTGCAGATAAAACAAAAATAAAACCTATGCCAAAAGAAATGATAGAAGTCTGTGGTCGTATCGATATATCACCTGACCAAAAGCAGATGCTGATTTGTGGAAAGAATGGTGCCGCTTTATATGATAGTCATACATGGGAACTACTGTTTAACCGGTTGCGACTTGAATAGTAGACCTCCGCTCTGCGAAGTCTCCTGACTTCGCAGCAACAATACTGGTCAAAAAGGGCTTAATTAATCAAAAATTCAGAAGATAAAAAAAGAAATATTGTAATGGTTACGAAATCGGGAAACTTAACAGCAGGGGGTTTATGAAATTGAACTTTCAGAGTAGATGGTGCTTTATGCCAGTATGGGCTTTTTTTGTAATTTTTTTTCCAATTCTTTTTTTTGCTATCGTTCTATGGGTTAATGGTCGAGTAGACCGACAAAAGGATACTTTGCGAAAGTCGGGCGTAAAAACAGCTGCTGAAATTTTAAATATAAGAATGGCCCCCTTTCTGCGAGCAGGGCCTGATTTTCCAACTGTTGTATTGAATGTGACATTTAAGCTAGAAAACGGGAAAATAATAGAAGCAGAAGTAGAGGAGGATATTGCAGTCACACACCTTTCAAAATTTCAACCTAAACAAATTATTGATATTAGGTATGATCCTAAAAAAATAAAAGAAGGATTACATAATGTGAGTTCTCCTGTTATCGTAATTGACTCGCCTACACAATGAGAGTAGTTAAACCCTTTCGATTAAGTTTGTTAAATCGTACTTTTCGATTTGAAACAGAAGATATTCTTGGTGTTGCATTACTAGGAATGATAAGTATGGAGCCACAGTCAAAGTTAAGAGCTGAGACTGACTTATGGAAATTAGTACAAAATGAGTTAAATGGTAATGGTGTTCTTGACCTAGGTATTCCTAAATCTCTTGCCGAATTTCTCGTTAGTGGCTACGTCTACACAAACCACCAAGCAGAAAAAACAGCCTGTATGGCTCAAATCAAAATTGAGCAAATACAAAAAAATATTGTGGCTTTTGGTGATCGTTTCTGGATCGATGACAAAGCAACTCAACCCGCTCTGCGAAGTCTCCTGACTTCGCAGCGATAGTGCTGGTCAAAAAGAGCTTAATTAGTCAAAAGTTCAGAAGTTAAAAAAGAAATATTGTAATGGTTACGAAATCGGGAAACTTCACACAGCAGGGGAAACTATTGTAGCACCTTATTAAAATAGTAGAAAAATGATTTTTGATAAAAAGACATGGAATAAAATAGGTAAAGGATTTGGGGTTTATGATGGGGCCTATGGATTTGATGGCAGATTAGCTTTTATCTTTGTCGAGGATAAAGAGTCAGGTAGAGATCCACTACCTGTTACTAGATTTGTTTTTGCTCGAAGAGAACGACCTGTAGAAAATAGATTTTATTGCCTTGAAACTGAAGAATTTAGCTTTTCCAGAATAGCAGCTAGTTCTACTTCAACTCCTGAGTTTGTTGCTGTAGATATCCAGCGCCAAGTTTTATCTTATAGCCATGATTATGACGGAGTAGAACCTAGTATAGATGGAGCATTATCTGGTACAGATGACTACCTGTCTTCAATTAAAAAAGTTATACGTGTCAACGCCACTATTTATGCAATTGGATGGCCCAATCGAATATATAAACGCTTAGGCGAAAAGTCATGGGAACTACATAGCACTACGATTCCTATTCCCAAAGAGCTATTTGACTCTTCTGAAGAAAAACGCATTGATGCCGTAATATCGAATTCATTATTGGACATGTCTGGTTTCTCAGATTCAGATATGTATACTGTCGGCGAAAAAGGAACAGTTTTCCGCTTCGATGGAAAGAAATGGGAGCAATTGGTTTTTCCAACAAATTTAAATCTGTGCACAGTTAGTTGTGCGGCTGATGGTTGGGTCTACATTACTGATAAAAAGGGACATGTTTGGCAAGGGAAAAATAATACTTGGAAAAAAATATCTGAAACTAATGTACTTCGTCCATTTGTCGACGCTGCCTGGTTTGATGACAAAATGTGGTTTTCCAATGATCATGGTATTGCTGATTATACTTTTAAATCATTTGGTAATGAAGATAATGGATTTACTATCAAAAAAGCAGGCGCTAAAGTTCAAACGCAGGCAATTATTTTAGCCCAAATAAATATTAATCTGAGAATGACTTCTATAACGATTTATACTTAGACATATTGTATGAAAATATTTTTAATCTTACTGCTTACTTTACTTGTGCTGATGGCCATAGGGGGGGCAATTGTGATGGTGTTAGCTAATAGGGGATATATTCCTTTTGAGGTGGGAAGGTTTTTGTCATATGCATTTATTTTTTTTACGGTCGTAATATGCGCTTTGGGAGCTTTTATAGCGATAAAAAAATGAGATAGAGACGGAATTGCTGTCTTATCAGTAGTGTATGGGAATGAGTAAAACACAATATGAAAGTTGTTAAGCCATCGCGTTTAAGTTTATTACACCGTTCTTTTGATTTTTATAGTGAGAATTTTTTAGGTGTAGCTGCAATTGGATTAATTGATTTAGGCTTGTGCCCAAAAATATTATCTGAAATTAATGTATGGAAGTGTGTTGAAAGCGAATTAAATAGTAATCCGCTCTGCGAAGTCTCCTGACTTCGCAGCAACAATACTGCTCAAAAAGGGCTTAATTAATCAAAAATTCAGAAGATAAAAAAAGAAATATTGTAATGGTTACGAAATCGGGAAACTTAACAGCAGGGGAAACTATTGTAGCCCCTTATTAAAATAGTAGAAAAATGATTTTTGATGAAACAACAAAAAAAGAATTTTTAGATGGCTACTTTGTTTATGACGGATGCTTTGGCTTTGAGGAAGATCGCTATGGTTTTTTATTGTTAGAGAATGATAAAAATAAACATCAGTATCGTGATCCTCTACCTGAAACACAGTTTCTATTTATAAAAACATCTCGGTCAATTGATGAGCGTTTTTATGCAATGAATACAAAACAATTTGATTTTTCGACAATCAGTGCAGGTACTGCACCCGGTAAAGAAGATTTTGTTTCTGTAGATACAGGTGGATTTGTATTTAGTTGGGATAACGAGTTTGAAAATAAAATCCCTAATAACATACCTGATTGTAATTTCATCAGTTCTATTGCAAAAGTAGTTCGGGTCAATGGATATATTTATGCTTTAGGAAGTGGCTGGCGTATTTATAAACGAGAAGGTCATGTTAAGTGGTCAGATAACCTAAACTCATTACCTGTTCCTAAAGACTTTATTGATGATACCGCCTCAACGGATTATTTCTTCCGTGATATGGCCGGTTTTTCAGAGTCAGATCTATATGCTGTTGGTGATGCAGGTTCTGTATTCCACTTTGATGGAAAGAAATGGGATCAGCTAGCTTTCCCAACTAATATTAGATTAACAACCGTCACTTGTGCGGGCAACGGCCAAGCGTACATTAGCGACAAAAACTGCGCCGTCTGGGTCGGACGAGGTGCAAAATGGAAAAAACTGACTGATGGAGATATGTCGCTGTACTTTTTTGATAGTGCCTGGTTCGATGGCCAAATGTGGTTTGCCAATGACTACGGTATCTGGGTATTGGAAAACGACCAATTGGTATTAGCCAAGGATTCCAAGCACAAGCCTATCCCCGAAGATGTCGCTGTACTTTGTGGTCGGATTGATATTTCTCCTGACAATAAACGCATGCTGATATGTGGTCAAAGAGGCGCTGCGGTGTACGACGGCGAACGCTGGGAAACCTTGTTTACTTGTGACCTCCCTATTGAAGACGAAGCATAAAAACCAGGGACTATTGGTGGAAGGTCGAATCATCCCCCACTCTGCGAAATCTACTGACTTCGCAACAACAATGCTGGTCAAAAAGGGCTTAATTAGTCAAAGTTCAGAAGTTAAAAAAAGAAATATTATAATGGGTACGAAATCGGGAAACTTAACACAACAGAAATATATGAAACCATTTTTAGCCAAAAAAGATTGGCACCAAACTTTTTATCAAAACGTCATCATTGATTGTGCTGTCCGCGATAGAAATATTATCTATTTTGGGGTCAAGGAAAAAATACCACCTGAAAAAGTGTCGTTAATGAGCAAGGAAAATCAACAGATAGTACTGAAGAGAGCTTGTAATGGAACCTATATTGAATAGAGATGGCTGGGAAGGAAGTTTCAAAGGATGGTTAATTGTTGATGCAACATTCAGAGAAAAAGACATTATTTGCTTTTTATTAAGGCAGAAGGTTGATGCTGAAAAGATGTCTATGATGTTGGATCATGATATTCCTACAAGAGTAGTTACCTTCTCTCTCTCTCGGCCAAGAAGCGGCAACCAAAGAAGCCATCAGGGCTTAGCAGGCTTCAACCTTCCTGTTTTGGGGGCATGGGGCGTAAAAAATACTCAGCCGTTGGTGTTAGTTGCTGCAAAGAATCTAGATGGCGATGTATGGCCTGTAGGAAAAGATGTTTCTGGGCCTATTGAACATATTGCAAATAGACAAAAGCCATTTCCGCATAGGCTCAAATGCATCAATGGCTATACCTATGCAGTTTGTAGCGCTCGAAAAATTTACAAAAGGATCCAGGTTGCAAATTGGGAAATTTTTGCAGACCTTCCTAAAATTCCTGAGCATTTGAATATGGGATTTAAGGATCTAGATGCTTTTTCTGAGAACGATATGTACACGGTAGGCGGCTGCGGTGATATCTGGCATTTTGATGGAAAGAATTGGAAACAGTTGGGTTTTCCATCCAACGCGCAGCTAAGCACTGTGACATGCGCTCCTGACGGAAACGTATATGTTTCAGGAGAAGGTGGTAGTTTATGGGTTGGCAGAGGTGATACCTGGAAAAGAGTCTATCAGGGAAGTGCTTCTATTCTTTGGAATGACGTTATATGGTTTGATGGAAGATTGTGGTTGGCCTCGGATTACCAGTTGCGAGTATGGAATGGGAGCGAACTCAAAGTCGTAGAAGAAAACGGCAAACCCGTACCTGCCTATGGTCATATGGATGCACATGATGGATTGTTGGTTGTTGCGGGGCCTGAGTTTGTTTATGGGTTTGATGGAAAAACCTGGAAGCTTATTGTTGCGCCTTATTTGGACTAAATATTTACACAACAATGATAGCGACTCTTCCCTCCGCTCTGCGAAGTTTCCTGACTTCGCAGAGACAATGCTGGTCAAAAAGGGCTTAATTAGTCAAAAGTTCAGAAGATAAAAAAAGAAATATTGTAATGGTTACGAAATCGGGAAACTTAACACAGCAGGGATATATGAAGCCATTTTTAGCCAAAAAAGATTGGCACCAAACTTTTTATCAAAACGTCATCATTGATTGTGCTGTCCGCGATAGAAATATTATCTATTTTGGGGTCAAGGAAAAAATACCACCTGAAAAAGCGTCATTAATGTTCGATCACGAGATTCCATCAAAAATTATTGCTGTTTATCTGGACGAGCCTGATGGTAGCAATTGGAGTTGTCAAAAATTATCCGGTATGAATTTGCCTTTAATCGGTGTTTCCCGAAGTCCTTTTTCAAGACCTTCTGGATTAATTGCTGCTAGAAATGATGATGGTGATGTTTGGCCCATGGGGAATGGTGATGGGCCTATGGAACATATTGCGAATGGACAAAGACCATTTGCAAATAGACTCAAGTGCATCAACAGCTATACCTATGCTGTATGCAGTGGTCGCAGAATTTACAAAAGAATCCAAGTTGCAAAATGGGAGCCTTTTGCCGAACTTCCAAAAGTCCCTGAACATTTGCACATGGGCTTTAACGACCTCGATGCTTTTTCCGAGAGTGATATGTACGCAGTTGGTGGCTGCGGTGACATCTGGCATTTTGACGGAAAGAATTGGAAACAGTTAGGTTTTCCATCCAACGCGCAGCTAAGCACTGTGACATGTGCTCCTGACGGAAACGTATATGTTTCAGGAGAAGGTGGTAGTTTATGGGTTGGCAGAGGTGATACTTGGAAAAGAATATACGAAGGAAGTTCTCCTGTTCTTTGGAATGATGCATTTTGGTTTGATGGAAAATTGTGGTTAGCCTCGGATTACCAATTGCGCCTATGGGATGGGAGCGAACTCAAAGTCGTAGAAGAAAATGGTAAGCCTGTGTCTGCCTATGGTCATATGGATGCATATGATGGATTACTGGTTGTTGCGGGTCCTGAATTTGTTTATGGCTTTGACGGAAAAACCTGGAAGCTTATTGTTGCGCCTTATTTGGACTAAATATTTACACAACAATGATAGCGACTGTTCCCTCCGCTCTGCGAAGTCTCCTGACTTCGCCGCGATAATACTGGTCAAAAAGAGCTTAATTAGTCAAAAGTTCAGAAGTTAAAAAAGAAATATCGAAATGGATTATTTTATTAATAAAAAAGGGTGGCTTAAATGGTTTAAAGGATGGTTAATTATAGATTGCGCTATTCGTGACAAAAATATTGTATACCTATGTCTTCGAAAGGATTTGTCTCCAGAAGCTGCTTCATCAGTGTTCGAGCATGATATCCCATCTGAACTGGTAAGTATTTTTCTGGATGAAGAGCGTTTAGATTTTCGTTATGGAGGCGTAGGCGTTACGGGATTTAATAAACCTACGCTGGGAGTTTCTAGAATTCCCAAAGGGCAGGGATTGCTCACTGCGCGTAATAGTGACGGGCAAACATATGTAGTAGGTAGTGGATCATCATGGCCTAATGAGTATATTGATAAAGATAGTTGGCCAATTATCCAACGAATTAAATGTATTAACAATTATGCCTATGCTGTAGGATTAGGACGAAAAGTATATAAACGGTCTGATATTGGAGTATGGGTGAAACATGAAAAAGGGTTTCCCAAAGTAGATTCATCTATTGAGCAAGGCTTCAAAGATATTGATGCTTTTTCAGAGACTGATATGTATGCTGTTGGTGGCCATGGCGATATTTGGCATTTTGATGGTACTCAATGGCGCGCCATAGTCTTTCCTACTAATGTGCAATTAAATACAGTGGTTTGCGCTCCTGATGGTCAAGTCTATATTGGTGCAGAGAGGGGAGATTTGTGGTCTGGGCGTAACACTAGCTGGAAGAGAGTTTATGAGGGTAACTCTTCATTACTATGGAACGATATAGTCTGGTTCTCCAATAAACTGTGGCTAAGTTCGGATTATGAGTTTTGTGTATGGGATGGCAAAAGCTTATTGCCCGTAGAGCACGATGGTCAACCTATTCCTATTACAGGTCATTTGGATGCTTACGATGGTTTGCTAATAATTGCAAACCAGACAGAAGTATGGTCGTTCAATGGTAGTGCTTGGCAAACTATTGCAGCACCTTATTAAAATAGTATAAAAATGATTTTTGATAAAAAGACATGGAATGAAATAGGTAAAGGATTTGGTATTTGTGATGCTACCTTTGGTCCTTTTGATGGGACATATGGATTCCTTCTATCCGAAGATATAAATAGCACGCATCCAGATCCATTACCTCGTAAAAGATTTTTGTTTGCAAATTTAGAAAAACCATTGGAAAGTAGGTTTTTTTTAGCAACTTTTGAGAATTTTTTATATGCAACTATTAGCGCTACACAAGTACCAAATAAAAATGAATTTGTAATAGTAGAGACTAATTGCCTTGTTTTTGGTTGTGAGATTAAAGGACATCATAATATTGAACAACCAATTAACAATTCATTATTCAATACGGACTTAGTCAGTAGCATATCAAAAGTAGTTAGAATAAATAATTCAATATATGCCATAGGAAATCCGGTTAGGGTATATAGAAGAATCCAAAAAGACACATGGGAAGATTTTTCAGGAACGATACCTATTTCTGATGATTTTATTTCAAAAAATAATTTAAATTACAGCCTTCGTGATATGGCTGGATTTTCAGAAAAAGATATCTATGCCGTGGGAGAAGCTGGGGTCGTTTGGCATTTCAATGGAAAGAATTGGCAGCAGATAGTTTTTCCAACCAATCAAGATTTATACACTGTAGTATGTGCTGAGGATGGCTACGTCTATATCACTAGCCGTAAAGGGCATGTATGGATTGGAAGGAATTCGACGTGGAATATCCTGACCGACAAAAAAATGCCGCTGAGATTCCTTGATAGTGTTTGGTTTGATGATCGGCTATGGTGCACTAATGATTATGGCGTTTGGGTGCTTGAAGATGGTGAACTGGTTAGAGCGGATAAGTTAAAACAAAAGCCGATTCCTGAATATATTCAGAAAGGATTGTGTGGCCGTATCGACGTGTCTTTTGATAAACAGAAGTTACTAATATGTGGTAATGATGGCGCAGCTCTTTATGATGGTCAAACTTGGAGCGTTCTTTTTGATCGTAAACAGTTGGAAAGTTAAGGTATAATTTTCGACGATATAACAAAGAACAAATTTTTAGATGGATATTTTATTTTTGACCGCGTGTGTGGATTTAACGAAAATAAATACGCATTTATTCTTATAGAAAATAATAATAATAATAAATATGATTTTCGACGATATAACAAAGAACAAATTTTTAGATGGATATTTTATTTTTGACGGCGTGTGTGGATTTAACGAAAATAAATACGCATTTATTCTTATAGAAAATAATAATAATAAATTACAGTACCGTGACCCAAAGCCAAAAACAAAATTCTTATTTATTAGTCTTGAGCGCCCTATAGAAAAAAGATTTTATGCTGTTACAACAGAGTATTTTGACTTTTCAACAATTGCCACGGTTATGATACCCGGAAAAGAGGACTATGTTTCTGTGGATGTCGATCTATTCGTATTTAGTTGGGACAATAACTTTGAAGATCATATTGACGGTACTCTGCCAGGAGTAAAAAGGGTCAGTACAATCTCTAAAATAGTAAGAGTTGGGCAAAATGTTTACGCATTAGGCGGAGCTTTACGAATATATAAGCGTTTAGGAAAAGACCATTGGAAAAATAATCTTTCCACATTGCCAATTCCTAATGAGATGATCAGTGGTGACTATAGCCACTCATTTCATTTTCGTGATATGGCGGGTTTTTCAGAAGCTGACATGTATGCAGTAGGAGATGTAGGCACTGTTTATCATTTTAATGGTAATGCATGGACACAAATTGTTTTCCCAACAAACATTGAATTATCAACTGTGACATGTGCTGACGATGGTAATGTGTATATTTCTGATAAGGACTGTTCTATTTGGTTAGGTCGAAATTCCACCTGGAAAAAAATAATAGAGAATTCGGAATTTTTGCCCTTTTTCGATAGCGCCTGGTTCGATGGCCGAGTGTGGTTTGCCAATGACTACGGTATCTGGGTATTGGAAAACGACCAATTGGTATTAGCCAAGGATTCCAAGCACAAGCCTATCCCCGAAGATGTCGCTGTACTTTGCGGTCGGATTGATATTTCTCCTGACAATAAACGCATGCTGGTATGTGGTCAAAGAGGCGCTGCGGTGTACGACGGCGAACGCTGGGAAACCTTGTTTACTTGTGACCTCCCTATTGAAGACGAAGCATAAAAACCAGAGACTATTGGTGGAACATCGAATCATCCCTCTCTCCCGCTCTGCGAAGTCTCCTCACTTCGCAGCGACAATGCTGGTCAAAAAGAGCTTAATTAGTCAAAAGTTCAGAAGTTAAAAAAGAAATATTGTAATGGGTACGAAATCGGGAAACTTCACACAGCGGGAAACTAATTTTCCAGAATATCTATCCGGGCAAGGTTGCTGCCCATGGCAAAGTGGGCACCATATATTGTCTGATGAGATGACGAAAGATGGTAATTGTCCTGGATATAAAAAAGGAGATGCTCCAACAGTTTGCGTTGAAGGTACTAACAACAGTAATGGTACTCATGGACTGATGCACGATAATCTGCTGAAACACATCAATGAACATCGTGCTAAATAGTTTGGCGGTAGGGACACCATAAGCTATGAGAAAGCTCGCGACTTAGGAATCAAAGGGGTTCGCACGGTATTTCCAGAATCCAACTGTAGTAAAGATTGTCTCAAAGCACGGCTTGATAATTACTACAAAACGAAATGTATCAAGGACATGCCTGCGGTTGCCGGGAAGAAGAAAAGTGGAACCACCCAAGGCGAAGGCGGCAATAAATAAGTAAAGATTAATAAGGAAGAAAAAATGTTAATTACACTGAATCAGTTTAAAGAAAAATTGCACGGTTACTCCATAACCGACTGTGCTGTGAGAAATAAACAATATTTTCATTTTTCTGCCCGCAATCAAAAAGAAAGTGAAAATGCAGGTGTGTTAAGTGAGCATACTGTCAGTAAGCGAGAGGTCGGTTTTTACTTAGATGAACCTCTAGAAAAAAGATTAGGCAGTACCAAAGTAAATAATTTTGAAAGGATGCAAATTGGTGCAACGCTAGAAGCAAAATGGAATCAGGTCGTATGCGTCGATCTTGACGGGCAAGTCTATGCCCGAGGTAACGGCGAGGATAAAGTAGAAAAACGAATACCCAAAAGCATGGAAGGCCCCATGCGCAGTGCCGTCGTAGGCATTAAAACCATTCAGGGGCGACTATATGCCGTAGGCGGCTCCAACTCGGTTTGTTATCGCGTGGGGCCGGATCAATGGCAGTCGCTGTGTCTAAACCTGCCAATGGTCAAATCAGAAAAGGAATATACCGTTGATTGGGCCAGCAAAAATACCTTCCGGGATATTGACGGGTTCTCGTTTGATGACCTATACGTCGTAGGCGGAGAAGGACATGTCTTCCATTTCGATGGTAAGCAATGGCAGCAAATTGCCTTTCCTTCCAACATGTATCTTCACGCTGTTTGTTGTGGTGGTGACGGATATGTTTATATCGGAGCACAATCTGGAGCCCTTTTCAAAGGTCGAGGCGATACCTGGAAGAAAATCGACAACGGCGGATTCTCGTTACCATATAAAGACATGGTGTGGTTCAAAAATCAGCTCTGGTGCACATCGGATTACGGTTTATGGGTATTGGATGAGAAAGGCAAGATCATTGATGCGCCAATTCCTGATGAAATCAAAATATGCTCTGGCAATCTCTCTGTTGGCGATGATGTAATGCTGATGGCTGGTTTAGGTGGTGCTGCTTACCACGATGGGCAGCAATGGCATTTAATTTTCAATGCGCTGAAGATGAGTGAGCAAGTGGAAAAGCAAAGCAAACATGGGTAACAGATGGCACACATAATTGGACCATTAATCCAGCAACATGCCCGAGAAGCTGCTTTCTATTGGTCACAAATCGACTCCAATCGATTTCCCCCTCTGCGAAGTCAGGATACTGCGCAGCAACAATGCTGGTCAAAAAGGGCTTAATTAGTCAAAAGTTCAGAAGTTAAAAAAGAAATATTATAATGGGTACGAAATCGGAAAACTTAACACAGCGGGCAAATCTTTTCCCATGCTGGCACAAGCGGGACGCCAAAAGTGTTCGAAACCTTAAAAAATAGGCTGAAAGCCTAACAAGCAATAGCGTAGTGCAACGCACTACGAACTAAATTAGGCTCTATCATTGCCCTGAAAGGGCTAAAGCAAATAGACAATAAATTCAAAAAAAGAAAAGGTAATTTTCATAGAAAATACCACTTAACATATGATAAATGTTTGAGATTAGTCTTTCGCCCCTACAGGGCTAAAACAACAATCTTTTTCTATTCATAGTGCTTCGCACCATGCTATTGCTAAGACTCTTTCAGAGCAAGAACTTTACAAAGGCAAAATATTGATTTTGATAACGTCTTTTGATTTAAAACAGTAATTCCCTCTTAAACCGGAACTACAATACGTAATTTTACCTCTGTATCTTCTTTGGCTTTTGAGAAAGTGATGCCTTTTGGTTCTTTATTATATTCTTCATCCGGCCAATACCAATTCTGGGCATAACATACATTCTTTATCTATTTTTTTAGTTTCTATCAGGTCAATGAATCCGAAGGATCACATGGGAAATAAATCGTGATTTCTGTGCCTTTATTGAGTTCTCCTACGGCGCGGATATTGCCGTTGCAGGTTTGCATTATTTTTTTGCAGAGTGCCAACCCAACGCCTGAACCATCGTATTTTTCCAGAGTGTGCAGTCTTGTAAATATTTTAAAGATCGACTCGGCGTATTCTTGTTCGAAGCCTATTCCGTTGTCTGAAAAAGTAACCCAATGGCAATAGACTTTATTCGAGTATTCGTTTATTTCGGGTGCTTTTGAACTTGTTATGGTAATAACGGGCAATCGTTCCAGCGACGCGTATTTAAGTGAATTGTGCAGGATATTAGAAAAAAGCTGTTTCATTAAAAACGGAATAGCATGCACATCCGGCAGGCTATCGCAGTCAAAAACGGCTTTGTTCTCGATGATGATTTCTTTCATTTCCTGCAAGGTTTCCTCTAAAATATAATTGAGGCTCACCTTTTGAACAGATTCTTTTGTGTGTTTTATTCGGGTGTATTTGAGAATATCGATTAGTAGATTTTGCATTCGATTGGCCGATTTGGTCACGCGCTGCAAAGAGTCAATAATCGCTACCGAGGGAATTTCGGTAGTATCTGAAAGCACTTTTGAGGTTATAAACTGAATTTTGCGCAAAGGTTCCTGTAAGTCGTGCGTGCTGATCCAGTTGATGTTTTCAAGCTCTGAATTGGTTTCTTTCAGCACTTCACTCAGACTGCGGTATTTTTCTTCTTCCTCGCTTAGCAGCAACATAATAATCTGGTTGTGCAGGGCGTGGGCATAACTTGCGGCGGCATTAATTTCGGGCTGTAGCCAGATGCTGCTTTGATTTTTTACAATCTGTTTCCATAAGTGAAACGAATTTCTGGGATGCAGCCCTTTACTGTCTTTAACAATCGCTTTCTCGGGATCTCCTGCCCAGCTTATTTCGGCCACTGTTTCAGGTTTATACCAGATAATAGTGTTGCCATTGCCCAGCGAATGGTAAATAATACCCGAAACGTCTTCGTAACCGTCTAAATCCGAAACAAAATCACTGAGTTTACTGGTGCTGAATGTTCGTGTATACTCATAAACCTTCATGCCTGAAATGATTTTTTTTATTTTTTTATCAGATGGGGTGAGTCCGCTTTTGTACAGTTTATCTCCCATGCAAATCGAAACTCCGGCGGCATTACAAAGTTTTAGTAAATCAGGGTTTTCGCAGATAATTTGAAAAGAACGCTGTTCGAGCGGAAGGTTTAAGGCCGTTAACCGTTCGAGTGCCCTGCTGGTTTTACGGGCAATTTCGTATTCGTCATTAGATTGCCGCAAATCGATCTGAGAGGTAATAAACTGCCCCTGAAGTTTGGCTGCCAGCTTAATTTCGGGCGCTATATTTTTTGGCGAATAATGGTGGCAGGCAATCAGTCCCCATAAACGATTGTGGTGAATGAGCGAAATGGTTAAAGTAGCGCCAACACCCATATTTTTTAAATATTCTACATGAATGGGCGACGTACTTCTAAGAACAGAAAGGCTTAAATCGAGGTTTTTGTTTTCCTGATCATCAATCGTAAAAATAGGAACGGGCTGATAACCAATATCAGCTATTAACCGTATCTGGTTTTTCATGTACAATTCCCTTGCCTGACTCGGAATATCCGTATGCGGATAATGAAGCCCCAGAAAAGGTTCGAGATCATCCCTTTTGTTTTCGGCATAAATTTCACCGTTGTAATCGGCATCAAATCTGTAAATCATGACACGGTCGTAGCCGGTTATGGTACGGGTTGCCTCGGCAACAAGAGCACACAGATCTTTCAGGGTTCGGGTATTGTTCATATCAGACACAAACTGAATCGTTTGCGCATATATATTGGCCAATTGCTCTTTTCCTGAGGATTGTGGTTCAGCCTCGAGAATATAAATCGTGTCACTTTTATGAATCGTTACCTGAAAATGGCGGCCCATAAGTGTTAATTCGAGAGGAAAAACAAGCGGCACTTTACTATCATTGATGTACTCATTTAATTCTTTTTGGGCATTTATTCCAAAAATGGTATCAAATTTTTCTCCAAGTATCTGATCAAATGTCAAATCCAGAAAATCTGAAATATTGGGGGTACAAAAATCAATTTTCCAATACGAGGTTATGCCAAGCAAAAAGCCATGCGGCTGAATGCTTCCCGGAATATGTATGGGTTCGTGCTCACAATTGATTAAGGTGACTACATCGCGGTTGACAATATCTTTAATTTTCATTTTTAGCCGTATTCAGAAAATGATTGTGAATACGATCAAAAGCATACACAGCGCCTTTAATAATTTCGTCTTCGACATTATGCTCCTGTTGATAATTGGTAAGTACACTTAAAAACTGTTTCCAGTAACTGCCTGTTTTATTACCATATCCTGTAAAATAAGAAATACCGCCCTGGTTACTTAAAACCGGAACGGTTTCAAGGTTTTTAAGAATAAACCTCCCGCCAAGCGAAGATCCTTCTACCACATATAAGATCCCGAGTGCAAACGGAATGGTTAGATTTTGATGGTTAAAAACGGGAGCTGACTTTGTAATTTTATGGTTCAGAAAATCGAGGTCGTTTTCGATTAAATGCATTTTTTTTCGTTCTTCCAAATCAGGGAAAATGGCTGATAATAAGGGAAAAACATGCTCCTGTGTGCTTTTATGCACCTCATACATTAGCGCCAGATAATGGCAGTAATCGTCTATTTGAAGATCAGGAGAAAGTATCGAGGCAGAAACGGATAATTGTTCCAGATTTTTGTGCGCGGCGGCGGTTTTGTTTTTTAGATTATCTAAAAAGTCAGTGGCTGTAGGAGAGCCTAAATTTGTCGTCATAATAAGAAATAATTTTATATTGGGCTATATAAACCACTTATTTGCATGAGATTACTACATGTTAAAAAACAGATCCTGTAACTTTAGGATTTCGGTTATCTCATATTCGCAATCAGTTTATTTGTTTTTTTAGTGAGCTAAAATACATTACATGGGTATTATGATATGAAATGCCGCACCAACACCTTCTTCGGCTTTTGAGAAGATAATGCCTTTATGGTTTTCTACAATTTTCTTCCCAATGGCAAGGCCTATTCCGGTTCCGGTATAAACTTCGTTGTTGTGTAATCGCTGAAAAATGGTGAAAATTTTATTCTCATATTGTTTGTTAAAGCCAATACCGTTGTCTTGTATGATAATTTCGCAATAGGTTAAAGCAGGATTTAAAGCCGGATATTTTTTTACATGGCTGATTGTCAATTTATGGCAGCTAATCCCGACTTTAGAAATCGACCCGTCATTTTTATAAAACTTAAGCGCATTGCTGATTAAATTATAAAAAAGCTGGTTCATTTGCAGGGGAATTGCGATAATAACAGGTAAATTGCCTACTGTTATTTCTACATCACGTTCTTCGATCATTAACTCAAAATCGACCAGAATATCGCCTATAATAACGTTTAAATCTGTTTTTACAAATTGCCTGTCGGGATTGTTAAGATACGAATAGGCCAGTAAATCTTTGATGAGTGTGTTCATTCTTATCGAAGATTTACTGATTTTTTGGACTAAAACCAATGCTTCGGGAGAAAAATCTTCATTCATTTCCAGAAGTCGGCTGATGAACATTAATATTTTGCGCAATGGTTCCTGCAAATCATGGCTCGCTACATACGCATATTCCTGTAGCTGAATATTGGCAAGGTTTAGATTTTTTACAGAACTTTCGAGTTCTTTGTTTGCCGTTAGTAAATCGGTAGTACGTTCGGCTACTTTTGATTCAAAGCCACTTGACAGTACCTGTAGCCTTTTTTCGATAATGATACGTTCTGTTATATCTTCAATGGCCAGTAGAATCAATTGTTCTTTGCTGTCTTCATTGGTTACCTGTCTGGCGTTAAGCAGCATGATACTTTCGCCGTAAGGCAAAAGATTGACTGAGATCTGGTAATCATCAAGTTGTGTTTTTTCGGGCAATATTTTCTCCAGCATGGAGCGCATGGGATTGTTATCGAACAGATGGTTCTGAATCTCGTAAATCAGCTTTCCTGTCGCTTCTTCCTTGGCAATATTGTATTTTTTAGAGAAAGCCCTGTTGATGTTTTTTATTCTTAAATTAGTGTCTAAAACTACAATAGGTTCTCTAAGAGTGGCTACAATGGCTTCGGTATAATTTTTTGAAATATTAATTTGTTGCTGCTTGTTTAATAGTTCCTGATTGATTTGAAGAAGCTCTTCGTTACTGGATTGTAACTCTTCTTTAGAGGTTTCGAGTTCTTCATTCAGGCTTTGCAGTTCCTCGCTCCCACTCAGTAATTCTTCATTGGCGCTTTGCAGTTCTTCATTCGATGCTTCCTGCTCTTCGCTAATCGCATTTACATCGTCGTGTATTTTGGCGAGTTCTTTTTCGAGTTGTGCAATCTTTCTCAGACTGGCATTTTCCCTAATTTCTTCTACTGTGAATTCACTTGAAACAACATCTTCTTTTCTAATGATGCTTTTATAAAAGACCACCAGAAAATAAGGCTCGGAAGTATCTTCAAGCGGACGAATTTCGATCGTAATTTCGCTAATCGTTCCTCTGTTTTTAACCTGAATTCCTTCTTTTTTTACAAGGGCATTGGCTTCTTTGGCTTTATGCCAGGTATTTCTAAGCTCAAAAGCCAGGCCTTCGCGTGCCATTTTAAGGAGATTAAATGTCGGTTTTCCGGTCGAAAGTTCAATAAATTCGGCTATCGATCCGTTAATGTGTACAATGTCCATTTGTTCGTTTACAATGACACTGGCGGGCGTATAACTGGAAAGCAAAATTGACTCGGCACTTTTTCTAAAATCTTCTTTGATAATTTCTTTTCTTTGAATGTCTGTTTTTAAACGATTTAATTTATCATTGCCTCCCATACCGGAATGTATAAACCTGCCTGAAACCTGTTTCCGGGTATAAATTTTTCCTGCTTTTTCAAAAGGCTGAAAAAGCTCTGCGGCCGGAACGGCAGTTTCTGATTTTCCTAAAAGTAAAAAACCGTTTTCTTTCAGGGCATAATGAAAAGTGGTCAGGGATTTTTTCTGCAAAAACGAGTCCATGTAAATAAATACATTTCTACAGGTAATCAGGTCCATTTTGGCAAAAGGCGGATCAGTTAAAAAATTATGTACGGCAAAAATGCATAAATCCCTTATTTGCCGCTTGATCTTGTAACCGTTTGTATTGGCTGTGAAATATTTGGTCAGGATGGTTTCAGAAACATTTCGCATTTGAGACTTTCTGTAAAACCCAATCCTGGCTTTGGCTATAGCCACTTCTGAAATATCTGAAGCAAAAATCTGAATTTCTTTTCCTTCGAGGTTTTCGCCTAAGTATTCGTGAAGTGCAATGGCGAGTGTATAGGCTTCTTCGCCGGTAGAACAGCCTGCAATCCAGATACGTATGGCATTCCCTTCGGTTATTCTGTTGGTTAATAAGGGAAAAACTCTTTCTCTCATGATCTGAAAGATCTTGGTATCTCTAAAAAATTCAGTCACGGGAATCAGTAGATCGTTGAACAAATCCCCAGGTGCCAGTTTATCGCCCTGAAGTACTTTTAGGTAATCTTTTAAACTTACAATTTTACTCAGGGCCATTCTTCTGGCAATGCGCCTGCGTATCGTAGTTTGTTTGTAATAGGTAAAATCTACCCCGCTGTGATGACGTAAAATTTTAATAATCTCCTGAAATACCACTTCATCATTTGGATCATCTTCTTCGGTAAAAGTTTCTTTTTCTTTCGAAAGCTCAATGAGTTTCTGCACGATCTCGGCTGGCGATAATACATAATCTACCACTCCGGCATTGATGGCGTTTTGTGGCATTTCGTTATTGGCAGCCTCAATGTCCTGCGCAAAAGTAACGCCTCCGTGTTTTTTGATGGCTTTAAGTCCAATAGTGCCGTCAGAACCGTTTCCGGAAAGCAATACACCATAAGCCAGATCAAGATGAACTTCGGCCAGGGAATTGAAGAAAACGTCTATGGCCTGATTTTTAGTGTCTTTTGCACGAGGGCTTAATTTTAAAACGCCATCAAAAGAAGTAAGCATTTTATTCTCGGGAATGACATAAATGGTATTGGGGGCCAAATGAATATCATCGGTAATTTCGTTTATTGGAATTTTTGCAACACGCGAAAGAAGCTCTGTCAGCATGCTGTCATGCAGTGGATGTAAATGCTGCACAATGACATACGCCATTTCAGAATCAGCAGGAATAGCTTCTATAAATTGCTTAAAAGCCTCCAGTCCTCCTGCCGAAGCACCAATACCTACAATAGGAAAATCCTGGCGTGTAGCCTTTGGTAAACTGTTTTTTTGCGTATGCATGATTTCAATTTTTAGGTATTAAGGAATAGCATTATAAACACTATTCCATATCATTTTTCTTGAAATCTATACTGTAATGATATAAGATTCAATTTTTGCATGATGTAATCTTTCTTTCCAGTCGGTCTCGATTACCTTTTTTAATAATTTTTTTAAATCACTAAAAGCAATGGGTTTTACGATATAGGCATTGGCACCTAACCCGAAAGTATTTTGCACGCCATCAATCGTTGCCGAAGTCGAATAAATAGCAATTACCGGAATATCTTTAAATTTAGCATCTTCCCGAATTTGCTGCAAAGTTTCGAAACCCGACAATATAGGCATGTTAAGGTCTAAGAAAATGATATCCGGAATCCCTAAAGCCGTATCATAAAGACGGTCGATTAATTCTACACCGCTTTTACAAAATTCAACCGGATTTTTAAGATGCAGTTCTTCTATTGCTTCAGCAAAAAACTCTCTGTCGTCTTCATCATCATCCGTAAGTAAGATCTTTATGTTCTCTTTAATATTCATTTTTGAATAGGGGTTTATCTCAAATATACACTTAAATAAGCAGGAATAAGAAAAACACAGTATTTTACTTAAAATTAAAAAAATAAGATTATTTCTTTATTTTAAAATGGGGTGCTAAGCCCCCTATTTCATTAGGAAATATAATTTTAAAACAGATTCTGAATCTTTTATGAATGTCAATTTTAAATAGTCTTTTAGCTACATAAATATCAAAAATTAGTAAGGGTTATAAATTCATCCTGAGTCTCTGTTTGTAAATAATAATCGATTGTATATATTTACCTTTTGGTCTGCTTTTTTTTTAGCAATACGACTACTACATCACTTTAGTACGATGAAAGTATTTCAGAATTTACCACCCATTGTCCATTAATTGCAACACACGTTTTAAGACAGACGAAAAATGAAAACAACAGCAACGGTTTATTTTTACATTCCGCAACAGGTGACGCTTCTTGACCTTAGCGGCGTTTTGGAGGTTTTTCAGGAAGCGATACGGTTAGGGTTTCCTTATCAGTTAAAATTTATCAGCAGTCAGTCGTCTGTTATTTGCTCTTCGGGATTAGAATTGGCGGCACTCACCCATTTTTCGAAAACAAATCCGCAGCAAAATGATCTGGTTTTTATTGCCGGTTTCAGCACCTGCCAAATTGATCTGGAATTAGAAGAGGCTTCTTTTTTTAAATGGCTTCAGAAAGTACATCTCCATCAAACCACGCTTTGCAGTATTTGTTCGGGAGCATTTCTTTTGGCGAAAGCCGGACTTTTAGACCATAAAGAATGTACGACACACTGGAAACTGGTTGAAAAACTAAAAAAAGACTTTCCGCTTGCCCTAACGCAAAACAATACTTTATTTACCCAATCGGGAAATATTTTTACCAGCGCCGGAATCATTACCGGAATCGATCTTGCTTTGCATATTATAGAAGAACGCCACGGCAAAGAAACTGCGGCTGCCATTGCCAAAGAACTGGTTGTTTATAAAAGAAGAAACGGAAATGAAGAACAGGAAAGTGTTTATTTGCAGAACAGAAACCATCATGATGAAAAGGTCCACATCATTCAGGACTGGATTATTTCTAATTTGGATAAAACCTCCACGATTGATTTTTTAGCCGAATTGGTGCACCTGGGCCCGCGAAACCTTACCCGGATTTTTAAAAAACAAACCGGAATTACCATAGCAGAATATCGTACCAAATTAAGGATCGAAAAAGCCAAAAGCCTGCTCACAAATTCAGATTATAAAATTGAACATATTGCGCATTTATGCGGTTACAAAACCTCGAAACAATTGCGGGTGGTGCTTGAAACTTATCTGGACGCTTTGCCTACAGCAATTCAAAAACGTTTGTCTTAAAACGACTATCTTTTGTCCTTTTCTGCTCCTGAATACAAAGGTATATTTGCACCTTACAATCTAATTTATAAAATGATGAAGCTTAGAGACCAAAATACAGCCTTAATTTTAATTGATGTTCAGCAAGGTTTTAATGAAGAGGATTATTGGGGTGGCCATAGAAACAATAAAGATGCTGAATCCAAAATGGCACAAATCCTGGAACAATGGCGAACGTTTAAATTACCCGTTTTTCATATCGTTCATAGTTCTTTGCAGCCCAATTCAAAATTACACCCTTCGCATCCCGGATTCGAAATCAAAAACGAAGTAAAACCCATTGCAGGTGAACCTGTTATTTCAAAAAATGTCAACAGCGCCTTTATAGGAACTGATTTAAAAGAAAGATTAGACGATGCCGGAATTCGAAAAATTGTTATTGCAGGGCTTACCACCAATCATTGTGTTTCTACAACGGCCAGAATGGCGGGGAATTTTGGGTTTGAGGTTTATTTAATTTCAGACGCTACGGCCACTTTTGACCGCATTGGCATTAACGGAGAAAAATACGATTCGGAATTAGTACACCAAATCTCGCTGGCAAGTCTGCATCACGAATTTGCTGAAGTTATGGATACTAAAACACTTCTTGAACTGGTTTAATATTTTTGTTTGCCCGGAATGGTAATAATTAATACCCATTATTTTTTATCCCGTGTTTAGACCAAGGTTACCACAAATGGTACAGATTAAAAAGATTCAAAATATTTTTCATGCGCAATCCTAAGAAAAATAATTCGTGATAATCTTTTTTTCCAAATCTGCGACTGTCTAAAAACTACTTGTTTTATTGATCTACATCAAACTTTTGCATGTTAAACAACTTTAGATTTGCTGCTTATTAATTTCAGAAAAATTCAAAGTAAAATGATCAGCACCGTACTATATCCCTTAGAAAAATTTGGTTTAACCAGCGTAAACCGTGTAGAAAAGGCTTTACAACATTTACAAAACGGAAAAGGAATTTTACTAATCGATGATGAAGACCGTGAGAATGAAGGCGACCTGATTTTTTCGGCACAACACATGAGCGTACAGGATATGGCGCTGATGATACGTGAATGCAGCGGAATTGTTTGCCTTTGCCTGACCAACGAAAAAGCCGATGAACTTGAATTGCCTTATATGGTAAAAGAAAATACCAGTAGTTTTCAGACGCCTTTTACGATTACTATTGAGGCCAAAGAGGGCGTTACAACAGGGGTTTCGGCTGCAGACCGCATTACGACTATTCAGGCTGCCTGTGCCGTAAATGCAAAACCTTCAGACCTTGCAAGACCCGGACATATTTTTCCGTTGCGGGCTAAAAACAACGGAGTTCTCGAACGCAACGGACACACCGAAGGCAGCGTTGATTTAATGAAATTAGCCGGTTTACAGCCGGAAGCCGTTTTGTGCGAGTTAATGAATGAAGACGGCAGTATGGCTAAACTTGACAAAATCATTAGCTTTGCAGTAGAACACGATTTGGTAGTGTTGTCTATAGAAGATATTGTTTATTACCGAAAATTCGTGAGAGATTATAGCGCTTAATGTTGGATAGTTGGATATTAGATGGTTAGATGTTAGATTGTTAGATGTTAGATTGTTGGATATTAGATTGTTGGATGTTTGATAGTTGGATACTAGAGCTGGATGTTAGATAATTAGATATTAGATGGTTGGATTTTGGATATTGGATAGTTGGATTTTGAATATTTGGATATTGGATAGATGTTGAATGTTAGGTTTGAGATATTAGATGTGAAATACGAATGTTAGATTTGAAATGTGAAGTGTTATACGGGCAACTTGCTGATTATATAAAAAATCGTATTGAGGTCTCTGATGAAAACCTCAATACGATTTTGTCTTATTTTAAGCCTTTAAAACAAGGTAAAAACGAACTCTTGCTTGCTGCAGGACAAACGAGTCAGAATACCTATTTTGTGGCTAAAGGCTGTTTGAGAATCTATTATATCAATGAAGAAGGAAAAGATGTTACCCGTTATATTGCTTTCGAAAACCAAATTGCCACAGCATTGGTGAGTTTTATTACCAAAATACCTTCAACAGAATATATTCAGGTGATCGAAAAATCAGAGCTTTTGTATATCAGCCATGAGGATTTTAATCACTTAATCAAAACCATACCGGAATGGATGCTGTTTTATTGTGCATACTTAGAAAGAGCTTATGTCAATAATACCAACAGACTGATGTCGTTTACCACTATGGATGCTCTCGAACGATACCAGCTCCTGCTTAAAATAAATCCGGCTATTGTAAAACGCTTACCCAACAAAATTGTGGCTTCGTATATTAATGTTTCGCAGGAAACTTTGAGCAGGCTGAAATCTAAGGTTTGACACAAAATTTTGATATAAAAAAGGCTGTCTAATCTAGACAGCCTTTACTTTTATGATTCGCAACTGCTGCAGGTAACTAAACTGGTAACCAATTCTTTAGACACACTTTGGCTGCGTTGGTAATACAAACTTTTGATGCCGAGCTGCCAGGCTTCTATTAGCAAACGGTTTACTTCTTTTATTGGTAAATCAGAAGGGATATTCAGGTTGATGCTTTGACCCTGATCTACATATTTCTGGCGGATTGAGGCTTGCTGTACAATCTCTAACTGACTGATTTCTTTAAAGGTTTTAAAGACATCTTTTTCGTTTTGGCTCAATTGGCTCATGTGTTGCACGCTTCCGCCATTGAGCATGATTTCTCTCCAGACTTCTTCGTTATCCAGTCCTTTTTCTTCTAATAAGGCTTTAAGGTATTTGTTTTTACGCATGAAGTTTCCTTTGCTCAATCCCGCTTTATAATAATTGCTGCTAAAAGGTTCAATTCCAGGTGAAGTTTGCCCTAAAATAGCTGATGATGAAGTGGTTGGCGCAATTGCCATTGTGGTGGTATTACGTCTTCCGTATCCTTTTAGTAATTCCGGTTCGCCATAAATCCGGGCCAGATCCTGAGTGGCTTTATCGGCTTTGTCACTGATATGTTTGAAAATTTCTGTGGTTTTCATTTTGGCTTCCAGACCTTCAAACGGAATCATATTTTTTTGCAAATACGAATGCCATCCTAGTACTCCAAGTCCAAGTGCACGGTGTCTTTTGGCGAAACGGTTTGCTGCTGCCAGGTAATAATTCCCCTCTGTTTTTTCGATGAATTCCTGTAAAACGGCATCCAGGAAAAAGATCGCCAATTTTACGGCTTCAGTATCTTTCCATTCTTCGTAAAGTTCCAGGTTCATTGATGAAAGACAGCAAATAAACGATTCGTCAAGGCTTGATGGCAACATGATTTCGCTGCACAAATTACTGGCATTAATACGCAGGTTTTTATCTTTATAAACTTGTGGTTTGTTCTTATTTACGTTGTCACTAAAAAAGATATAAGGCAATCCTTTTTGCTGACGGCTTTCCAGAACTTTCGCCCAAATTTGTCTTTTATCGGCATCGCCATCAATCATTTCCTGCATCCAGTAATCCGGAACACAAATTCCTGTAAACAAGTTCTGAATTGGATTTCCGATGCTTTTAATCTTCAAGAATTCCTCGATATCCGGATGATCTACATCTAAGTATGCGGCAAAAGCACCACGGCGTACCCCACCTTGCGAAATGGTATCCATTGTAGTATCAAAAAGTTTCATAAAACTTACTGCCCCGCTGCTCTTTCCGTTATCGGTTACGGCGCTTCCTCTTTCGCGCAATTCTCCAAAATAACCTGAGGTTCCTCCGCCAATTTTGGTCTGCATGATTACTTCACCTAATTTATGTGTAATTCCTTCGATTTCATCCGGAACGTGAACATTAAAACAAGAAATTGGCAAACCGCGTTCTGTTCCCATATTGGCCCAAACAGGCGAACTGATACTCATCCAGCCGCGTTCGATCATTTCTACAAAAGACTCTTTTAACTCGGGTTTGTATAATCTTTTTGCTGCAGCGGTACAGATTCTGTCTATTGCCCCTTCTACAGTTTCACCTTTTAAAAGATATCCACGATTTAAAATTTGCTCACTTTCAGAGTTTTTCCACCACATTTTATTGTCTGCTTCGCTTAGCGGAGCGCTGTTTCCTGAAATTGTATCTATTGTATTCATAATTGTAATTTGCTGTTTTAGAAAAGGTCGTTTGCCGTAATACTTTTGTCGTGTTTGGTATATTCTACCGGTCTTTTCGCAAAGAAATCATCAAGGCTGTTGGCAAAAACTTCTTCTTCAAACCATGCCATTGCTTTATAATCATCGGCAGGAACATTAAATATGGTTGGAATATTGATTTGAGTTAAACTTTCGTCTAATCTGAATTTCATAAAGTTTACCAAATCTGCTTTCTTGATTGTTTCAATTTCACCATCTTCAAAAATCCAGTCTAATATGTCTGCTTCTACGTTGATTGAGTCCTTAACTGTTTCCCTGATAAGCGTTAAAGTTTCTTCATCGAAATAATCCGGGAATTCTTCGCGTATTTTGTTTACAATATAAATTCCGCCATTAGCATGAATTTGTTCGTCGATAGAAGTCCACGCAATAATGTTGCTCACATTTTTCATGTATCCTTTAAATCTTGTAAACGACAATAAAATCGCAAACTGGCTAAAAAGCGATACATTTTCGATCAAAATACTAAACAAAATCAACGAAACCACATATTTTTTATTGTCCTGGGATTTGGTGTCTTTTAATACATTCGACAAATAATCGACACGTTTGCGGATTACCGGAATCTCCATCAGTTTTTCGAACTCATCATTATATCCCAAAACTTCCAGAAGACGCGAATAGGCTTCAGAATGTCTGAATTCACATTCTGCAAACGTACTTCCCAAACCATTGAATTCCGGTTTTGGAAAGTGCTCGTAGATGTTTCCCCAAAAACTTTTTACCGCTACCTCAATTTGTGCAATGGCCAGTAAACTATTTTTGATTGCCGTTTTTTCAGCTCCGTTCAGATGCGAATGAAAGTCCTGTGTATCAGCTGTAAAATCGACTTCGGTATGAACCCAGTACGCTTTGTTGATGGCTTCTGTAAACTGCAATACCTCTGGATACTCAAAAGGTTTATAATTGATTCTTTTATCGAAAATAGACATATATATAGTATTTAATGGTGACTTACCCCGAATAAAAATGAATTGTTTTATTGGGGGTTTAAACGTCATTTTTATTATTACAAAATTAAACCACAGTTCT
The DNA here is from genome assembly GCF_044007335.1 of Flavobacterium sp. FlaQc-48. Classification (NCBI taxonomy): domain Bacteria; kingdom Pseudomonadati; phylum Bacteroidota; class Flavobacteriia; order Flavobacteriales; family Flavobacteriaceae; genus Flavobacterium; species Flavobacterium sp. FlaQc-48. The sequence continues at coordinate 94,900 of NZ_JBIPCR010000020.1, read as the reverse complement.
TCTTTCAGCCTACTTTTGATGTTAAAAATCGATCCAATTATCAACAGTTTTGAACACGCTGAAAAGGGGTAAAAAAGTACTTTTTATTAACAGTAACATAATATTGGCTAATCCCCGATACGTCAGCTATTTATAACTTTTCTAAATAGACTTATCAACATAAAAAGGCAGCTCTGTCCGGAGCATTATCCGGATCAGTTATCAACAATAAACTTCTAAAAAATAGCTTTTATACTACAAAAAATAGAAATTTTCAAAAATATTTTGATCCGGAATGTACCCTCGGGAATGAATCTTAATTTTTCCTCTGCCTGAATTTCACAGCCCGACAAAACCAATTAAACAATTGATTTTCAATGAATTAATTTAATAATAAAAAGTATTGCATCTCATTTTATTTTATCAAAAATTCAAAAAACACCAGCTGTTTTAGCATTAAATTTCTAAAAAACGCTAATATTTAAAAGTTACTGTAATTTTGTACCATTCTAAAAGAAAAAATATGATCATTAGAAAAGCAACTTTAGACGATTCTGAATCTTTGGCCCAACTTTTATTGTTAGCAATGGAGGAAATTATCTATAAATTTATTGAGCTTAAAGATTATAAAACAGCCTATTATTTTCTGCTTCATTTTGTCGCATCAGAAAACAATCAGTACTCGTATCAAAATTGTTTTGTGGCCGAAGAGGAAAACGAAATTGTTGCAGCTGTTTCAGTTTATGACGGAGGAAAATTGCACGAGCTGCGAAAACCAATTATTGATTATGTCCGCTTAAACTTTAATCCGGATTTTGATCCTGAAGATGAAACACAAAGGGGCGAATTTTATATTGATTCATTAGGCGTAAATCCAAAATGCCAGGGAAAAGGCATTGGATCAAAACTATTGCAATTTCTTATTGAGGAATTTGTTACCAAAAATCACGAAACTTTAGGTTTATTGGTCGAAGAGGAAAATCCGGGAGCCAAAAAACTGTATTTAAAATTAGGTTTTAAAGTTGTTGGAGTGAAAACTTTGGTAGGGAAAACTTTAGAACATTTACAGGTTTCTTAAATTTGTTTGTTTCGGGTTTCAGGTTTCAGGTTTCAGGTTTGAAATGAGCTTAGAATTTCTTTGTCATTTTTTACCGCAAAGAACGCAAAGGTTTACGCAAAGTTCGCAAAGTTTAAGTTCAAAGCTTTGCGAACTTTGCGTTTTTATAAAACCTTGCTTGGTAAAAAAACTTTGCGCGCTTTGCGGTTAAATCTACGCAACCAGAAATACCAACCTTTAAACACAAAGCTTTGCGAACTTTGCGTTTTTATAAAACCTTGCTTAGTAAAAAATCTTTGCGCTCTTTGCGGTTAAATCTACGCAACCAGAAATAGCAAACTTTAAACCTGAAACCTAAAACCTGAAACAATTTTAAACACTTTTCCCTCTTAACAGGATTTTTACTAAACGACTTGCCGAAATATGTGTTAAGATTTCATAACTAAAAGTGTATCAGACAAAAAGTTCTATATTTGCACACGAAAAAAATAATACCACATTGCAATAAGGGCTGAAATATTCTCTTATTTTTTAATCATTACTTTTGAAATTTACTTTAAAAAATACCTTTTCCGGGAGGAACTTCTTTCTTTTAGGAATCATTTTTATTATTCTGACACTGCTTTCTATTTACATTTTAAGCGGGTTAATTACGCAAATAGCCGAAAAATCTAATGCAGAAAGCACACATCGCGGTTTTTTGCAAAAACAGGAAATCGTTGCCAAAGAATTTTCCCGTTTTTTAGATACCCAAAAGGAAATTGCGCGCATTATCGAAATCAGTACTTCAGAGAATTTATCGGACCACCTAAAAGTACTTAGTACAATTCATGCCAATGACAGCCTGGTTAAGAACAACTGGTTTCAGATCAACAATCAAAAAATAGAATTTACGACTTCTAAAAGTGATGCAAACTTAGAGAAATCAATAAAAGATTTAATTGCAAAAAACGGCACAAATGATCAGTTCAATACTATTGTCGAAGATCATCAGCACTTTTTTTGGCGCATTTACTTTAAATGCAGTGCTAAAAACGGAAACATCGTTCGATACGGATATGATATTGACCTGCCGTCGTTACAAGTTTATTTTTCGACTATTGATCAAAAAACATCCAATTATGTTTTTGTATTTGATAAAAAGGGAACTATAATTTATCATCCGGAAATCAAACTTTTAAAAAAGAACATTTTTAAAATTGCCAATTTTCCTGCACGCGATACGGTTTTTATTAACAACAATGGTTTTAGTAAAAGAATAGCACTTTCAGAATATTTGAAATTAGATATTGTCAGATATACCAAACGACTGAATATAAAAGGGACCACCTGGTATGTATGTGTAAACTTTGCCAGGGAAATCGCCAATGAAGACGTAAGTGCTGTAAAAAAGTACGCTTCTTTAATTTACCTTATTACAACCGCAATCCTGATTTTGTTCTTTTATTTATTTACCCTTTTTAACCGAAGGAACTTTCGTGAAAAAGAAATTTTATCTCAGGAAAAAAATAAGCTCCTTTTAGAAAATGAAAAGATCAATAAAGAAAAAGCTTTAATTCAGTTACATCAGTTAAAAGAGCAGATCAATCCGCACTTTTTGTTCAATTCCCTGAATTCACTTTATATGCTTATTGAAGGCAATACGGGCGTAGCACGCAAGTTTACGCTGAACCTTTCTAAGATTTACCGATACCTGATCAATCCTCCCGTTAATAATATCGTAACGGTTCAGGAAGAATTGCTTTTTATTGAAAAATACATCTTTTTGCAACAAACGCGTTTTACGGAAGAATTTGTCTTTACCATTACAATAGAAGACGAAAGCATACTGGCAAAAAAAGTGCCTTACCTGGCTTTTCAGATCGCAGTCGAAAATGCTATCAAGCATAACATTGCATCTGAAGAAAGTCCTTTAAAAATCACTATTGACATTAAAGAAAATGTAGTAATTATTACCAATAACTTAAACGAAAAGCAAAACTTCGGGAAAGAATCTAAGTTTGGTCACAAATACTTAGAAAGTATCTATAATTACTATAATAAAAACGATTTTAAAGCCTTCAGAAAAGAGGGAGATTTTACTTGCATTTTACCTTTAATTGGATAAAAAAAAACATTCACTCCCGAAAAAAAGCCACTCACTCCTTTTTGTTTTTTTTAACGTTACCCATGCAATATTTTTAGCCAAAAATTAACCTAAACTTAACTTTCTATGAGAGAAAAGGCATTGTTGAGGAATCTAAAAAATATCGCTTTAGCGTTGTTAGTATTGAATACCGGTACTATGATTGCTCAAAAAAAGAATAAAAAGAGTAAAGAAGACAAAACAGAACAAGTTAAAGATTCATTAAAAAATTCGAAAGGACAAAAATATGATGATCTTATAAAAAAAGGAACTTTCAAGAAAGGATTGTTCAATACGATTCAGGTAAAAACAGATTTATATTTAGAGATCAGCGATTCGCTTTTTCAGAGAGAATTTTTAGTAGTCAATAAAATTTCAAATGTCCCTTTACCGATTAATGATGCAGGTTTAAATAAAGGAATGAATTATGAAAATAAGATCATCACTTTTCATAAAGATTTAGTAGCAAAAAAAGTCTGGGTCAAATCATCCGTACCTAAAGTTTCATCTCCGGTTGGAGATGCTATTACACAATCTGTCAACAGCAATTTCTCAGAATCGATTATTGAAGTTTTTGATATCGAAACCAAAAACAACGATTCTACATCAGTCGTTATTAAAGCAAACAAGGTTTTTGACGGGAAACAAAAAAGTTTCAACGATGTTTTAAGTAACATTGGCTTTGGAGGATCTGTAAAATCTGAACTTTCGTATATAGAAAGTGTGAAAACTTTCCCTAAAAATATTGTGGTTAAATCGCAGCTTACTACTTCTGTAAGCGAAGGCGGCCCTGCCCTTTCGGTTACGCTTGGGGTAACTTCTAATATTATTTTATTGGATAAAGTGCCAATGCAGGCTCGTTTTGCTGATAAACGTATTGGGTATTTCTCTGAAAAGCACTGGTATTTCAGCGACAGCCAACACGCCATGCTGGAGAAAGAACTGATCACGCGCTGGAGATTAGAACCTAAAAAAGAAGATATCGAAAAATACAAAAAAGGGGAATTGGTAGAACCTAAAAAACCTATAGTGTATTATATCGATCCATCGACCCCAAAACAATGGCGTTCTTATATTATTGAAGGTGTTCGCGACTGGCAGGCTGCTTTTGAAAAAGCAGGTTTTAAAAATGCGGTGATTGCAAAAGAGCCTACCGAAGAAGATACTGATTTTGATATTGATGATGTACGTTACTCGGTTATTACTTATGTGGCATCTCAAAAATCGAATGCGATGGGACCTGCGGTTGTAGACCCCAGAAGTGGAGAAATTATAGAATCTGATATTATCTGGTGGCACAATGTAATGACATCATTACAAAGCTGGATGCGTATTCAGACCGGAGCAATTGATCCAAAAGCAAGAGGAAATAAATTTAGTGATGAGCATATGGGAGAAGCAATTCGTTTTGTATCATCTCACGAGGTTGGTCATACTTTTGGTCTGAAACACAATATGGGCGCTTCATTTGCTTATCCGGTAGAATCACTTCGATCTAAGGATTTTACAGCAAAAATGGGCGGCACAGCTCCGTCGATTATGGATTATGCCCGTTACAATTATATTGCACAACCGGAAGATAACGTAGAAGCCATTACGCCTAAAATTGGGGAATACGATAAATATGCTGTCGAATGGGGTTACAGATGGTATGCTGACCAAACAGAAGAACACAATGCTTTGAACGCACTGATCTCAAAACACCAGAATGATCCTGTTTATTTCTACGGGGAACAACAAGATGGCGACTCGACAATAGATCCTCGTTCGCAATCTGAAGATTTGGGGGATGATGCTATGAAAGCCAGTGAATACGGACTTAAAAACTTAAAAAGAGTTGTGGGTAAAATCCTGGAATGGACGTATGATAAAGATGCTTCTTACTACGAGACCGGTAAACTTTATATTGGCACAATTGGTCAATGGAATTTGTATAACTATCACGTATTAGCGAATGTTGGAGGTATTTACCTGAATACAACAGTTCATGGTGATAACAAACCAAGTTATGTTGCGGTTCCGGCGGCAATCCAGAAAAGAGCGGTTTCGTACTTATTAAACAATAGTATTAAACTTCCGGAGTGGTTGTTTTTTAATCCGATTTTGGATAAGACAAATCCACTGAAAGATTCTCCTCTTGGACCGTATGAGTATACACCATATACCCTTGCAAGAGAATTACAATACGGAATTCTGTACAATTTATTAAGCGATGACCGTTTGTTGCGAATTACAGAAAATGAGTTGTTTCAGCGTAATGAAGCTAAGGAAAATATATATACGGTAACACAATTATTCAAAACCATTCACCAAAGCATTTTTGCCCCTACAATCCAAAACAAATCACTTACGATCATGGAACGTATGACCCAGAAAAATTACGTAGATGTATTGATTGTTTCTACCAATAAGCTTTTTGAAAAAACAGATGTTAAGAAAACTATTCAGTTAGAAGAAACATTAAGCATGCCTCATTTATGCGATTATTTAGAGGAATCTAAAATGGCACGTAACATCAATCAGTCTTCGCTGAAAAGAGTTTCTGAAGTTACTTCTGATAAAAAAGGAGAATTAAATCAGATCCTTCAATTATTGAAAACGAAACGAAATATTGGAAATCAGGAAACCAAAAACCATTATTTCGACCTGATCCAACGTATTGAAAAAGCATTAAACAACACACTATAATTTAACACAATCCAAAAACAACCCAATGAAGAATTTATTTTACATGCTGAGTTTCCTTCTTACCCTATCCGGGTATGCGCAGGAAAGGACTATTAAAGGAAAAGTACTTGATGCCAAAGACGGACTGCCGATACCGGGAGTTACTGTTTTTGTCGAGAATACTTCTATATCCAACAACACACAACAAAAAGGCGTTATTCAAAGTGCCAGCCTTGGAACCGTAACCGATTTTGATGGTACATTTGAATTTAAAATCAACAGTAATATGAAAAGTTTAAGAGTAACTTATGTTGGTTACCAACCTTACACGATTGATATTACCTCACAAAACAACTACACCATTTCTTTAAAATCTGACGTAGCCGAATTAAAAGAAATTGTAGTTACGGGTTACCAAAAAATTGAGAAACGAAAACTGACTTCAGCTGTTGCAAAAGTTGAAATGGCAGATATCAAACAAGCGGGTGTGGCGAGTTTGGATCAAATGTTAATTGGTCAGGTTGCGGGTGTTGCCGTAACACAACAAACGGGAGCTCCGGGAACAATCTCAAAAATCAGAATTCGTGGTACTGCATCTCTTAATGGTGCACAGGATCCGTTATGGGTATTAGATGGTTTGCCACTTGAAGGAAATGATGTTCCTCAAAATTATGACAAAGACAATATTGATGTATTAAGCAACTTTTCGATCGCAGGTTTAAACCCTGAAGATATCAAAGATATTACCATATTAAAAGATGCTGCTGCAACTGCCATTTACGGGGCAAGAGCTGCAAACGGAGTTATCGTGGTAACAACTAAAAAAGGAAGAAAAGGAAGCATGAAGGTAGACTTTAACGTTAATACTTTCGTGACGCAAAAACCTGATTTTTCTAAATTAAACCTTTTAAATTCTTCTCAAAAAGTAGATTTTGAACTTTCGCTGGCTTCAAGAGAGGATTTGACTTACAGAGACACAAACGGAGAAATTTCCCGTATTCTAACTCAGGCTAATGAATTAGGAGCCTATAGATCGGGAGGTTTTTCGTCTCTAAGTCCAACAACGCAAAACTCAATCAACGCTTTAAGAAACAACAATACCAATTGGGGTGATTTATTGTACAGAAGTGCTATCAACAAACAATATACATTAAGTTTATCCGGTGGTGGAGAAAAATCAGATTACTATTTCTCTTTAGGGGCTTATAACGAAGAAGGTGCTACTATAGGAACTGGTTTTGACCGATACAACCTTACCTTAAAAAATAACTTCGATGTAACTGATAAATTGCATGTTGGAGTTGGAATTTTTGGTACGCAAAGCAAGAAATCATCTTACATTTCAGATTCAGACACTTTTACAAATCCTGCTAATTACTCGAGAAACGTAAACCCATATCTGACTCCGTTTAAGGCTGACGTAAGCTACAATTATGATAAAGATATGAGCGGATATGGAAATGGAAGTGTATATATTCCTTTTAATTACTTAGAAGAAAGAGAAAATACCAATTACGAATTGACAACAAGATCTGTAAAAGCATTACTTGATGTTGATTATGCGATTACAAAAGGATTAAAAGCAAGTACACAAATTGGTTTACAGTTTGATAATAATGCTTCTGAAAAATATGCCGGTAAAGACACTTATTTCACCCGAAAAGAAAGAGAAAAATCACGTGTATTTGTAAACGGAGCTGATACTTATTTCCTTCCTGTTGGCGGAATTATTCAAAATTCAAATACAGACTTTTTTCAGTACAACTGGAAAACGATGGTGAACTACAGTACTACTCTTGGCGGAAAACATGAGTTAGAATTTATGGTGGGTAATGAATTAAGAAAAAACAAAAGCACTGCTATCAATACAAAAGGTTTTGGTTTCGACCCTAAAACATTAACTACAACTCAAATTGTTTTTCCAACTCCAAACTCTGCTGCAAATGCAAACTGGAGAACGTATTTGAAAAATGAAAATGAGAATGCATTTGCATCCTTTTTTGCAACAGCATCTTATACCTATGACAGAAAATATACTTTCTTTGGAAGTGTTCGTTACGACGGTTCAGATTTATTTGGTGTAGACCCTAAATACAAATATTTACCTTTATGGGCTGTTTCGGGTTCCTGGGCAGTATCTGAAGAAAACTTCTTAAAAGACAGTGATGTAATTTCTAATTTAAGATTACGTGCTTCTTACGGTTTACAAGGAAATATCGATAAAAATACTTCTCCATATGTAGTTGGAATTACCCAAACAACGGTTATTTTACCGGGACAAACAGAACCTGTTATTACTATAACTTCTCCTCCAAATGATAAATTAAGATGGGAAAAGACAGCGAATACCAACTTCGGGATGGATCTTGGTTTATTCAACAATCGTATTAGCATTGTAACTGATGTTTACGGAAGAAAAAGTACTGATTTAATTGGTTTACAATCGCTTCCTGTTGAAAACGGTTTTGAGTTTACAAACGCTAACTGGGCTCAGGTAACGAATAAAGGATACGAGATTGCTTTGTCTACAAGAAACATTGATCGCCCGAACTTTAAATGGAATACGACTATTAACTTTGCTCATAATAAAAGCAATGTTGATCGTATCCAGACAAGATCTAACACTTATTTACCTTCAAGACAAGGACTTCCTGTTAATGCTGTATTTGCATTAAAAACTGCAGGAATTGATGAAAATGGTTACCCATTATTTATAAACAAAAAGGGAGAAACTGTAAACACACAAACTCTTTTTGGCCTTTTTGACCCTTATGCAGATTTTTTCCCGGGAGTTTTATCTCAGTCAAGACTTACAGATGAAGAAACAAGAGATTTGTTTAGTTATGTTGGAGATGCAGATCCTAAATTTACCGGTGGTTTTATCAATACGTTTAAAATTCAAAATTTTGATCTTACTATTGCTACTACTTTCAATATCAAACAAACTGTTGTTGAAAAACCAAATTTTAATGGTACAGCTTTAGATCGTGGTCAAAACTACACTACAGATGTTCTTAATGCCTGGTCGCCTGCTAATACTGGTTCAAACATACCTGGAATTAACGGTGAAACCTCAGGAACAGGAGATTCCTGGATGGCTTACCAATGGTTTTCTCCATCAGGAGCACCACTTAATGTCTACAATTATTTAGATACCTGGGTTCATGAAATGAGCTATATGCGTTTGAGCAGTGTTCGTTTTGGATATTCATTGCCTAAAAAAGCAACCAATACTTTGTTTATGGATAATGTCAGATTTAGTATAGAAGGAAGAAACCTATTCGTAATCAGCTCTGATTACAAAGGTTACTTTGACCCTGAAACGTACGGAAATATCTATGCACAACCAATCCCAAGATCAATTTCTTTAGGATGTAACCTAACTTTTTAATCTGATTTAAAATGAAAAATATATTAAAATACGTATTCTTTGCCGGTGTAGCCATTACGACTGTAAGCTGCGATCATTATCTTGATGTTGAGCCGGTAGGTAAAGTAATTCCGGAAACCTTAACGGACTACAGAGCCGTAATGACAAGCGCCTATTCTATAACTGCTATTCATAAAGCATTATCTGCTATTAGAGCAGACGAATTAGTTTTAGATGAATTTAATGATAATGCCACTTTCTACAGAGACCATTATATCTGGAAAGATGCCAATCCTGATAAAACTACCAACAGCTTTCCATATGCGGCTTTGTACAACAGAATTTTCTATACGAATGTGGTCATCAACGAAGCAAGCGCAAAATTAGCACCTTCTGCAGAGAAAGATCAGCTAATTGGAGAGGCTTATGCTCTAAGAGCCTTAACTTACTTTGATTTACTAAACATATTTAGTAAACCTTATAATGCTGCAACAGCTGCAACAGACAGAGGAGTCCCATTAGCTTTAAAAATAGATTTAGAGCAGGCCTATGTTCCTCAAAGTGTCGCTGTTATTTACGATCAGATTTTATCTGATAATGAAGAGGCTCGAAAACTATTAAATTTAGACACTCAGGCAGCCGGTGTTAATTACCGTTTTTCTAAAGCTGCCTTATATGCTATGGAATCCCGTATTTTCCTTTACAGAAAAGAATGGGCTAAAGCTATTGAAGCTGCAGATAAAGCCATGACATACAAAAGTGCGTTAATCAATTTAAACACTACAGCTGCTTTACCTAACCTTTATAACGGACCGGAATCTATATTAGCGCTTGAGGATCCTTTTATCAATCTTTTAAAAGGAACTTCATACGCTTCACCAACTTTAACTGGCGCCTATGATAAAACAAACGACTTGCGTTTTGCTTTGTATTATCAGGCAAGCGGAAGCAGATTCAGATTCAGAAAAGGGGGTGATATCGCTCAAAAATGTACGTTTAGAACAACTGAATTGTACCTGACGAAAGCAGAAGCATCGGCACAATTAAGCGATCTTCCAACAGCAAGAACAACTGTAATAACTTTCATTAAAAACAGATATAATGCTGCCGCTTTTAACGCATTAAGCACATCGATTGCTGCCATGACACAAACTCAGCTTCTTGATTTTATAGCTCAGGAAAGACAACGTGAGTTTGCTGTAGAAGGTCAGCGTTGGTTTGACTTAAGAAGAACTACTCAAAAGCAAATCATTCATACCTTTAATGGTCAAAACTTTACATTAATAGAAAATGATCCGCGTTATACGCTGCCATTTCCTTTAGATGCCCGTTTAAACAATCCTGAATTGTAACTAAATTAGCTCCGTTTTTAACGGAGCTTTTTTTTTAACTTTGCAGAAAATTAAACGACATGAAAATTGTTATTATTGAAGACGAACATCTCGCTTCAAGCTATCTGAAATCCATATTAGAAGGCCAAAGTATAATTGCCATCAGTACAATTACCGTACTGAAATCGGTGAAAGATTCTGTTGCTTTTTTTGCATCACATACTGTTGATCTTGCTTTTATGGATATTCACCTGGGCGATGGCAAAAGTCTTGACATTTTCGAACAAACTAGTATTTCGTGTCCTGTTATTTTTATCACCGCTTATGATTCCTATGCCGTAAAAGTCTTCAGGCATTTTACCATAGATTATCTTCTAAAACCTTACGAAGAAGAAGAATTGTTAGACGCATTGATGAAATACAAAAACATCAAAGCCACTTTTAATACTAACCAGATTGTAGAATCACTGGTTGAAATTGAAAACCAAAGCAGTATTCAGCATCACTTTTTAGTGAGTCACAGAGACAAACTTATCTCCGTAAATGACACTTCGATCACATACTTTTTTGCTACAGGAAAACATCTTTTTATTTACACCCATTCAGGCAGCAGCTATTTATACAACAGCAATTTAAAAGACCTGATCAATAAACTTAGTCCGGTACTTTTCTTTAAAATCAACAGAAAGTACATTATCAACCGCCATCATATTCAGCAAATCATAAAACATTCGAGTCAAAAAATCGAAATTCTTTTAGATGTTTCCATCCCGGATACTGAACCCATTATTTTAAGTAAAAAGGAAATTAATAATTTTAAGGCGTGGCTGGATTCTTAATACTTTGTGCTTGTTGTTTTTTTTAAACACATAGAGACATCGATTTTTATCTTAGGTGAAACGCTTTTATTCAATCCTAAAGCTATAGCTGTATCTGTTTAATTTTCTTCAATCCTAATCAAAATTTGCTGATATTTGTAAAAGCACTTCGCTCCTGCTATCCAAAACAAATGAAAAAAATAATCCTCATTTCCGTTATCACTTTAGTCTCTTTTTACCTCATACGAGAAAAAGTTTACAAGCCCTATATGTGGAAAAAAGCGATCAACAGCAAAGAACATCAACTGCAATTAGGAAGCTTTATTTTTAGTAAGGAAACAGGCATTAACGGAAGCCAGAGCTACCAAAAATATTATTTTGTATTTAAGGTTACCGAAATCGATGGCGATTATGTCCGATTGTCGGTTATCAGGCAATTGTCTCAAAAGGATCATTTGAAGGAATCTGATTTTTCTGCCACTTCAGATCAATACAAAAGTTTAAAGCAGAACATTAAAAGTCTGACTATTACACCTATTTTATCTGAAGATTTATACAAAGGAGACGGCCCGAGATTTACTTTAAACGATTATTTACTCAGTAAATATCCTGCTTTAAAACAATCGACATACTATTACGAAGATATTCCCAAAGAGTCTAAAAATAAAGGCATACCAAAAGACCCTGCAGACTTAGAAATGTATTTTAGCCTTGTTTATTCTAAAAAGGAAATCATTGAAAAAGGACAGCTTGTGCCCTGGACCATGACGAATAGTTTTAATAACCAGCCTTTACTATCCCAATACGCTAAAAATATAGATTTAATTATAAATTAAACCACGCAAAAATCCAGCGATATCAAGGGTTTTTAAAATATTTCAAAAGAAATAGATCTTTTTAAGCCACTGCTCTACAGGAAATACCATTGTCGGAATATCATCTTGAAGCCGGAATTGCATATTGGCACACACAGAAAAAGGATTCTGTTAAAAAATGGGAACATATTTTAGAATTGTATAACAACCTCATCATTTTAGAATATTCTCCTATTGTTGCCCTGACCGAACGTATGCCTTATCCAAAGTACAAGGCAAACAGGAAGCCATTGTTGAAGCTGAAAAACTTCGGCTAACTGATAATCCTTTCTAGTATTCCTTACTTGGCAATTTGTATACAGATGTCGATAATACAAAGGCCAGACAGCATTTTGAAACGGTGATGGACTTAGCTAAAACCATTTCAGATAAAAATATTATTGCAAAGAATATTGAGCAACTGCAAGATTAAAAGTTAAGGTTTTAAATTTTTATTTGTAATTCTTCCTTTTTGTTTTTTTGTGTGCCCATTTTTTCTAAAAACGCATTTAATTTAATTAAACAGCTGTTAAATCTTAATAAATTATAATTGTTAATATTCTAGGAAAACGTATATTTGAGTAAATAGAATATTAAATATCGTGCAAGAACAATCAAAATCACATAGTTTTATATTTCCCAAAACTCCCACGGGAGTCGACGGCCTGGATGAGATTACCGATGGCGGATTCCCAAAAGGACGCCCTACTTTAATCTGCGGTGGTGCCGGCTGCGGAAAAACATTGTTATCTATGCAATTCCTTATTAAAGGTATTACAGACTATAAAGAACCCGGAGTTTTCATGTCTTTTGAAGAACCCTCTGATGACCTTACCCTAAACGTAAAATCCCTTGGTTTCGACCTTGAAAAGCTCAAAGCTGATAAAAAACTTGTCGTAGATCATGTAAGAGTTGAAAGATCTGAAATTGAAGAAGCCGGAGAATACGATCTGGATGGTTTATTTATCAGATTAGGCCATGCTATTGATTCAATAAAAGCAAAACGAGTTGTGCTTGATACAATTGAATCTTTATTTTCAGGATTAGATAATCAGTCGATTCTTAGGGCTGAACTCAGAAGATTATTCCATTGGCTTAAAACCAAAGGTGTAACAGCCATTATTACAGGAGAACGCGGTGAAGCAACCCTAACACGTCAGGGATTAGAAGAATATGTTTCTGATTGTGTAATAGTACTGGATCATCGTGTTATCGAGCAGGTTTCTACCAGAAGGCTTCGAATCGTGAAATACAGAGGATCAACACATGGTACAAACGAATATCCTTTTCTTATTGATGAAGACGGAATTTCGGTATTGCCTATTACTTCACTAAAACTGGACAATGAAGTTTCGTCGGATGTAATTCCAACCGGAGTGCCCGGATTAAATGAAATGTTTGAGGGTGGCGGATTTTATCGCGGAAGCAATATACTGGTATCCGGAACCGCCGGAACCGCCAAAACTACCATTGCGTGCTACTTTGCCAACGAGCAATGCGAAAAGAAGGAGAAAACCATTTATTTTGCATTTGAAGAATCGCCACAACAATTGGTGCGAAACATGAAATCAATCAATGTAAACCTTCAAAAACATATAGACAATGGTACTTTGCAAATACATTCCTCACGCCCTTCATTAAATGGTTTGGAGCTGCATTTGCTTACCCTTCGAAAATTAATTAAAGAGTTTAAACCTACTACAATCATTATTGACCCTATTAGTAATTTAATTACTGTGGGAAGTGAACATGAAGTGCGTTCGATGCTGGTTAGGCTTATAGATATGCTAAAAGCAAACAATATTACAGCACTTTTTACGTCATTAAATAAACAAACCGATAATTTCAGGCCCGATCTTGCCGAAGAATCTGTATCCTCTTTGGTAGATACCTGGATTACAGTTCGCGATATGGAAGGAATTGGCGAGAGAAACCGTGGAATTTTTATCGTGAAAGCCAGAGGAATGGGACATTCTAACCAGGTAAGGGAATTTGTCATTACGAATGGCGGAATAGAATTACTGGATGTTGAATTAGGGCCTCAGGGTATCTTAACGGGTGCTGCAAGAAAAACATACCAGTTTAAGAAAACAATATCAGATATTAAGCTTCAAAACGAAATTAGCCGAAAAGACAGAGAAATTGAGCGTAAACGCAAAGTTCTTGAAGCCAATATAGAAGCACTTAAAAATGAATTCGAATCTGCCGAGGAAGAACTAAGCATCTTGAGGGCTACAGAGGAATTACAGGAAAAGCTGTCTTCTAAAAAAAAATGAAATGAGATGAAAAAAGAAGCTGTAGCCGAATGGCAATTACGGTTATATATTGCCGGTCAAACGCCAAAATCAATAACGGCACTTGAAAACATAAAGAAATATGCCGAAGAGCATCTGAAAGGAATTTATAGTATTGAAATTGTAGATTTGCTTAAGAATCCGCAATTGGCAGAAGGTGACCAGATTTTTGCTGTACCTACATTAGTCAGAAAATTTCCAGAACCTATCCGCAAGATCATTGGTGATCTTTCGAATGAGGAACGAGTACTTGTTGGGCTTAATATAAAACCCTTAAACTCTTAAAAAAAATGGACGATTCATCTGATGGCTCAAGTACAACCAAACATAAATTTATGCTTTTTGTCTCGGGTATGTCTGTTAAATCAGGTCATGCTATCGAAAACCTGCGTAAAATCTGCGATCAATACCTCAAAAATAATTACGAACTGGAAATTATAGATATTAGCCGCGATACAGAACAAGCAGTGATACATCAAATAGTAGCAATACCTACTCTGATAAAAACAGATCCTGCACCAAGACGAATAATTTTGGGCGATCTCTCAGACAAAGAAAAGGTATTAAGAATCCTAAACATACGCGAATAATTTGAAGGACAATAATACAAATATAGAATCACTACAAGCCGAAATAGCTGCCTTAAAAGAACAACTTTCTGAATCTAATAGCATTGTTAATGCTATTAAACAAGGAGATGTCGATGCTCTTGTGGTAAATACAAACGGAACTCCGCAACTTTATTCGCTGGAAACTGCCGATTATACCTTTAGGCTTCTTATTGAGAAATTCGGACAAGGTGCATTGAGTATTTCAAGAAATGGGCTCATATTATATTGTAATGACTATTTCTCAAAACTTATAGGCATACCCGCCGAAAAAATAATTGGAAACTACATTTATGAGTATTTTAATAGCCAGGACAATTTTGTACCCATTATTGAAGCTTTAAAATATGGTATTACCACCCATGAAATTGTTTTTAAAACAGAGACTTACAGAAAGACTTTTCCTGCCTACATAGCCGTGACAGATCTTGAACCTGCTGTTCAGGGAATTGGGATTGTTATTACAGACCTAACTGAAAAGAAAAAACACGAAGATGCGTTAATACAACACCATAAAGAACTTGAGGAAAAAATTAACGAATTAAACCGGATCAATGCCAATCTGGAAGAGTTTATTCATGTAATATCCCACGATCTTAAAGAGCCGCTTAGAAAAATTGTCATGTATAATGGCAGGATAGATGCCAGTTATCTTTCAGAAGCCGACGCTAAATCGATGAACGTTATGAAATTGTCTGCATTGCGCCTCAATTCGCTTGTGGATGATTTGGTGAGTTATTCCTCTCACACTGCTCAGGAAGAACGCATAGACGTTAGTTTAGCAGACGTGATTTCTGAAGTCACGGATGATTTAGAAATCATAATCTCCGATAAAAAAGCTAAGATTATCGTTGAAAAACTACCCACATTACGCGTTTCAAAAGTACAAATGCGCCAACTCTTTGCAAATCTTATCTCAAACGCTATCAAGTACAGCAAAACAGATAATCCGCCCATTATACACATATCTCAAATGGATCATTTTGAATCTGAAATTCCAAACCAATCAGAGCAATTTATTAAAATTCAGATAAAAGATAACGGTATTGGAATGGAGAAAAGCCATCTGATCAAAATTTTTACTATTTTTCAACGTTTACATGCTAAGACTGAATATTCCGGAAACGGTATTGGTCTTGCCATTTGTAAAAAAATTATGGAAAATCATTCAGGAAATATTACGGTAGAAAGTACACTGAATGAAGGAACCATATTTAACCTTTATTTCCCCATATCATAAAATGCCAAAATTATATAACTTACATATTATTATTGCCGAAGATGATCTTGATGATGCAGATATTATTTGCGAAAGCTTTAATAAAAATCCCGATTTTGTTAAGGTAAGCCTTGTGCCCAATGGCGAAGAGCTTTTAAATTACTTAAAAGACAATTCAAATGAAACTCCGGACGTAATTCTTACTGATATCAATATGCCCATATTGGATGGCATTGAAGCACTGAACGAAATTTTAAATAACAACGATTTAAAAACCATTCCCTGCTTTGTGTATTCCACCAGTATCAATCCGGTATATAAAGAAAAATGCGATTTGCTTGGCGTAAAAGGATACCTTATTAAACCTTATTCTATTGAAGATTTTGATAAAATCCCCAAAAGCATTCTTTCGATGATATAAAAGGAAAGTAATGAATCTTATTGTTTTAAAATAATAAAACTACCATACGAACCCAAAAGAGCTGATGTAACCATCAGCTCTTTTTTTTGCCTTAATTGTATCAATCTTTTTTTTTATTAGAAATGTTAATTCACTTCATTTTCTGTATGGACCAGATTTTTTAAAATTTACTATGCTAACATAGGAAATTACTTTAATTATTCTGGTTTATTTTTAAAAATATAGGATTTTTTTCAATATATTTAGTAAAACATCTGACTTATATTACAAAGTTAAATTGTTAAAAAAATAAGAAAAATGCAATTATCACCTGTCAGGTAAGATGTTTTTTACAAGATTGCTTTATCATTTAACAGATTGTCCTATTATTATTTCGAAGCCAAAAAAACACATACTTCACTCGTTTTCAATAAAATACAATTTTACTATACGCCTGCTCTTACTTTTATAAAATTATTCTTACTGCTCATTTTTGAGTGTTGTACAATAATTTCCATTCAATGAATTTTATCCACCCAAATCTAAAATTATCATATGAAAATCAGAAAGTTAAAGTTGCTATTAGCCCTCTTTGTTTTATTATCCTTCAAAAGTTATGCTATTCCTGCTCCTCCGGTTCCGCAACCACAGTCTATTCCTCCTCCCGTAGGTGCTCCTGTACCCATAGACAGCGAAATCTGGACATTATTTTTAGGCGGTATTTTATTAGGAATCTTTTTTATCCTAAAGAAACCAAAACCTATGTTTTAATCCCATTCAGGAAAGATGAAGAAAATTAAAAAATACACTGAAATCCCAAATTATTAGCCCCTTAAAAAAAGTAAACGTTATGAAGAAATACACCTTACTTATTTTGATACTGATCTCGAAACCCTGTATCTCACAAATTTATTTTAGTGCAAACGCAAGCATGTATGTAAAAAATGAAGTTTTATTTGTACAACAAGATATAAATTTAGCCTCGACCTCAAATTTATATTTACGAAACAATGCACAATTGTTACAAGGAACTACCGGAGTTTCTTCTAACACCGGAGCTGGCATATTGTCGCTTTATCAGGAAGGCAGCTCAGATAATTTTGATTATAATTATTGGTGTTCTCCTGTTGGAAATGCTTCTGCTACTTCCGGAAATGAAAACTTTGGCGTTACGATGTTAGGACGTCCAACGACTTCAATTACATCGGTTGCTCCTACTATATTGCCAGTAAGCAATTATGACGGAATCTCAAATCCGCTGGCAATAGCTTCTGCCTGGATTTACAAATTAATCAATGCCAATAATTATTCGCAATGGATTTTTGTTGGCGGAGCCACGACATTGGCTCCCGGTGAAGGATTTTCTATGAAAGGAACCGCCGGAACAGATCCTACAGATCCGGAAGGAACCGGAATAACAAATAATCCCGGAGGTGCGCAGCGATATGATTTTAGAGGAAAACCCAATGATGGCAATATTACCATTACTCTGGGGATCAATAATGCCACATTAACCGGGAATCCCTATCCTTCGGCTTTACATTTAAATGCTTTTCTATTAGACGGGTCAAACCTTGCAACGGCAGGTATTGCCTACTTTTGGCAACAGGATAAAACAGTCAATTCACACACATTGATTAATTACAGAGGCGGCTACGGATCCTATTCTCCGGTAGATCTGACCTCCTCCGGTGTTTATGTTCCCGCAACTTTTAATTCTTATAATGGAGATGGTTCATTAAACACCACAGGGTTATCATCAGCCCCATCAATAGACAGAAGATATATTCCTATTGGACAGGGTTTCGTAATTAGTGCCAATGCCAGCGGAACTGCTACATTTAAAAATAGTCACAGGGTTTTTGTTAAAGAAGGCACAAGTTCATCTCAATTTGAAAGAAACGCCACAAAAGAAAAGACTGCCCAAAAAGAAGATGATAGTCCGGAAATCACTGAAATAGTTTCGCACCTAAGATTAAACACCATTATTAACAATCAGTTTACAAGACAATTAGCATTGGCTTTTATACCTGAAGCAACGGACGGAGTCGATATTGGTATTGACGCCTTAAACATGGATGATGCGCTGCCAAACGACGTAACTTTCTGGCTGGAAAATGGCAGCTACGTCATTCAGGGCGTTAACTTTGATGAAAACAGGAAAATTGACCTTAGCGTAAAAGTAACGACCAACAGCACTTTTAAATTTTACATTCCTGAAGTGGTCAATTTCGATCCGTCACAGGTTATTTATATTTATGATGCTCTTGACACCTCTTATCATGATATAAAAAACGGTACTTATGAAGTTACAGTTGCACCCGGCGAATACAATGATCGATTCAAGATTACTTTCAAAAAAGAAACCACGCTGGGTATTGGCGACCAAACTGTTAAAAAGTTTTTTATCTCTCAGGATAACGTTAATAGCACGCTAACGGGCACTAATCCCAATAATCTTGCCATAAAATCATTTAAACTTTATGATGTGCCGGGTAAAATAGTATTATCTAAAAAAGAGCCTGGAACGGAGCCCTATTACATTTTTTCTACCAGCGGATTAAGTAGTGGTATTTACTTCGCAGAGTTCTTAACCACCGATAATGAACGTTTTAATGAAAAAATTATCATTTCAAATTCAGGCAAATAATCATATCAGAAAATATAAAATCCTATAAATTAATTAATCTCGAAAATTATGACCCATAAACCTACTCTTCAAAATCATAAAACATTATTAGTGTTGTTTTTTCTTCTTTTTACCTTAGTAGGAAATGCACAAATCGGAATTGGAACCATAACTCCAAACACCAGTTCAGTCCTGGATATTACTTCTACCTCAAAAGGAATGTTAGCCCCCAGAATGACCACCCTACAGCGAAATGCGATCACTACTCCGGCAGATGGATTACTGGTTTACGATACTGACTTAAAAGTTTTTTATTATTATTCTACAGGTACGGCGACCTGGCTGCCAATAGTTAGTGGTGTACCGGGAAGGATTAACTTTAAGCGGATAAAATCTACAGATGTTCTGGCTACCGTTTTAGCCACTGAACTTGCTGCCGGAGGAGGAAGTAAATATGTATTAAATTCGAATACTTTATATGAAATTAATGGTACTGTACCCTTTAACTTTCCTATCGATCTGAACAATGCTTATGTACAAGGACTGGATGCAAATGATGATGTAATCGTTAGATCTACAGGAAACATTTTCGAAGGCGCAAACGGAGGAAGCATTAGAGGTGTAACGCTTATTGCAACTGCCGGCAATGTATTTAACCTAAGCGGTGCGGCAACCCAAAATTTAATCTTCAGAGATTGTATTGTTGCCAATTCTAATACAGTGGGCACAGTTTCAGGTTTTGGACTGGTCTTTTTAAGCATTATTCAGTTCTCCGGAAATACTAACGGAATCACTTATAATAACATTACCCAATTGTTACTTAGCAATTTAGGATGGTTTGGTAATAACACCGGAACTTATGAAAAACTAACCGGAGCTTTTGCTCTTGTAGAAAAACAAGGTGGTTTTAGCCAGGTTGATGGCTCTGCGATAGGTTTTGATGTATCCGGAAACCCAACTATAAGTGGAGATGCTGTATTAGAGTCGGTTGTATTTACAGGTGCAAATACAACAGGATATGTAAAACCCTATACAGTTGGAACTTATAGTGGCTACAATTTTAACAACAACTGGACCGTAAGATCTGCCGGTTTACCTACCGAGGCCGATGCAAATGCAGCAGGTGACTTTGCCATGGATTACCCCGTTGGTTCCGGAGCTGC
Source organism: Flavobacterium sp. FlaQc-48 (assembly GCF_044007335.1). Classification (NCBI taxonomy): domain Bacteria; kingdom Pseudomonadati; phylum Bacteroidota; class Flavobacteriia; order Flavobacteriales; family Flavobacteriaceae; genus Flavobacterium; species Flavobacterium sp. FlaQc-48. The sequence goes on along the minus strand of NZ_JBIPCR010000020.1, from coordinate 74,386 downwards.
CACCACATTCAACGCCTCAAATCCTAGTAATACAGTAAAGGTTCTTGGAAATTCAACATCTTACAATTTGTTCCGGTTTGCACTGGATGTGTCTCCAAATAATAACAACAGACTACGTTATATGGGTAAAAAGAAAAGAATTTTTCAAATTGCCGGATCTATTTCTTTTCAGGTTCCGGGAGTAGCAGTCTATATTATTTACATTGCAAAAAATGGTACTCCTTTAACACAATACAAAATTTATGGAAGAGGAGCTATTTTAAATGATATCGTAGTACTCCCAATAAATGGATCTGTTGAATTAACAAACAATGATTTTATAGAAATATATGCACAACGATATTCCGGAGTCTCCGGTGATATAATAACACCAAATATGGCGATTACCCTAAAATAAGTTTCATACAACAATCACTAAAACGCATTATTTATCAAATCAAAAGGGAATAGACATAAATCTATTCCCTTTATTTATTCAAAATACTAAAAGAGGAAAATGTTTTCTATAAAAGCGCTTCTACATAATTGGCAATCTGAGAATCGGTTTGAGAATTGAAAGAAGACTGAACCAGTTGTACGGTCAGGAACAAAGTATCCTCTTTTAATTCCATTTTTACATCGTCGTTATTTTCTGAGTTGGTAAAATGAATGGTGTTCAGTTTTTCTTTCAGTGCTTCTTTTCCCATATCATCAGAGCATATTTTTTTTACGAATGATGCTACATCATCAAAAACAATGTCTAAGCGAGATAATGGATATTCATCATAAGCTGTAAAAGTATTCCAGTCAATATCGACTTTAATATCGTAACCTGCTCTTTCTTTTAATTTTGCCTCAAAAGCCGGAAGTTTTTCAACTTTAATCGATTCAGCTAAACGTTTTTCTGCTAATCCCATGTGTATTTGTTTTAGTTAATTATAATGAACAAATTTATCCAGGAGCGCAATATCAGACATCACTATAAATAGTGATTTTCAATTTGCGGTTCATTATTACAATATCCTTTTCACCTTTTACATTTCACTTTTAGCGTCCTAATGATTAATTAAATCAATTTTCCCCTTATTCGCTAAAATTTCTGTAAGCATCGCCGATTCATACCCTAATCTTTTTGCCCGGCTGGCTACTTTAAGTGCCTTTACGGGATCTTTTAACTTATAATACATTTCGCTGAGATTACATACATAAGTCGGTTCTTTCGGGTTTATTTCTATCGCTTTTTCAAAGTAAGGCAAAGATTCTTCATAACGAAGTTCAAGATCTAAAATACATCCGAAACTATTGTAAATATGGGCCAGGGCTGTGGGCTCATGGGCTGTTTTGGCAATAAAATAATCTCTTTTGGCGTAACAGGCTTCGAAACCTTTAGTATACCATAATAATCGGGCTTCTAAGAAATAAGCAAATCCATAATCAGGATCCATAGCCAGTAAAGTATCGCAGTTTTTTTGTGCCGATCTATAATCTTTACTAAACACAAAATCCCAGGCCTCTTTTAGGAGTGCACGTTTTGTATCGTCTTCTCTTTTTTCTAACTGCTGTTCGTCGATTTCTTTTTTGTGGCGTTCGTCTATTGCAATTTCCCAATCGGTAAAAATGATTTTCTTCTCATTGGTTATAATCTCAAAAACCAATTCTTCTCCGGAATCCTTTTTAAAATCAAGCGAAAACAAAACTTTATTCCCCTCGTTATTCCTTGTATTTGCTTCAATAACCTTATTTAATTTCTGAAAATCAATATATAAATTCAACCATGGTAACAAATAAGAACCTCTGTAAACCAGTGTTACTTTTTTAGGCAAGTGGCGCAAAGCCAATTCATCAATTGCTGCTCTTTCAATTCTGTAACTTTCGAAAGAAGCGTCTGTAATTTCTATAAAATTTCGTTCATCAATACCAGAGAAAGCCATATTCCACAACATTAATTTATATTGCAATTCATAACGTTCCTGTATTCCGTTAGAGGTCCTAAGTCTTTCTATCAATTGAGAAAAGTGTTTTTCGTCGCTGTAGTATTGATGTGAAGAACGATTCTTTTTTATTTTTTCGTTCCGCTCTTCCGGAGTAATTTCAGCCGGAGTAGTATTCAAACAATTAAGCAGTACCACTTCACCATGATAAAGCTTAAATCCGCCATTTTGATAAAGATGTAAAAACATTCGCAGGGACTTTTTTCCTCTCAGACTTCGGGGTTCATTCAACGGATATTTCTCTTCTTCAATAAGGACCTGCTCGCACGGAAAAGGTACATTCACTTTATAATACTGATCTTCAACAACAGAATACCAAGACATTATAAACTGATCTGTATCAAACGGAATATGAATTAAACCCGAAAAAACCAAATTTTGAAGGTTATAATATTTTGACGAAGTTTCCATCTCAGCCAGTTCCTTATCAGAATAAAAACAAGTATTATTTTCTAATTTAATATCAGAAATACGTTTTTTCGAAGAATTAATAAATGCAATAGTATCGATATGGGTTAGCAATTCCCGATCGTGATAGACACCAAAAGAAGCCTTAAAATAAGTATCGGCCAGATTTTTTCTTTTGTAATAATCAGATCCAAAATAGTGTATATAATAAACCAAAGGTACTCCAAGCAGGATAATGAGCCAAACAGAGAAATATAAACCGTTAAATCTTTCTGTTTTCTGGTAAGTAACTAATGCGTAAACGCCGTAATCGACAAACAACAATACCGCTACAACCAAAATCACACCTGCCAAGAACTCAAGAGAGAGATTTGAACTTGATTTTCCGTAATAATGAAAATAAAAATAACCGCACCAGGCTATCATAACATTAAAAGCTATCGCTAAGCCAAGTCCAAAGAAATACAACAATCCATAACTAATACAGGCAGCTGCAAATAATAAACCAATAGGAAAAAAAATTTCTCCACTAAAATAAACGGGTTCAGCTCTTTTATACGAACGGTAATTTTCAATCATTATTTACTCTTTTATTTCAATTAAAATATCCAAATCTGCAACATGCTCAACTAACGACACCGGTATATAGGAGCCTTGCAATGCCGGACCAGGTTTTCCAGTAATTTTGTTAAGAGTGTATTTTCCGTACGAATATTCATTTTCACAATCTATAAAGTAATCTTCCTTTCCTTCCCGAATTGTATTTTCAAAATCACCGGAAAAATAGCCAAACTTTTCCTGTACAAATGCAATTGCTTCCTGATCAGCCTTTGTTGGAGTATAAAACGTGCTATTAAAAACGCCATCAAAAGGTAAAATTTCATGAGTCTTTAAATTGACCGTAATATCAAAATCAATTCGTTTTTTTGAAAAAAACCGTAGCGGAATATATCTGATGATCCTTCGAAACTTCACAACAATTTCTTTACTGTTTTTCCAGACTGTAATTTCAAAATCCTCCGGCTTAATAGTCACTTGTGGCTGTTTTTCCTGAAGTAAAACAAAACCCATTTCAATTAATTCCCTTTTATTTGTATGTTCTGATTCTTCCATTTTTAAGTGCTGCGCAACCAATATCATCCCATTAAAAAATAAAATAACGGATAATAAATAGTAATTCATTTTCATAACCCCCTGATTTCGAGCAAAAATAAGGGATACTAAATCGATAACAGTCACTATAAATAGTGATTTTCAAAAACATAAAAAAAAGCCCCAACAATAATTAGGACTTTAATCAAAACATAATAAAACGCTTTAAACTCTATTCTTGACTCTCTATTCTTGACTCTTTACTCTTTAATCTTTAATCTTTAATCTTTCCTCTTTAATCTTGACTCTTTACTCTTCCCTCTTCCCTCTTCCTACAATCTTAAAACTTAACAGCAATTTTCCCGATCGTTTTGCCGGATTCCAGTAATTCATGTGCTTTTTTAAAATTATCAGCTGTTAGTCCGACAAGAGTTTCCTTTAAAGTTGATTGTAGGGTTCCGTTGTCCAAAAGATCCGCAATTTTATCTAATATAACGTGTTGTTGTTGCATATCATCTGTTTCAAACATCGAGCGGGTATACATTAGTTCCCATGAAAACGATGCGCTTTTATTCTTTAATTTATTTAAGGCCACAGGATCACTGCTTCCGGTTATAGAAGCGATATGCCCTTGTGGTTTTATCAATTCGGCCATACTATCCCAATAGAAATTAGTGTCGACAAAATCTAAGATAAAATCAACAGTTTGAAACCCGGCTTCATGAACTGAAGCGATTAAATCTTTATGGTCTACCACAAAATCAGCACCTTGCTGTTTACACCAATCAATAGTTTCAGGACGGGAAGCTGTTGCGATAACAGTTAAACCCGCAATTTTTTTCGCCAGCTGAATGGCGATTGATCCTACTCCGCCCGCACCGCCAATAATTAAAATCGATTTGCCTTTATCCTTTTCAGGATGAATCCGAATACGGTCAAACAGAATTTCCCAGGCGGTTAAGCCTGTCAAAGGCATTACGGCAGCTTCTTCGATAGTAAGTGATTTTGGTTTTCTGCCTGCAATGCGTTCATCAATACACTGATATTCGGCATTGCTTCCTGGTTTAGTAATATCGCCTGCATAATATACTTCATCGCCTGTCTTAAACAAACTCACTTTTTCGCCAACAGCTTCCACAATTCCTACTGCATCCCAGCCAATAATTTTTGGAGTTTCCAAAACAGTATCTTTTGCACTATTCTGACGAATTTTAAAGTCAACCGGATTGACGGATACTGCACTAATTTTTACCAGTAAATCACGTTCACCAGGAACAGGTTTTGGAGTTTCAAATGCTATAAAGCTCTCTTGGTCAGTTATGGGTAATGAAGTTTTAAATCCTATAGCTTTCATATTTTTAATTTTTTACGTTGTAATGGTACTACAAATATAGTAGCATACAGAATTTTAATACTGGTATATCCTGATGGTATATCAGTATATCTTTATCAGGCTTAAAGATCATTTATTTTACGGAAAATCCTCAAATTAAGATTAGAAATCCGTTTCAGCTTAGATTTTGTCCGTCTCCCCCCAATTTATCAGTTACTGTGGGTGAAGTCATTATACTTTTGGCCGTATAAAACAATAATTAGTATAAAACAAAATCTTTAAATTATGAAAATCGTCAAAAATTTATTCATTGGTTGTATTCTTCTTGCTTCAACAAGTGGTTTTAGCCAAAGCTTTTTTAAGAATATAGGCGAACGTCTTTATTTTGGTGTAAAAGCCGGAGCCAATTATAGCAACTTTACCAATGCCAGTTTTGATACTGAAGGGTTAACAGGGTTTCATGCAGGTGCCCTTGTAGGATATAAATTCAACGATCACTTTGCAGTACAGGAAGAGTTTTTATACTCGACACAGGGAGCAAAGATCAAAGGCGGACTTATGGATGGCGAAGACATCAAACTTTCATATGTTACGGTTCCGATTCTGTTAAAGTACAAAACCAATTTTGGATTATATCTTGAAGCGGGTCCGCAAATTGGAATTTTGGTCGATGAGGATTTTACCTCTCTTGGAATTCCTTCCAGCACCAAATTTGCCGAAAAAATTGATGGCGGGGTTGCTGCCGGACTTGGGTATCAGTTTCAAAACGGACTTGGAATCGGAGCGCGATATTATTTTTCGTTTACCGATGTGAGTAAAGTAAAAACTACTGGTATCAATACTGATTTCCAAAATAATACAGCACAAGTAAGCTTATTTTATCTTTTTTAATGGCCTAAAAAGCCGATACTGAAATTCCGACTACAAAAAGTGGCCGGAATTTTAGTATAGAATAATTTCTGATTTTATATTCAGATATTCGTACATTTCATATTATAAATAAAAACAGAAACATCTCGTTTAGATACTCTATTTCTATGATAAACAATATCAAAAGATCCATAACTCCCTACAATATCAGAGAAATACGGAGACTGAATATGTTATTGGTAAGTCTTGCCTTTCCGTTTACTTTTTTATTGCTCTTTTTATTCGAAGAAATTCTGTCTTCCTTGTTTGTCCTGGCTATTAAAACGGCCTGTTATATGTTTATTACAAGTAATTTACTAGTCTCGATTTTAAAATTCAGTGCAAAAAAATTCCCGGACGATATATTTAAATTTCAACTTTGCAGATTAAGTCTTAGTTATGCTTCCGGTATTACCATCTATCTCACACTTTGGCCGATTTTTGCGTATCTGGCTAAAATTCCGAGTCATTTGGAGAATTATAAACTACTGGCTGCTTTTATAGCCATTTCGACGGTACTGACCACTATTATTTTATTTCTTCATGACTTTGTAATATTCCGTCAGAATAAAATTCAGACAGAACTCGAAAATTCACGTTTACAGCTTCGCAGTACCCAGGCAGAAAATCTATTATTGAAACAGCAAATCCATCCTCATTTTTTATTCAATTCTTTAAACACCTTAAAAGCTTTATATAAAAAAGATCCTAAACTTGGTGAAATCTATTTGCTTCAACTGGCTGATTTTCTTCGTTCTGCGGTATCTTTAAATAATAGTCCTGCCACAACACTTGAAGAAGAATTAGAGATTTGCAAAAACTATATGGAAATGCAGAAAATACGTTTTGCTGAGGCCTTAGAGTGGAATTTAAACATCGGAAATCCCGAAATGCTAAAAGGGTTTGTTCCTTCGTTCTCTCTACAACCTCTGCTCGAAAATGCCATTAAGCACAATATCTTTACCAAAGAAAGCCCTTTGAAATTACTAATAGAACAACGAGAAGATTACATAATCGTGTCTAACGCCATAAATCCGAGAAATGCAGGCGAAACCTCGACAAAAAGCGGCTTAAGCAATCTGGCAGAGCGTTACCAGTTATGGTCCGGAGAAGAAATTATAATTAAGAACGATGGAAAATCTTTTTCTGTAAGCTTTAAAATCATGCCTCATGAGAATCGTAATAATTGAAGATGAACTGCTTGTTGCCGAAGATCTGGTCAGCAATCTCAAACAAATAAAACCTGACGTTGAAATTGTAAGTGTTCTTAGTTCAGTTAAGGAAGCTGTTGCTTATTTTTCGGAAAATCCACAACCTGATCTTATTTTTAGCGATATACAATTGGGCGATGGATTAAGTTTTGAAATTGCAAAAGTCATAACCATTGAAGTTCCCGTAATTTTCTGTACCGCCTTTGATGAATATGCCTTAGAAGCCTTTAGGGCAAACGGAATTGAATATATTCTGAAACCTTTTAGTGTTGAATCGCTGGAAAAAGCGCTTCTTAAATTTCAAAACATGCAAAAAGTAATGGCCGGAAGTATTGCTTTAAAATATGAAGCTGCGATGGCAACTTTAGAAGCTAAAAATAAAAACAGCAGCAGTACGATCATGGTCAGGTACAGAGATCGGTTGTTGCCTTTTACGCTTGATAAAATCGCTTTGTTTTGTCTGGATAATGAAATAACCTATATGCACGCCCATTCCGGAAAAACCTATGCCATGACAGAGAGCCTTGAAGAACTCGAACATAAAACAGGATTAACTTTTTTTAGAATGAACAGGCAATTTCTCGTCAATCGCAATGCGATTATTGATGCAACAGATTATTTTCCCAGAAAACTCAAAATCAATTTGTCTTTTCCCTTCGATAAAGAGATTATGGTCAGCAGAGAAAAAAGAAGCAAACTATTAACCTGGCTCACCGAAAACTAGACGATATTGAAATAAAAATACTTTACAAAAAAAGAGCCGATACCATCGGCTCTTTCTGTTCAAATTAAAAATTAGAAGCAAATTCTTTTGCAAAATCTTCCAGTTTAGTTTTTCCGTCGACGGCAATTTTATTGCTCAAAAAATCCTCCTGAATTTTGCCGCTTCTTAAACCTGATCCCATTTCAGCATACAAATTGGCCATTTCTTCCGGTAATCCTGCTTCTTTCATTCCGCCAAGAGCTTGTTCGTCCGTAAACTCGACCCAGGGCAGTTCCGGTTTATCGAGGGCAAGACCTAAAACGGCGGCAACCTCATTTGACGTGCGCACATCACTCACAATATAACGGATATTCTTTCCTGTCGGTGTTTTTTGCAATTCTTCGGCAACAGCATTGGCAATATCTTCCGGATGAACAAAAGGAATTATGGTTGTTGCTGCATAATTAGATCCCAAAATACCTGCTCCTTTTATCATCGGGACATCATTATACAAATTGGTATAAAAAAATCCGGCACGAAGAAAAGTCAGAGATACATTTTCTAATGTTTCATAAATTTTTTCAATATTATAAAGTCCTGCAATTGGTCCGTTTCCATTAGGTAAATCGGCGCCAATACTGCTTAGCATAACAACACGCTTTACTCCTGTTGCTGCAATAGCTGCCGCCAGCGCTTTACCTGCAGCTGTTGTGTTCACAATAATATCAGATCCTCCCATATTTGGCGGGGTCATGGCAAAAACGGCATCGGCTTCTGCAAAAGCATTTTTTAAAAAAGCAGCATCATTTACAGAGCCTACCGCAGCTTTTGCACCCAAAGCTTCAATAGCTTCAACTCTGTCTTTATTACTGCTAATCACGGTTACTTCATGTCCTGAAGCAATCAGTTTGGTGGTTAAAGGTTTTCCTATGTTTCCTAATGAACCTGAAATTGTAATTTTCATATCTTAATTATTTTTTTTTTTAGCTTCAACAAAGGTATATTTGTACTTACTTTTATACAAGTACTTACCCTAAAGTATGCACAAATGACAGCAATCAAAGAATCGTCGACAATTCAGGAAAATAAGCAATATGCCTTAGAACAATGCCCTGTAACTTATGTAATGGAAAAAATTGGCGGATATTGGAAACCCATAATTATCTACCATCTTTCTGGCGGAAGTAAACGTTACAGCGAATTAAAAAGGGCCATTCCGGCAGTAACCGAGAAAATGCTCATTCAGCATCTCAAACAACTCGAAGCAGATAATCTCGTCATCAGAGAAGCAAAACCAGTCGTTCCTCCTTTTGTAACCTACCGGCTTAGTAATGCAGGAAACGGTTTAATGCCCGTAATTGAGGCAATGGCAACCTGGGCTTTTAAGGATAAAGAAGACGGATTTGATCGTTCTTAAAGATAAAAAATTCCGGAAAAAGCATCCGGGCTGTAGTAAATTTAAAAACTGGTATATCGGCGTGCAGAACTTCCTGGTATTTTTACCTGAAAAATTATCTAAATGAAAAACATATCAATACCACAAGCAGGTTTAATTTTACGAATCGTTTTAGGAATCACAATGCTTTCAGCAGTGGCAGACCGTTTCGGGCTTTGGGGAGCGCCGGGTTCTCCAGGAGTAGCCTGGGGAAACTGGGAAAATTTTATAGCCTACACCCAAACCTTAAACTCCTTTGCCAGTAAAGCTGTAGCCGGCATATTAGGCGCTTTGGCAACAGTATTCGAAATCGTATTGGGTTTATCCTTAATCATCGGATTCAAAACCAGAATTGCGGCTTTAGGGACCTCAGGATTAATGTTGCTTTTTGCCATTAGTATGGCGGTTTCGGTTTCTGTAAAAGCACCTTTTGATTATTCCGTTTTAACCAGTGCTGCCGCGGCTTTATTACTTTCTACGATTGGCAAAACCTCTTTTTCGATAGACAATAAATAAGTTTAGGATAATTTTCCATTCCTTAATTTGAAGCTAATCCAGCCATCCACTGTATCTTTTCCTCCCTAAAGAAGGGAGAAAAAGGATGCCGTTCCTGTCTGGGCTAAGGCACTCGTTTTCATGAAACATCTATATAATAACATAATATTTAAAAATCTGCCTTTTCGCGACAGCGAATCCGTATCATCCGTATATTGTTAAAGTAAAGCAACCCCAATTTTGTCATTTCAGCCAAAGGGAGACCCGACTTCTGGTAAATAGACGAAGTAAATCACACTAGAAATGCTGCAAAGAAAATACTTATTCTTCGTCGAGTTACGCGTATGATTTTTCCCTTTGGCTGAAATGACAAAATTGTGCTTCTGTTAGAATATTTCAAAATACAAAAACGCATATAAAGCTGATTTAAAACAAATTAACCCACAACAAATAAAAACCCTTTCATTTTTAAGGTTTATTTAAGTTCCCAAATTCTTCCCGAATAAATATCAATTCGTAAATTAGCGCCAACAAAATTTATCCGAATGACAGTACTTACATTTACCCTGATTATGATTCTTGGTGCTTTTTTAGCAGGTTTTATTGGTTCATTATCAGGTTTAGGTGGAGGAATTATCATAATTCCCCTTTTAACAGTCATTCTTGGCGTTGATATACATTATGCAATTGGTGCAGCTTTGGTTTCTGTAATTGCAACTTCTTCCGGCTCTGCCGCAGCTTATGTCAGAGAAGGAATTACCAATATGCGACTGGGAATTTTTCTGGAAATTGCCACAACCATTGGGGCCGTTTGCGGAGCTTTACTTTCTACCATCGCTCCTACTTCATTCATCGCAGTCTTATTCGGGCTTACCCTGATTTTCTCAGCTGTAAATTCACTTCGTAAAAAAGAAGAGCATATTGTTTTAGAATCCAGTCCACTGGCCAAAAAATTACGATTAGAAGGAACTTATCCTTCACATGATGGAGAAGTAATTCATTACGGAACCAAAAACGTTGTCGGGGGTTTTGGTATGATGGGAATTGCCGGAATGATGTCGGGATTATTAGGCATTGGTTCCGGAGCTTTTAAGGTAATTGCGATGGACAATATTATGCGAATCCCATTTAAGGTTTCGACTACAACCAGTAATTTCATGATGGGAGTTACCGCAATGGCCAGTTCTGTTATCTATATCCAAAAAGGATATATCGAACCGGGAATTTGTATGCCGGTTGTCATTGGCGTTTTGTTTGGTGCTATGGCAGGAGCCAAAATATTGGTCCGAACAAATCCTAAAAAACTAAGAATCTTTTTTGCCTGCCTGATTTTTGTGCTTGCAGTAAACATGATATACAACGGACTTAATGGAAAAATCTAAGGTTATGCAACACGAAAAATTTGGAGAAAAAGATTTTCAATCCATCATAGGAAACTTATTGCGATACGGGGTATGGATTTCCTTATCAGTAGCTTTTATTGGAGGAATTGTGTACTTAATGGGACACAGTACAGATATTGAAAATTATTCTGTATTTCACGAAAACGACCGCAACATTTTTGAAGTCATTTCATCAATTTACGATGGTGCTATTCAGGGAAATGGAGAATCTTTAATATTTGTTGGAATCATTTTACTTTTCCTGACGCCGGTACTGCGTGTTTTACTTTCCTTGTTTTCTTTTCTTTTAGAGAAAGATTATTTGTATGTAAGCATCACGCTAATTGTGATTTTGATCATTCTGATCAGTGTTTCATTTGGATTTTCACATTAAATAAAAAGTAAATCAGAGATACAAATTTCACTTTTCAATAAACGGTTTACAAAATAATTAAATGTGTTGCATTCATTAGTAAACACATAGAAACATAGTTTTTTTATGTGTCCGGAGCATGCAAAAACAAACGTATTTTCTTTTATAGCCCAAACTATGTGGGGTTTCAATAAGTAAAACGTCTTTTTGAATTTACTAAACTTATGTTTCTATGCGTTAAAATAAATTTTGGAAGTCCAATTTTAATACCAGACCTCAAAGACTGTTTTTTATTAACTGTCCTAATCGTTTTAGGTCAAGTTCTACCTTTTCCTTCCATTCCAGACCAAAATTAAGGCGCATACAATTGTTGTATTGGTCGTGTTGCGTAAAAATTCTGCCCGGGGCAAAACCTATTTTTTGCTGGATTGCTGTATCATAGAGAACAGCCGTATCGATCTTTTTATCTAATTCGAGCCAAAGAAAAGAACCTCCCTGTGGTTGTGAAATTTTAGTATTCTCCGGAAAATGGTCTTCAATGGTTCGCTGAAAATGAAGCGAATTGGTATATAGTGTATTTCTAAAAGTCCTTAAATGATGATCGTATCTGCCATGCTCCAGAAAATCAGCAATTACTTCCTGATATAACGAGGGCATACAAACTGTCTGAGCCATTTTTTGCCTGATGATTTTATCTTTAAATTTCCCGGGTGCCACCCAGCCTACCCGATATCCGGGCGCCAAAGTTTTAGAAACAGATCCGCACCACATTACAATTCCTGCCTCATCATAATATTTGCAGGGTTTTGGGCGGATGGTTCCAAAAAACAAATTACCGTACAAATCATCTTCAATTAAAGGAATGTTATGATGCGTAAGCATTTTTACCAGTTCTTTCTTATTTTCATCAGGCATCAGGCTTCCCAGAGGGTTACTGAAATTGCTCATAAAACAGCAAACATCAACTTTATGGATGACCTTTTTTAAAGCCTCCAAATCTACTCCTGTGACGGGATGAGTAGGCAATTCGATAATATTAAGTCCCATATTTTGTGCTACCTGAATAATCCCAAAATAAACCGGGCTTTCAATGGCAATGGTATCGCCACGTTTGGTCACCGCCATTAAACAATTAAAAATAGCATTCATTGCTCCCGAAGTGGTAACAAAATCGTCTTCTGTCAGTTTTCCTTCCAGTACAATTGCCCATTTGGCCACATTTCGTCTCAAATTGGCACTCCCCTGAACAGGTTCATAACCTGTACCGCTTTCTTCTAAATTGCGCATTACTTTGACAAGGCCTTTATTAAGTTTAGCAATAGGCAGCAAACTCTGGTCCGGAACTCCAATAGAAAAGCGGGTAATGTTTTTATCGCTTAAGCTATCAAAAACCTTTGTGATTAAATCTTCAGAAGTCGTTTTTTCTTCTGATAATTTAAGTCTGTTCATTGAAGGCATGGACAGCTTTCTATTGGAAGTTTTACTAATATAAAAACCTGACTTTGGTCTGGATTCTATCAGCGATTTACTTTCTAATTCTAAAAACGACTGCTTAATAGTATTCAGGCTTACATCGTGCAATTTTTGCAACGCACGAATAGACGGAAGCTTATCTCCTATTTTTAAAGTTTCAGAGAAAATCTGCTCCTCAATGATATTTGCAATTTTTAAATATAAAATCTCTTTTGCCATTTTTTCAATCTGTATCCGGTAAATTTACAAAAATTACATCTGTAACCTTTTAATATTAGTTACAACTATTTAGCCAATTCAATAACCTTTCAGTCGCATTTTGAATTTTAATCCTGCGTGTTTCCGGGTCCTTAAACATCGAATCAAAGGTTTTTTCGGCGTGAAATTTCAAATCCTGCTCTGCTTCAACACTATAAAATTCTTTTTCCCAATATGAATTAATTTCAGTTTTACCTGTTTTAGTGAAGATTACAAAAGCATAACCAATTACCCGGTTTTCGAAAGAAGCAATGCTCAAAGGAAGACCAAAATGGTTTGTAATCAACGGCAGTTTTGTTTCAAAATGCTCATCATCATTCCTTTTATTTTGATAAATATTGACTACAGATTTTAAGGATGATAAATTGATCTGATCAAATTGAATGTGGGCGGTAGTCGTGGTATCCATTGCTATAGTTATTAAATTACTATTCAAAATTACCACTCAAAAAGAGCCGGATACAGATACAAAAACCATTTAATTTAAGGGTACAGATGATTATTTTTTCGCCGTTTTAAAAACAAATTTATGATCCTGAAAAAATAAAAATTTAATATCTTTACTATTATGATAGAGATAGGAATAGATAGTTTTGCTTCGGCCATGTACGGAGACAACAACACTTTAAGTAGTGTCGATGCAATGGAACAATTACTCCAAAGAATCGAGCTGGCAGATCAGGCCGGACTTGACGTTTTTGGAATTGGCGAGCATCATAAAAAAGAATTTTTAGATTCGGCTACAGCCGTGATATTGAGTGCCGCTGCTGCCCGAACCAAACGAATTCGGCTGGCAAGTGCCGTTTCTGTTTTAAGTGCTGCTGATCCTGTTCGGCTGTATCAGAGTTTTGCAACTTTAGACTTAATTTCAAAAGGAAGGGCCGAAATTGTTGTAGGCCGTGGATCTGCAATTGAAGCATATCCCCTTTTCGGATTTAGTCTAAACGATTACGATGCACTTTTTAAAGAGAAATTAGATTTATTACTTCAAATTAGGGATAATGAATTTGTAACCTGGTCGGGGAAATTTCGTCCTGCTTTGAACAATCTTCCTGTTTACCCGAGAGCATTACAAAAAGAACTACCCATTTGGCTGGGTGTTGGAGGAACTCCTGAATCTTTTATACGTGCAGGATCCTTAGGTTTACCCCTGATGGTTGCGGTTATTGGCGGACAAACACATCGTTTTAAACCCTTAGTCGATTTGTACCGTGAAGCCGGAAAAGCTGCCGGTTACAAACCCGAAGAGCTAAAAGTAGGATTGCATTCACCAGGTTTTGTGGGAAGCACTACTGCAAAGGCCATAGAAGAATATTATCCGGGCTATGCTGAACTTTGGACCAAATTAGGAAGAGAACGCGGTTGGCCACCCGTAACAAAAGATAAATTTGACGGACTTATTGATGATCTAGGCGTTTTAGTCGTTGGAGATCCTGAACGTATTGCCGAGAAAATTTTGCGTCATAGTGAATCACTAGGCGGAATTTCAAGATTTACATTCCAAATGGATAATGCCGGACTAACCCATACTCAATTAATGAGTGCTATAGAACTTATAGGATCTAAGGTTATTCCGTTAATTCAAAAAGGATAAATTATTTTTTTTGCCCAAAGATGTCACATGAAACAGATTTAATTTATCAGAACCCGAGGGCTAAAACTTTCCAAAAAAGAAAAAGCATCCGCCTATCGACGGATGCTTTTTTTATTTAAACTCTCAATGAGAAATATTCTTAGAATTTATACGTTACACCAACTCTAAAATTAATTGGCTGCTCTGTTTGCCAGTAATAAGCTTTAAGGTATTCATTGTAAGAACCACTGTAAAGGTATTCGTTTAAGATATTGAATACGTTTGCCGTAATTTTAAACTTCTTAGTATCATAAGACAAACCTCCATCCAGTTTAAAATAATTTGGAAGCTTTTCAAGACCTACACCCCAGGTATCTGTTTGACGACCTGCAAGGTAAGTTCCACCAATAGAAGCTCCAAGACCTTTAAATGTTCCGTTTTGAATACTGTAATTTAACCATGCATTTGCAGTGTGTTTAGCATATCCGGGAATCACATCCCCAACATTGATACCCGGAATAGTACCGTTTAGTTTAAGAACAGTAGATTCGGTGAAAGCATAATTGGCAATCACATTAAAACCGTCAAAAATCTTTCCTCTCAAATCAAATTCAGCACCTCGTGCTCTTTTTTCTCCCAAAACCACACTGTACATTTCCCCTGGTTTATTCAAAGGATCAGATGTAAGTTCATTTTGTTTTAAGATACTGTAAGCAGATAATGTAGTACTCCAGGTTCCGTCGAACCAGTCTTTTTTAATACCAAATTCTGTATTACTACCTGTAAGCGGCTTTACTTTATCTCCACTTTTTATAATCCCGGCTTGCGGAATAAAAGCCTGGTCATATAGCCCGTAAACGGCTAAACTTTCAGTTACAGAATAACTTAAACCTGCACGAGGCGTAATATGACTGTCAGCAATTGCATCTCCACCCCAGCTTGCCTGACTAATCCAGGTATATCTGGCAGCAAGAGTCAGTCGTAGTCTGTTTTCAAGAAAACCAAGTTCATCCTGAATATATCCGGCAGCATAATCTGTGCTTATTAAACCGCCAGCAGCTTTTGCTCTTACAGAAAGTGGCGTTGTATGATCAAAATCCGGCATACCATTAGAGGGCGGGCCATAATTTGGATGCAGCAAATTAAAAGGATTATCTTTTGTATCAAGATCATGAGATTGTCCCCAATCAGCCATATAATCTTTACTTCCTAAATCTACTCCTGTTAATATTTTATGGGTAACAGCTCCTGTATTAAATTTTCCGTTTAAAAATATCTGGCCCAAATACATATTACTTTCTGCGTCCCAAATACCAACGTTTCTAATCAGTTCATTTTTTGCAAGATCTGCTGTTGGTCCCACAGAACTTGGCCAGGAACTATATCCTTGTTGTATGTATTTAAAATAAGAGGTCTGTGCGGTCAGTTTCCAGCTATCGTCAAACTTATGCTCAAACATTAAATATCCACTGTGATCCTGGATATTTGTATCCGGTAATCCGGGTTGTGTCATCGTGAATCCAACTGGTAAAGTAGCATATCCGTCAGAGCCCGGGCCAAACACATAGTAAGAACCAATTTCAGTCATATTGGCGTACTGAAAATTATATTCGGCCGTAAATTTTGTTTTATCATCTACCTGATACGTAATTACCGGAGCAATTACATAACGGTCGTTGTGTTCAAATGGACGGTGAGAACCTTTTTTTTGCGCTGCCGCATTAAAACGGTACAATAATTTTCCTTTTTTATCTAACTTTCCGTCAAGGTCAACACTTGCTCTGTAAAAATCGTAACTTCCTGCCATTACAGTAGCTTCCCCTTTAGTAATTCCGGTTGGTTTTTTAGTGACCACATTATAAAGTCCGCTTGGATCACCGCTCGAAAGCATAAATCCTGCAGGTCCTTTTACAAATTCGATATGGTCAACAAAACTCATATCTTCTGTAAGTGGGCCCCAAAAAGAAGATACCACATTGAATCCGTTACGGAAAGCCTGAATTTGAGAGCCACGCATCGTAATATTAGTATACAAATCACCCCAGTGCTCTAAACGCACAGCTCCACTCACATTACGAATAACCCCGTCACTCATACTGATAATTTGCTGGTCTTTTAATGTCTGACCGCTTACAATTTGTATGTTTTGCGGAATTTCAAGCACTGGAGTCTGAAGACGTAATGACAATGAAGGTTTATCCTGTTTGTATTTATTCTTGGTAATTACTACTTCGTCAAGATCTTCTTGGCTTTCAGAAAGGCTGAAGTTTTTAGTTGTTGTTTGTTTTGCAATTATCGTAATCTGATCTTCAATTGGATGAATGCCTACAGCACGTATACTGATTGTGTAAGTAGCCGGTTTAATGTTTTTAATTTCGTATTGTCCATGCTCGTTTGTAACAGCTGTATATTTTGTTCCCTTAAGAATTACAGAAATATTTTCTGCTGGTGCATTTCCACTCAAAGAAACTTTTCCCGTTACTTTTCCTAGTTCCTGGCCCATCATGGATAATGAGGTCAAAAACAGCAGGCAAAATATCATTTTTTTAATCATCATGGTATTCATTTTTTTTGGTTTTGATTTCGATGGCAAAAGTAAATGCTAAATATCTGTTTTCCAAATTATTTTTAATCATTCTAAATAAATATAAACTCTAATTAAAATCATACAAATCTTAAACAATATTGTCGTCCAAAAGATTAAATAATAAGTAAGTCTGCTTATCTTTAATCTGCAAAACAAAAAATCCCGCTATGAACACTACCACCACCATTAGAAAAGTTGCCATTGTTGGCTATAACAGAATTCCATTTGCACGTGCTAATACCGCTTACGCAGAGGTTGGAAATCAGCAAATGATGACTGCTGCTCTCAATGGACTTATCGATAAATACCATTTGCAGGGAAAATTATTAGGCGAAGTTGCCGGAGGCGCCGTAATCAAGCACACGTATGACAATAACCTGATCAGAGAATGTGTAATGAAAACTTCCCTTGATCCAGCTACTCCTGCCTGTGATTTGCAACAAGCCTGTGATACCGGAATCGAAAGTGCCATTTATATTGCCAATAAAATCGCACTGGGTCAAATAGAATCAGGAATTGCCGGAGGTGTGGATTCTATAAGTGATATGCCAATTGCCGTTAGCGAAAAACTGAGAAAGATTTTACTGAATGCCCGAAAAGCAAAATCATTAGGCGAAAAAATGAAGCTGTTTCTAAAACTTCGTCCAAAAGATTTATCGCCTTTGGTTCCTAAAAATGAAGAATCGCAAACAGGACTTTCGATGGGTGGCCATACCGAAATTACGGCCAAACATTATAAAATTTCACGGGAAGATCAGGATAACCTGGCCCTTAAAAGTCATTTGAATATGGCTAAAGCGTACGAGGAAGGCTTTTTTAATGATATGATCACGCCTTTTAACGGATTGGAGAAAGACAATAATCTAAGAAAAGACAGTACCATTGAAAAATTAGCACAATTAAAACCTGCCTTTGATAAAGTAAACGGAACATTGACCGCAGGAAATTCAACTCCGCTTACTGATGGTGCTTCCTGTATCCTTTTAGCCAGTGAAGAATGGGCTGCAGCACAAGGATTACCCATTTTGGCTTACATTACTTTTGCTGAAATCGCTGCCATTGAATATGTAAAAAATCAGCAAAATCTTTTACTGGCCCCTTTATTTGCAGCCAGCAGAATGCTCGAAAAAGCCGGACTCACTTTACAGGATTTTGATTATTATGAAATTCACGAAGCTTTTGCCGCACAAGTTTTAGCCACTTTAAAAATTTGGGAAAGTCCGGAACTAAGCACACAATTAGGCTTAAAGAAATCTCTTGGGGCTATTGACAGAGAAAAACTCAATATAAAAGGAAGCAGTCTTGCCGCAGCACATCCTTTTGCCGCAACCGGAGGACGAATCATTGGTGTTATGGCAAAACTATTAAACGAAAAAGGTTCAGGAAGAGGGTTTATCTCAATTTGTGCCGCCGGAGGACAAGGCGTAACCATGATCATCGAAAAGTAATTTATACAAAATAAAATCCCAGCCAAAGCTGGGATTTGTAACTTAATACTAAAAAGCAAATCCTTCAACAGCTGCCAGAGCACTTGGTAAAGCGTTCTCTGCCAGATCCGGAATTGATGTTCCTTCTACACGAAAAGTGGTTATATCAGTAATTCCTAAAAAGCCCAGAACAGCACGTAAATACGGTTCTGCAAAATCATAACTTTTATAAGGACCATTAGAAAATACTGCTCCTGAAGCAATAGATAAGTATACTTTTTTACCCGTTATTAAACCTTTTGGCCCATTTTCATCATAACTAAAAGTTTTACCCGCTCTCGCAACCTGATCAATCCATCCTTTTAATAATGCCGGAATTCCAAAATTATAGATGGGAACACCAATTACAATAATATCAGCTTCTAATAAATCATGTATAGCATCATCAGAAAGTTTAACAGATTCTAATTGGTTTTCAGAATGCGATCCTACAGGAGTGTAAAATGCATTAAGCTGCAATTCATCAAGATAAGGCAATGGTGTTTTAGAAAGATCAAAAGTTTGTACTTCACTTTGTGGGTACTCTTTTGCAAGCTTTTCCAAAACGGCATTTGATAATTTATTACTAAATGAAGCATCTCCTTTGACGCTTGTCACTATATTCAGAATCTTTTTACTCATACTTATTCTAATTTTGTTTTATGATACAAACTTATATACATTTGCTATCTCTTTTATAGTACTATCCTCAAGGATAGCGCTATCCTTGAGGATAGTAACATCATCAATATGAAAACAAAAAGCGAAATAACAAAAGAGATGGGCTTTCAACCAGAGGAGTGTCTGGCAGCATTATTACCTGTAAGAGATGCCCTGGAAGTTTTAAGTGGCAGATGGAAGTTACCAATTTTGATCGCATTATCGAACAGGCCAAAACGATTTAAGGAAATTTCTAAAGACATAAACGGGATTACAGATAAAATGCTTTCGAAAGAACTTAAAGATCTGGAAATAAACAAACTGGTTACCAGAACTGTTTATGATACGTTTCCACCAACTGTTGAATATGCAAGAACAGAACACAGCCATACTTTATACAATGTCATTGGAGCATTGAATGAATGGGGAACCTTACACAGAAAAGAAATCATTGGCCATTAGATAATTTAACGAAATCCCAACCCGATAGTTTAAAAGCCTGTCGGGTTTGTTTTTTTTATAAATTTCTATTTCAGAACATCCGGCAGGAATCTATTTTGTAAAAACAAATACCGTCTCTAAAGCTATTTCTATTAGTAAAAAATGATATTTATCAGGACACAAGTCAATATTTTGTAGTAAATTACACCTTTTAAAGATAGATTTCATTTTAAACAAAATAAAAATGATAAACTCAAAAATACCCGAAGGTCCTTTAGCGGAAAAATGGAATACTTACAAGGCAAAAGCAAAACTTGTTAATCCTGCCAACAGAAAAAAACTGAACATTATAGTTGTGGGCACTGGTCTTGCCGGTGCTTCCTGTGCAGCCTCGCTGGCAGAACAGGGCTATAATGTTCAGTCATTTTGTTTTCAGGATTCAGCCCGAAGAGCACATTCTGTAGCGGCACAAGGAGGCGTTAATGCTGCCAAAAACTACAAAAATGATGGCGACAGTACGTACAGAATGTTTTATGATACCATAAAAGGTGGTGATTTCAGATCGCGCGAAGCCAATGTTTACCGTCTGGCGGAATGCTCAGCGGCTTTAATCGATCATGCCGTGGCACAAGGTGTTCCTTTTGCGCGAGAATATGCAGGCTATCTGAATAACAGGTCTTTTGGAGGTGTTCAGGTTTCCAGAACATTTTATGCACGCGGACAAACCGGACAGCAACTTTTACTTGGGGCATATCAGGGATTACTAAGACAAGTTTCATTAGGGAAAGTTAGTTTGCATACCCGACATGAAATGCTGGAATTAGTAGTTATTGACGGAAAAGCAAAAGGGATCATTGCCCGAAATCTGGAAACAGGAGAACTTGAACGTCACGTTGCTGATGCCGTTGTGCTGGCTTCCGGCGGTTACGGAAAAGTCTATTATCTTTCTACACTCGCAATGGGCTGCAACAGTTCTGCTATTTGGAGAGCGCATAAAAAAGGGGCCTATATGGCAGGCGTGAGCTGGATTCAGTTTCACCCTACTTCGCTTCCGCAGCACGGAGCCAATCAGTCTAAACTTACTTTAATGTCGGAATCACTTCGTAATGACGGACGAATCTGGGTGCCTAAAAAAGCTGCCGATGACAGAAACCCAAATACAATTCCGGAAGACGAACGGGATTATTATCTCGAACGAAAATATCCATCCTTTGGAAATCTTGCCCCCCGCGATATTTCATCAAGAGCCGCAAAAGAACAAATCGATGCCGGACACGGAGTTGGACCGATGAAAAATGCCATTTATCTTGACTTTTCGGATGCTATTAAAGTTCAGGGAAAAAATACAATCGAAGCCAAATACAGTAATCTTTTTGCGATGTACGAGAAAATTACCGGAATCAATGCTTATAAGGAACCCATGTTAATTTCACCCTCGGCACATTTCACGATGGGCGGTCTTTGGGTTGATTATGAACTGATGACCACTATTCCGGGTTTATTTGCCCTGGGAGAAGCTAATTTTGCCGATCATGGCGCAAATCGACTTGGAGCAAATTCATTGCTTCAGGCTTGTGTTGATGGTTATTTTATTGCGCCTTATACGATTCCGAATTATTTGACAGGAGAATTAAACAGTCCGAAATCAGATATATCCCATCCAGCTTTTGACGAAGCTGAAAAATCAGTCAGAGATCAGTTAGATAAATTTCTAAACAGTAAAGGAACGCTTTCAACAGATTATTTTCATAAAAAAATAGGCCGGTTATTGTATGAAAAGTGCGGGCTTTCCAGAAGTAAAGAAAAACTGGAAGAAGCTTTGAATGAAATCAAATTAATAAAAGCCTCTTTTGAAAAAGACTTACTTATTACCGGGGATGATACTTTAAACAGCGAACTCGAAAAAGCCGGACGAATCGCCGATTATATTGAACTGGCCGAATTAATGTGTTATGATGCCCTGCAAAGAGAAGAATCCTGTGGCGCACACTTTCGCGAAGAATACCAGACTGCCGATGGTGAAGCGGTTCGAAACGATGCTGATTTCTGCTATGTTTCGGCCTGGGAATGGAAAGGAAAAGAACAAGCACCGGAATTACACAAAGAGCCCCTTGTATTCGAATCGGTTGAACTGGCAGTTAGAAGTTACAAATAATCAAAAAGCTTACGAATATGAAACTATATCTTAAAATATGGCGACAAATCAATACTTCTTCTAAAGGAGAAATGGTAAATTATGAAATTGACGAAGTTTCGGAACACATGTCTTTTCTGGAAATGCTCGATCTTTTGAACGAATCTTTAATTCAGAAAAAAGAGCGTGTTATTGAATTTGATCACGATTGCCGTGAAGGAATTTGCGGACAATGTGGTGTTATGATTAATGGAAGAGCTCACGGACCTTTAAAAAATACGACCACCTGCCAACTTCACATGAGAAGTTTTAAGGATGGGGATACCATTTATATTGAACCCTTTCGGGCAAAAGCCTTTCCCGTTTTAAGAGATTTAAAAATAGACAGGTCTGCTTTTGATACTATTATAGAATCCGGTGGTTTTATTGGCGCTTCAACAGGTCAGGCGCCTGAGGCCAATAGTATTCCGATCTCGTACGAAACTGCCGAAGCTTCTTTTGATGCTGCCGCCTGTATTGGTTGTGGTGCCTGCGTAGCAACGTGTAAAAATGCGAGTGCGGCTTTGTTTGTTGGTGCCAAAATAACGCATTTGGCTTTGCTTCCGCAAGGAAAAATCGAAGCTTCAAAAAGAGTTTTAACTATGGTTGAACAAATGGATTCAGCAGGTTTTGGAAACTGTTCCAATACGGGAGCCTGCGAAATCGAATGCCCACAAGGGATTTCTATTCTTTCAATTGCCAAAATGAATGCGGAATATAGTAAAGCTTTGATTTTTAGAAAGTGATAGTGTAACAAAAAGGAATCTCGCAAAGCCGCCAAGCCGCCAAGTTTAAAAACTCAAAAAAGAAAAAACTTTGCGTCTCCCACCTCTGCGAGATTAAATCCTAAAAAAAATTACTCTTTTTTATAAAACTTCTCCTGCCCAACCTGATAAATTCTTTTAATTCCTGTTACAACATTATTTTCTAAAACAATCTTTATACGGAAATCATCTATTCCATCCAGTAGAAATAAATCCTTTTCCAGAGGAATCAGTAATAAAGTGACTATATTATTCCAGTTGTAATACAAATTATTGTTTTCATATTTCAATTCGGCTTTTCCATATTTGCCTTGATAAGATTTTAAAATTTCGCTGTTAATAGTTACCGTTTTTTGTCTGTTTTTAATAATTGGAATAAACCAATCCAGATTGTTTGATGCATCTTTATTTTTTGATGATAGTTTCTGTAAAGCAAGTATGTGCGATGTGTTTATGGCTTCTTCGCTTTTGCATAAAACATCCGGCACAACGCCTTTTCCTTCAAAATCAGTATTGGTAATTGGGTCTTTGACTTCTCCAAAAGGGATATTTACAGAAAAACCGTCTGGCAATACTTTTCGATCAATTGGGTGTGCGCCACCAGCCGTTTTTTCGCCCACAATCGTAACACGTTTTAAGTTTTGGAGTGAATAGCTCATCCATTCAGCAGCAGAAAATGTAGTGTTGCCTGTTAAAATATAAATATCAACATCCTCCATACGTTTCCCTGGTACAGATGGTAATAACCACATTTCTCTTTCTACTTTTTTTCTGTTTTTTTCGTAATAATAATATTTATAAAGAGGCAATTCCTTAGCTGAATAGAAATAACTGCTTAAAAACTGTCCCATTTCCATAGCTCCGCCATTATTTTGGCGTAAATCGATAATTAGCGCATCAGTACTGCTTAAAAATTGCATGGCCGATGCTGCAGTTTCACTTCCTATTGCAGGATCTTCAAAATAATCAAACTTTAGATAGCCTATATTTCCTTCTAAAATCCGTGCTTGCTGAAAACCGAAATTTTTCTTTTTAGCTTCGGTTAATTCCTCGGCTTTAATTTTTTTCTGTATCTCTTTATTTTCTTTTTTTAGCTGATTTTCTGTCCATTCCGGATCATACATTACCCTAAAATGTAAATCTTTACTAACCTCTATAAGATCTGAGCTTAGCTTACCGGCAAATTCATTTGGTTTTACAATATCTTTGTAGAGTCCTTTTTTATAATTCTCATTCAGTTTCTTTTTAATCTCTCCAACTGCATTTGGTCGTATATAAAACGCTTCAAGGTGTTTGGTCAGCGAATCAATAATTTGTTTTTTACTTAATTCAGTAAGTTTAATTTCTTCTTTTAGATCTGGGGCATTTTGGGCATAGGAACCAATTGAAAATGTTAGAAATAATAAGGCAAATAGGTGTTTCATTTTTATGAAGTTTTACAGTTTAAAATTATTTTATGGAGGATTTTATCAAGTAATTGAATTTCATCAACAGCTAATCCATTAAGAGCAGTTTTACGATTGAGTTTAAAAACAGGTGTTAGTAAAACAATTGTCTTTTTACCTTTTTCTGTTATGATAAGCTTAGATTTCCTTTTATCCAATTCATCTGTTTCTCTGGTCAGGTAATCTTTTTTAACCATTAATTCAATTATTCTTGTAATCGAGGCATTATCCTTAAAGATTAATTTAGCTATATCGATTTGAGAAATTTTAGCATTTTCATTCAAGATGATTAATACTAAACACTGGTCAACAGTAATATCGCTTACCAACTTCTGTATGTTTTTCTGGCAAATTTTCCTGTATTCCTTAATAGTCTGCTCAATAGTATACAGTACAGTTCCGGTTGGGTTTTTCTGGTTCATATTAAATGGGTTCGTTTGAATTTATTTGATATATCAAATATAATTATTTATTTGATATATCAAGTATTATTGATTAAAAATTTTCTACATACAAGAAAGCCCGACAGGTTTTAAAAACCTGTTGGGCCTGGATATTAAAGAAAATATACTTTATGCGATTAATTTTCTAAGCTTTATTGTGGAGTTTCTGGTGTGATCCTTCCTTCGTCAGGATGACAATACCAAACTTTGTGGCTCTTCGGGATTAACTTTTCAGCTTTACTTTGTGGAGTTTCTGGTGTGATCCTTCCTTCGTCAGGATGACAATACCAAACTTTGTGGCTTTGTGCTTTTGCGGGATTAATTTTCTAAGCTTCACTTTGTGGAGCTTCTGGTGTGATCCTTTCTTCGTCAGGATGACAATCATAAACTTTGCGGCTTTGTGCTTTTTCGGAATTTACTTCATTTTTTCAAGTTCTGAATTAATCATTTTATAAAATCAAATAAAAATTTCCGATAAATACTACAGATAATTTTTGCTTAATATATAGAAAAAAAACAGACGTAAAAAAAACTTTTGAAATGCTCAACTACATTTATTTTCAGTAGTTTTACGAACTGATTGTCCCAAATAAAATCAGTAAATAATGGCTTACAATAACAAAGAATTGGTTCGTTTTTTAGATGCGCAAAATAAGTTATACCTGTCTGCGCTTTCGGAAATTAAAAAAGGTAAAAAAGAATCTCCTTGGATGTGGTTTATTTTTCCTCAGATCAAAGGACTTGGCTCTTGCGATACTTCTAAGTTTTACGAAATTAAAAATGCCGACGAAGCCATCGCTTTTTTAGAACATCCGATCCTGGGCAAACATCTTATCGAAATTACGGCTGAATTAATCAAAACTGACGAAAAAACGGCTACCGAAATATTCGGAAATCCTGACGATGAAAAACTACAATCCTGTATGACTTTGTTTGCCAGTGTTCAAAACACTGAACCTGTATTTAATGAAGTATTGGATAAGTACTTTGACGGATCATCTGATTTTCATACACTGCAATTGTTATACAGTAATTTTTAGACTACTTTTTTACGTAACAGAATTTATACAACTAAAATAATACGCGATTTTAGCTCATTTCTAAATAAGATATCTATATTTGCAACTAAGTTGCATTAGTTAATAACTCAGAAAGTCCGCTACCTGTAAGGTTTTCCAAAACAAGAATGAAAAAGAAAATTGTCTTAATTAATCTTTTTATGTCTGTAACCGTATTGTTCGCAATGCTGTTTCAGACGATACATTCTTACGAGCATGTTTACAAACAACTCCATCAAAAGCATTGTGATCATCATTCTGCCAATGGTCAGAAGCAAATAACTCACAGTCATACTGTCGAGAGCAATTGCCATGTCTGTCATTTTGCTTTTAGTACATTTATTCCCAATACATTTCAGGCTTTATCCTTTCATAAAGTCATTATCGAAACTTCTTCTGTATGCTATTATACAAAAGGAATTTCTACTTTCTTTAAAGGCAGTCTTTTTGCCCTTAGAGCACCTCCTGCTTTGATCTCGTTTACTACATTTTATTCGAAAAATTAAGAATACCTCTTACGGATCATTGGTACATGTTAAGCCCTAAAGATTAAGCATTACATTTATTTAGAGCGAAAAAAAGAATTCAACATTCTTTACAACTCTGAAATTTTATCCTATTTCAATTACATCGCAAGGTTTCACCTTTGGGACGTTTGTTGCATGATAATGAGATGTTTTATAAAATGCGGTTCAACGTTTTTAAACCATTGGTTATGTAACAGGCTATTTAAATGGGCGTATTTCCTTATAATTTATTTAAGGGAGAAATCTATTTGTAGCCTTGCCAGAATCATTTTTCCGGCAAAAACAAGATCAGACTGAGAGACATAAAGACATTCTTATTTTTCAAATCCTAATAGAAATTTTTCTACTAAAACAGTAGTAAACTCCCATTATTCCAACTCAAATTCACCTCTTATCTCATTAAGAATGTCACTGACATTGTTATTGCGACTGAAAGTTAAAACTAAAAAATCATCCAAATACATCAAAACTATGCTTATAGCTGAAAACCTGACCAAAAAATATGGTGACAATGTCGCTTTGAATAAACTGAACTTAACCATTAAAGAGGGCGAAATCTTTGCACTTTTAGGTCAAAATGGAGCCGGAAAAACCACTACAATCAATCTTTTTTTGGGATTTATAGCACCAACAGACGGAGAATTAAAAATCAATGGCATTTCGGTTATAGAAAAGGCTCAGGAAACTAAGAAGTATGTAGCTTATATTCCTGAAACAGTAAAGTTATATCCAAATCTTACCGGTCTAGAGAACCTGAAATTCTTCTCTTCTCTTGCCGGATTTAAATATTCGACAGGAGAACTAACCTATTTCCTTACCAAAGCAGGTTTACAAGTTACGGCACACGATCAGAATCTTGAAGGATATTCTAAAGGAATGCGACAAAAAGTGGGTATTGCCATTGCTATTGCAAAAAAAGCCAAAGTACTATTGTTAGATGAACCTACAAGCGGATTAGATCCTAAGGCATCCAATGAATTCTCTCAAATCCTGAAAGAACTTTCAGCAGACGGAACGGCAATATTGATGGCGACTCACGACATCTTCAGAGCCCGGGAAGTCGCCTCACACATTGGAATCATGAAACAAGGAAACCTGGTTACGATTATAGAAGCTGATAAAATCTCGGCAAACGAACTTGAAAACCTGTATTTACAAACTGTATAAAGGAAGTACCATTTCCATCATCATAAAAATGAAACATTTATATCCTTTTTTATTTTTAATAATGGGTACACAATGCGCACAATCGCAAACCATTACTACAAAAGCCACAGATAGTATCAATTCTGATTCCATCAACCGAAATGAATTGCAAACCGTTGAAATCGTGGGCCGTTCGACAAAAAAATACAACAGCGATTATTCTTTCGCGGCTACAAAAACGGCAGCATTGAACAAAGATATTCCGCAATCTATATCGACTATTACTAAAGAATTAATTGCCGATAAAGCCGCCTTTTATCTGGCCGATGCCGTAAAAATGGCAAGTGGTGTGATTCCGGCTAGTTATTACAATCAATATACCATTCGGGGCACTAGTCAAAACGAAGAAGGCCAGATTATCAACGGCATGCGAACACGGCAATATTATTTTTTACAGCCTTTGACCAATAATATAGAACGTGTTGAAGTAATCAAAGGTCCGTCGAGTGCCACATTTTCGTCTGTAGATCCGGGCGGAAGCATTAATTTAGTTACCAAAAAACCTTTGACTGTCGATCGAAAAGAAGTGAACCTGAGCGTGGCGAGCTTTAGCACTTTCCGGGGATCTTTAGACTTTACAGGACCTCTAAACAAATCTAAAACGCTTTTATATCGGGTAAACGGAGCGTATCAGGAAGCCAAATCATTCCGGGATTTAGTGCGTAACAAATCATTTCTGATCTCTCCATCGTTCAGTTATATCCCCAATGAAAAAACGGCTATTAATACCGAACTGATTCTAAGCGACATGACGGGAATTCTGGATCGTGGCCAGCCTATTTTTGGCGCTGTTGCGGGTGTTACTCATTTAAATAAAACACCAATTAGTCTCAATCTGGGTTCTCCGGGTGATTTTTTCAAATCTAAGGAAATGATTTTCACGACCAGTTTTGCGCATAAATTTAGTTCTAAAATTGGTTTTAATGCACAATATATGAAACAGTCCTGGACCGAAAACCTTCAGGAACACAGAACCACCAACGGTTTTGCGGTAGATATGAACAATCAGCCCGTTACTAGTCTGGCGATGATGCAATTCGTGCAACGCCAGCAATATTGGGCGATTGATAATTTGAGTACCTATTTTAATTTCAATTTGAAAACTGGAAAACTCAAACATACACTATTAGCAGGTTACGATTTAAGCTCCTGGAACAAAACGAAAGGAGGCGGACAAAATGCGGCAAGGGGTTATCTGTTAAAAGACGGAACCGTAGCCAGTACTTTTGTCACCGCAAACGCTGCAAATTATCAAACCACCACAATTGATGGGGTCGTTTTACCCAGGCCAAATGTCAATTATTTCAATCTCAATAACCCAACGTATACGCTAACAAGTGCCGACGATTATACGCTGAATGTCAGAACGGCATTGCCATCAGCTTTGACAACTACAAATGCCATTTATATTCAGGATCAGATACAGTGGGATAGCTTTACTTTTTTACTGGGCTTGCGAAACGAGTGGTTTGAAGATATTACCAATTATGAATCGAACAATGAAATAAAGGTTAAAAAAGCGGCTTTGCTGCCTCGTGTGGGCCTGACTTATGCGATTAACAATGAAATCAATGTTTACACGACCTATCTCGAAGGGTATCAGCCACAATCGAATACGGTTACTTTAATGCCGCAAACTGGTTCTTTGCCAGCCGGAAGTTTGTTTGATCCGCTTAAAAGTAATTTGAAAGAAGTGGGTGTAAAAGCTACTTTCTTCAACAATTCAATGAGTTTTAATGCTGCGGTTTACGAAATCAATCAGCGCAATATTTTGATGAACGCCAATGATCCTGCAAATCCTGATTTACTGGTAACGAGGGGCGCTGAAAGAAGCCGTGGTTTTGAGTGCGATTTAGCGGGTTACATCACCGCCGACTGGCAAATAAATGCTTCATACAGCTACATAGATGCCCAAATTACGAATGATCGTGATGCTTCGTTAATTGGTGCCAGAAAACAAAACACGCCAAAGAACAGCGCTAATTTATGGACGCGATATAATTTCAATTCTGATTCGGCTTTAAAAGATTTGGGCGTTGGTTTCGGGATGCAGTATCAAAGCAGCAAAGTGCCCTGGTTTACCAGGGCTTTTACACTTCCTGATTTTACTGTTTTTGATGCCGCTTTATATTACAAACCTAACAAAAGCAATATGCAAATTGCGGTAAATGCGGGTAATCTATTCAACAAAACGTATTGGTTAGGCGCTCAGAATTATTTGCGATTGTTTCCCGGAGCACCACGAAATTTTAGCTTAACTGTTACTTATAAATTTTAATTGGTATGAAAGCATTGCACATCGAAATTTTAATTGCCAGACATTTAAAGAATTCCGTTTTTAAGAATAAGGCTGTGTTTATCATCACACTTTTTATTGGGATTATTTTACTTTACGCTGCCTTTTCGGGTTGGGAAAACTACACCAATCAAAACAAAACCAGCGAAAAATACCAACATGAATCCCGCGAGGACTGGCTAAAAAATCCGGACAAAAACCCACACCGAATGGCACATTACGGCAACTTTGCGTTTCGAAAAAGTACGCCGTTAAGTGTTTTTGAATTTGGAATGGAACCCTTTTTCGGAAATGCTGTTTTTCTCGAGGCACACAAACAAAATACCGCCAATTTCTCTGAAGCCGGATTCTCAAACAGTATGCTTCGTTTTGGAGAAATCAGTATTGCGATGGTTTTGCAAATTTTACTGCCTTTATTGATCTTTTTCTTAGGTTTTAATGCCGTTGCAGCCGAAAGAGAAAACGGAACCTTAAAGCTGCTTTTGAGTCAGGGAATCAACTGGAAACAACTTTTAACGGGTAAAATTTTAGGAATCGCAAGCGTAATCATGCTGCTTTTTGTTCCAGCCATTATAGTATTGGTTTTTATCTGGCTTTTGCTTCAAAACTTTAGCGTTTTAGTTGATGAGATGATCAAAATGCTTTTATTTATTGGTTTCCATTTTATTTATCTGATCTTCTTTTGTGTCCTTGCCGTTTTGGTTTCTGCTTCCAGTAAAACCTCTAAAAAAGCTTTGATTTCGCTAATCGGGATCTGGCTGGTTTTTACGATTATTTTACCCCGAACCACTCAGGCGATTGGTGCTTATATTTTTCAGGCGCCATCTAAAATTCAGTTTCAGAGCGATATCGAAAAAGATATTCTAAAACAAGGAGACAGCCATAATCCGAACGATTTGCATTATAAAGCAATTAAAGACTCCCTTTTGAGCGTTTACCAAGTTGATTCGGTACAAAAACTACCTTTTAATTATTCGGGGTTTATCATGACTGAAGGCGAGAAAATAAGTTCCGGAATCTACAATCAGCATTTAGAAAGGTTACTGCAGGTTTACGAAAAGCAAAACCGTTTTTCTAAAACAGTTTCTTTTATAAATCCGTACATCGCGATCAAAAACGTATCAATGGGATTATCAAATACAGATTATGATTCGTATATCGATTTTCAGAAACAAGCCGAAAAATACCGTTATGCTATGGCGCAAAAAATGAATGCTCTGCAGGTTAAGTACATCAGCAACAAAAAACCGGGACCCAATGATAAACCTCTTACTATTAACAAAGAACATTGGGCTGATGTAGCCGAATTTCATTATGAACCGAAAGGAGTTTCAGATGTTTTAAAATCTGAAATAGTTGCTGTCCTTTCAATTATTCTCTGGATTATACTGCTGTTCATTTTCATTCGAATAGCAGCTAAAAACCTTAAAGCCATTTAATATGTTAACATTACTATTTAAAAATTTTATACGATCTAAAGGAACCAAAATCGGACTGATATTCCTTTTAATCATTTGTTTTATAAGTCTGTTAATTGGTCAGCAATTTCAGCAAAAACAACAGAATAACATTCAAGAAGCGGCACTTTATCAAAAAGAACATATTGCCAGAAATGCGGCTTTTCATAAAGACGAAATGGGACTCCTCCTTTACTACATCAAGTTTTCATTGGTCAACAAAACACTGCCTTTAAACAGTCTGGCAATTGGTCAGCGAGATGTAAATCCGTCGATACAAAGTGTTACGATTCGCGCTTTGGAAGGCCAGAAATATGACGCGGAACTAAATAATCCGAATAATCTTTTATCCGGAAATATCGATTTTAGTTTTGTGCTGATTTATCTTTTTCCGCTTTTAATTATTGCATTTTCGTATAATCTGGTTTCAGAAGAAAAAGAAAGCGGAACCTGGAAAATTGTCGCTACTCAAAGCCAGAACACCTTTTTGTACATTCTCAAATTATTCTATATCCGAATTTTAAGTCTGGTTTTGCTTTTAACAATCGTGCTTTTTATAGCAGTTTTGTTTTTAAGCATCCCATTTAACACATCACTTTTCATTTTTTACACTATTGGGATTCTATATGTCCTTTTTTGGTTTGCGGTTTGCTTTTTTATTGTCTCATTGCAAAAACACTCAAACTTCAACGCCGTTATTTTATTGACGATCTGGTTGTTTCTGATTATCATTTTACCGGCAACCATCAATACTTATATTGTCACTAAATTTCCAGTTCCCGAAGCTTTAGAATTAACGGTTAAACAACGAAACGCCTATCATGAAAAGTGGGATATGGATAAAAAGATTACTATGGATAAATTTTATCATCATTATCCGCAATTTGCACATTATCCTTTGCCTAATACTGAGTTCAGCTGGCTTTGGTATTATGCAATGCAGCAAGCGGGAGATGATGATTCGGCAAAACAATCTCAGGAATTAGAAAGCAAATTACAACAACGAAATGCGGCAAGTCAGTTTATTGGGCAATTTATCCCTACTTTACATGCGCAGATGCAGCTGAATGAAATCGCGAAAGCTGATTTAGGAAATCAGCTTTTGTTTCTAAAAAAAACAAAGCAATTCCATGAAAAAATGAGGTTGTATTTCTATCCAAAAATATTTGATAATGCAAAAGTGGAAAAAGAAAACTGGTCGAAATTTAAAGTTGAAACATTCAGTGATGCTTCAGAAATCAACTTTTTAAAAGCATTTTTACCATTATTACTTTTCAATTTAATATTAATTGGTTTGGGATGGCGAAATTTTAAACGCAACCTATTTTAAAAGGAGTGTATTTTTAACTGCAAAGTTCGCAAGGGTTTATCTAAAGCTATCAGGCAAAGCTTGCGATCTTTGTTTGCGTTTTTGTAAAACGTATCGTACATAAAAGACCTTGTTTCTTTGCAGTAAAAAACAAACAACTCACTTCTTTCTAATCCTATTCTGAATAAAATTTCTTCAAATATTCAATAATTCTATTTTATTTAGAATTAATATAAATAAACTTTTATATTTGCCGCTTTCCAGGCAAATCCGTGTAGTTTTATAAATTTACGAAATTGCCTTTCCAAAGTAAATTTCGTTTGATGAACAACAATAACAGTTTCGAATTGAATCTTTTTGAATCTTTCAAAGAAGGAGACGAAACTGCTTTTACTTATTTTTACGACAAATACTTTCGTCGAATCACTGCTTTTAGCGTTCAGTTTATTTATGATCAGGAAGAAGCCGAAAACCTGGCTCAGGAGGCTTTTTTGCATTTATGGCAAAGCAGAGAAAACGTCGGGTCTGTCAACGGCATACCATCTTTTCTTTACACCTATGCCAAATCGAAATGCTTAAATATGATCCGTCATAATAAAGTGAAGGATAAATTTAAAAGCGACATACTCAATCAAAAAGAAAGAGAACTGGATATCGAAATTTTAAATTCGGTGCAATTTGATACGTTAGAATTGACGGAATTAGAACGTTTAATTCACGAATATATAAACGATTTACCTCCCAAAACCAGGGAAGTTTTTATAAAAAAACGCTTTGAAGATAAAAAAAATGCAGAAATAGCCGAAGAAATGCAAGTAACCTTAAAAGCGGTTGAAGCCCACATGACAAAGGCTTTGAAGATTTTAAAAACGAAATTATCGGATTATTTATTCTTCATTTTTATCCTTATTTGTAATAATTAAAAATAAAAGGTAGGGTATTTTATTTCTGAAGTGTACTTACTATAACCAGAAGATTAAAAACCAAAATATGATTACCGAAATTATTCATAAATACCTTTCCAACGAAGCTTCAGAACCAGAAGTTCAGGCACTTTTTGACTGGATCGACGCTTCAGAAGAAAACAAAAAGCATTTTATTGCCTTAAAGAAAACCTGGGCTTTAGCAGCGCTTTCTGAAAATATTGCAAACCATTCAACTCCGGTAATCTCTATTCAGCCAAAAAAGAAAACAATTCAGTATTTGAAATATGCTGCTGTCTTTTTAGTTCTATTGGGTCTGGGAAAACTGGCTTTCGATTTTAGTCAAAAAGAAAATTCATCAAAAGAAATTATTTTGGAATTAGCAGACGGGCACTCAGAGAAGATTACGACAGACAATCAGACGCAATTAGTAAATGACAAAGGCGATTTGGTGGCAAAGAAATTTCCAAACCAAATTATCTATTTCGGAAAAGTTGAGGATCAAAAAATAGTTTACAATACACTAAAGGTTCCTTACGGCAAAAGATTCAAACTTATTCTTTCAGACGGAACTGTTGTAAGTTTAAATTCAGGTACAACTTTAAGATATCCGGAACAATTTGGCATCAACGGAAAAAGAAATGTATACTTAACCGGTGAAGCTTTTTTTGAAGTGGCCAAAGACAAGGAACATCCGTTTATAGTCAACGCCAATCAGGTTGACATTGAAGTTCTCGGAACCAAATTCAATGTGAGTGCTTATCCTGAAAACCCTACTGTTAATGGTACTTTGGTTGAAGGAAGCATTCAGATGTATGAAGTCGAAAACAAACAAAATCTGGTTTTGCTCAGGCCAAATCAAATGGCAACCTGGAATATGAACTCCAAAAAAATTATAACTAAAGAAGTTGACCCTGCCTTTTATGCGGCCTGGACAAAAGGTGAACTTGCTTTTAAAGATACCCCATTTTCTACAATCGCTAAAATAATTCAGCGTACCTACGATGTCGAAATTATCAATGAAAATACTGTTTTGGCCAGGCAGAATTTCACTGGTACTATTAAAATTAGCGACTCGAGTGTCGAAAACATTTTAGAACTTCTAAAACGTGACACGCCATTCCATTATTCGATTAAAGAAAATACAATTACCATTACCAATCTTCCATAACTAAACAAACATGACTTTTACGATACCCAATTTCAGGAAAATGCTATTTTTCCTAGCCCTGCTCATATCCAGTTTTAAAGGTTTTTCTCAGAATAAAGGCATAACATTACAGGTAAAAAATAAGCCTATTAGTTTGATTATTAAATCGATTGAAGAACAAACTGATTTTAGGATCCTTTACAATGCCCGAAAAATTGATGCCAATCAACTGGCCGATATTAAGGTTCAAAACGCCACTTTAGAAACCACATTAACGCAATTATTTGCCGGAAAAAATATTTCATTTTACATTCAAAACAAACAGGTTTTATTAACGGGCACTGCTCCTGCTTCGCCTTCTAATACAAACGTTACCGAAAAGGAAAGATTTATAAGCGGAATCGTTTATAGTGCCAAAGAAAAACTGCCGCTTGCCGGAGCAACAATCCGTATTAAAGGAACCGGAATGGGTGCTATAACCGATTTTAACGGAAAATTTGTTTATGAACTAAAAGGGAACAATATCAATAATATGGTTCTTGAAGCTGGCTTTTTGGGGATGGAATCGCAAACTGTAAAGGCAGAAAACAAAAAAGAATTTATATTTTATCTGGAAGAATTCACAGACGAATTAAATCAGGTGGTGATTACGTCTTCTTACGGAACTAAAAAATTGAAAGAAGAAATTGTGGGAAGTATTTCTACTTTGACGTCAAAAGACATTCCGGTACAACAGGCTTCAGAAAGTATTGATAAAATGGTCGAAGGGCAAATTGCAGGTGTTTTAGTCGAAAATACTTCTGGTGTTGGAACTCCGGTTAAAATAAACATTCGTGGTCAGGGAACTTTAAAATCTATAAACGGAAATCTTTTAGGCACTTCAACTCAGCCATTAATTATCGTTGACGGTGTGATCATGAATGAACAAAAAGGTATCGATAGTGCAAGTTTTGAAGCAACTGGTGGTCTTGGAGAAAGTTTATCAAATCCTTTAGCGTTTATATCTCCTGATAACATTGACTCTTTTACAGTTCTAAAAGATGCTGCAGCTGTTGGTATTTATGGTGCCGACGGAGCAAACGGAGTCATTTTGATTACGACTAAAAGAGGAAAACAAGGAAAGGCTCAGTTTCAGTTTTCGAATCAGTTAGGCGTTTCTACTGCAATCAATCAAATTAAATATTTAAACGGAGAACAGTATAATGAAATTAACAATGCGTTCAATGTAAGCCAAAATCCAAATTATGTCCCCGTTCCTTACAATGGAGTTAACACAGATTGGTTCGGTATTTTAAATAATTCCGGTATTTATAATAAGTATAATTTCAGTGTTTCGGGAGGAACCTCAAAAATTACATATCGTACCAATATTACGTATTTGAATATTGATGAAGCACAATTAGGAAATTCAACAAAACAACTAAATGGTAGTATAAATTTAGGCTACAAACAATCTAAATGGGACATTAATTTATCTTTCAATCCGAGTTATGTAAAAAAAGATGCACCAAACATCTATTATGATTTTGCATATTTGCCAACGATTTCTCCTTACAATGCTGACGGATCATATTCTAAAATAGGTTTAATAGGTTCTACCGGAGGAAATCCGTTAGCGGCAATCGAACAAAACAAAAATGAAACTGAATCCAAAGCGATTTTAGGAAGTTTAAACGTTGGTTATGAACTTAATAAAAACATCCGATTTGCAACTTTATTTGGTTTAGACTATTTGGATAAAGTACAGGATCGTTATTTTTCCGGTGAAAATGAAAGCGGCCAAAATAATGGTACATTCCTTTTAAATGGAGAGACTTATTCAAATTGGGGAAGACGATTATTAAACAAACGAAATTCGACCAAATGGAACTGGCAGGGGCAAATGATATTTAATAAAGATATAGATAAAAACAATTCGATTGATGGTGTTGCAGGATTTGAACTTTCACAAGAAAGAAACAATTTTAATTTTGCCTCAGGAACAGGATTTGTAAATCCGAATGTGATTAATAATATTCAGGATGCGCTTCAGGATGATAATCCGGATACTACTACTGATGAATCTAAAACAAAACAATCTTACAGAAGTGATATCAATTATAATGCCCGTGTTTCTTTCTTTGGACAGTTAAATTACAATTACAAAAAAAGATATTTTGTCTTAGGAAATATAAGACGTGACGAAAGTTCTGTTTTTGGAGACGATACAAACGTTGCCTTAAACAGTGGTGCTGGTTTGGCCTGGATAATTTCTAATGAAAATTTCTTAAATCACTCTTCCTGGATTGATTTCTTAAAATTAAAAGTAAGTTATGGTTCTACAGGAAATTCCAGAATTGGTTCTTACCGTTCTAAAGGTTTGTATAGTGTCCTTCAAAATGGATATAATGGAGGTTCTTATGCTACGCCAAGTACTTCTCCAAACGGAAATTTAAGCTGGGAAAAGAACAAAAAGTTTAATGCAGGTGTCGATTTTAATGTATTTAATACTATAGAATTATCATTAGAATATTATTATGATGACTTAAACGATTTGATTACAAGCCGCGAAATCCCCACAGAAACGGGTTACAGCAGTATGCAATTGAACGCAGCAAGTATGTATAATAAAGGTTTTGAACTGACTACAAGAATTAAATGGTTTCAAAAAGGAAAATTCAAATGGACATCTTCTTTCAATATTTCAACAGTTGATAATAAAGTAACCGATTTAGTTGGTTTAGGAAGTGATTATTCTATAGCCAATCTTGCTCTTGCTCAAAAAATTGGTTACAGTACAACAACTATTTGGGGAATAAAATGGGCTGGTATTGATCCTGCAACAGGTCGCGATTTAATTCGAAAAGACGGACAGCTTTACGATGCTGCAACCTGGAGAAGTTTGTTTAACGAAACTGACTGGGAGCCTATAGGCGATATGCAGCCAAAAGCATTTGGAGGCTTCAGCAATAGTTTTTCATTCAACAACCGTTTTACTTTGTCTTTTACCGGAGCATTCCAGTGGGGAGGCGACAAATTAATTTCGGATGAAATCGTTTCAAAGTACAGTAATTTATCAAACCGAAATATGTCTGTAAATGCTTATGATTACTGGAAAAATCAGGGTGATATTGTTTCACAGCCTGCTCCTAGCAGAAATACACTGCTTCCTAATTTAAGCAAATATGTTTATGATGCTACTTATATTAAAATTAGTAATATCACCCTGAGCTATAATGTGCCAATCAAAAACACTTTTCTGGAAACTTTGACCGTTTTTGCAGATGTTTCTAATGCACTTTATTGGTATAAAGAAAAAAGCCCTTCAGGAATGAATGGAATTAGAGAATTCAGCTTTAATTATCCGCAGTCGAGAACAATTTCATGTGGAATTAATACAAAATTTTAAAAAATGAAACATTTTAAACATACGATAAAACTAAAAGTAACTTTCCTACTGGCCTCAATAGTATTATTGCAAAGCTGTAGTGATTTTCTGGAACAAGAACCTGGTACTCAAACTTCTATTACAGAACAGTTAAAAAACAAAGAAGGCGTACTGCAGGCAATGAGAGGAATGTATGGTGAAGTTGAAGCAGCGGTCCGAACGGCCCCTTTTGCCGTTTATGCAGATTTACAGGGCGGAAATTTAAAATTTACCCCCACAATAAGCAGTGGTACTTCTAATGGTCAGATTACTGTGGCAGGAAGTGTTACAGGAATTTATTCCTTTGACGATGTAGCTGAATCTTCCAATTTTGCTTCATTTTATGGTAATTGTTATGATATCATCAATCAAACCAATTTGTTTTTAGAATTTACAGATGCTCTTCCGGATGCAACAATAGAAGAGAAAAATCAAATAAAAGCAGAAGCATTAACAATTAGAGCTTATATACATTTTTTACTAAGCGAAATATATGCTCAAAATTATGGTTATACAGCAGATGCTTCTCATCCTGGAATCGTCTACAATAAAACTTCAATAAACGAAAAACTTACTTATCCGGCGAGAGAAACAGTCGCAAATACATATACTTTTATAATTGAAGATATTACAACTGCCCTAAATCTGTATTCTGGTGTAAATTTATTTGATGGGCCTTCTTATTCTTATTTTAATAAAATAAGTGCTAAAGCCTTATTAGCCAAAGTTTATTTATCTAAAAAAGATTGGAAAAATGCTTATGATACAGCCAATGATATTATTACAAATTCTGGCGTGAATTTAATAAGTTCAGACAACTACATAGCACAATGGGAACAGCCAGATCTTCCTGTTTCAGAGATTCTATTAGAATTTTCTATTCCAAGATCTAATGATGGGGCGGTAAGTGGATCGCTATTTGCACAATATGGATATACCAACAATACAAATTATGGTACTTATGCTGCATCTGACGATTTGGTAAATCTGTATGAAAACACAGATATCAGAAAGCAATTATTTTTAACCCGATCAATTCCAACAATCGTTAATTTACAATCGGTTCCAAGAGATTACAATTTTACAAAAAAATTTCAAAACAATCCTGGTTATGTGGCTTTTAGATTAAGCGAACAATATTTAATCCGCGCCGAAGCTGCTATTGGATTGAATAACCCGGATCAAGCCAGAACAGATATTAATAGTATTAGAGCCAGAGCAAAAGCATCACTACTTACAAACAACAATAATATTGCAGACCTATTGTTCCTGGAGCGTAGAAAAGAGCTTTGTTTTGAAGGGCACTTATTTTTTGATATTGCCCGAAACAAAAAAGATGTTTCCCGTAATGACGGCTGTATCTCGCTTAGCTGCGGCTTAACTTATCCGTCTACAAAATATGTATTACCAATACCACGCAGAAATATAACTCTTAACTCAAACTTAAAACAAAATGAATCATACTAAAATTATATCCGCATTATGCCTAGTTGTAATCTTACTTTCATCTTGTTCTAAAGATGATTATAAACTGGATTCACAAAATATTGATCCTTTTATCAGATTCAATTTTATGACTCTAAATGGAGTTCCATTAGAATATCCAAGAGTAAGTACAACTACTTTGCCAGCTGCAGACTACGAAAACAAATCGGTTAAAATACTTAAAGTACCGGTTACTTTAACTACTTCATCTTTAAAAACTCCGGTTACGGCAACATTCAGTGCGGTTACTTCCGGAAGCCCAGATACATTTACACTAGAGCCAGCGACCGAATTACTGTTTCAGGGCAGTAAATTGACCGATACTATCTATCTGTCATTTGATAAAAGATGGAAAGACAAACAAACCATCACCTTAAAATTAGAAAACACATCAGATGCTAATATTCATATTGGAAATCGAAATACTGCAGCTCCAAATGATATTTTTACAATTAATTTAGGTGAAGTGGTCACGCCTTATACCTTTCCTGTAAATAGTTATCTTCTGAAAGGGCAAGTTGGGGAAAAAATCGATTTTAAAGTTAATTTCCCAAACGGATTTGTTCCTGAGGAAATTGACCAAACCAGCATTTTCAAATTTGTAAATGGTTTTGAATATTCTTTAACGCATGATGATTATGGAGACAATAGAAGTTCGATCACGTATCATCTTACACTTTTAGAAGACATTCAAAATGATGATGTTCGTTACGAAACAAAACTTTCTCTTGTTACTTCTACAAATTACATTGCTACCGGAAATACAGTTTTAACCATTGCCAAA
The DNA here is from genome assembly GCF_044007335.1 of Flavobacterium sp. FlaQc-48. Taxonomy (NCBI): domain Bacteria; kingdom Pseudomonadati; phylum Bacteroidota; class Flavobacteriia; order Flavobacteriales; family Flavobacteriaceae; genus Flavobacterium; species Flavobacterium sp. FlaQc-48. Next base: position 34,191 of record NZ_JBIPCR010000020.1, on the reverse strand, counting down.
CCAATAAAATCGCTTAGAGATGTTCAGGCAAATCCGGCTTCCAAATTTTATGATTTATCTAATCAGTTTTATTTAACTTATGGTGAAAACTGGTTTGACAAAAGCGGAACCTGTGCGTGGCAGGCATTTAATGCATTTACTTTTCCGGTTGTAGTAACCAAAGACAATGAAAATGCCATTTTATACAGCGATAAAGGCACAGCAAATACAAACGATGACGTATATCATGATGCTTTCAAAATTGGGTTTAATGTGGTAACCGGAACTTCAACAACGAATTCTTTTAATTTAAAAAGATGGTTTACTAATGAAGCCATAGCTGCTGCAAGTTCTCCGGGTTTTAATATTACCTCAGCTTTAGAATTTTTCCCAGATAAAGGAAACAGTAAAACAAGTGGAAAAGTTTTAGTAATTCCGCAGGATATTACCATTGCAGGAACGAACAAAAACAGCTACAGCATTGCCATTTCCGGTGAAGGAACTTATAAAGAAATCAGTGCAGGCTTATTTGAAATTTCTTTTGAATTAAAACTAACAAATGATAAACTTTTTGGCGGTACAGTTTCGGGACAATATAAAATGTACAATAACAAGACCTATCCAAAAATTAATCCCTTAACAGTAGACTGTCCGAAAGAAGTTACGCTTTAATGGGGAATTGTTGATGGTTGATCGCCATAGAGCTTTGTCAAAGTTTTTGGCGGGTAAAACAAAAAAAAAAGTTTCAGGTTTCAGGTTTCAAGTTGCTGCAGAACGTGAAACCTGAAACAAAAACAAAAACAAAAAGATAAAAAATTGAAAAAACTAATCTTCCCTCTCCTATTCCTGCTGGGTTTGTCGGCTTATAAAAGCGTTGAACAGCCCGATTATATAGATGTTCAGGAATTACGAAAAGTCTATTCCGGCGGTGATGTTTCAAAATGGCCAGCTGCGGAATTGCACGAAAGTGTCGATAAATCTAAATTTCAGGATATTGGAGGGCTTCCTGCTGTTCCTTATCCTGCTTATAATCCGTATTCTAAGGAAAAAGAAAGCTTGGGAAAGATTTTGTTTTTTGATCCGAGGTTATCCCGAAGCGGACAAATTGCCTGTGCTTCGTGCCATAATCCAGAATTGGGCTGGACAGATAATTTGACGCGTTCTTTCGGGCATGATCGCCAAACGGGAAAACGAAATTCGATGACGATTTTAAACTCGGCGTATGCCACTTCTTTATTTTGGGACGGACGCGCTTCTAGTTTAGAAGATCAGGCACAGTTTCCTGTTTCGGATCCTTTGGAAATGAACGAGAAACTGACCATTGCCGTTGATAAAATTGCGAAGATTAAAGGTTATAATTCTTTATTTGCAGCTGCTTTTGGAGACAAAAAAGTGACTTTAGAACGAATTCAATATGCGATTGCGACTTTTGAAAGATCAATCAATAGTCCGAAAAGTAAATTTGACCAGTTTGTGAGCGGAAAATCAGAGGCTTATTCTGATTCTCAGGTTAAAGGAATGCATTTATTCAGAACCAAAGCGCAATGCATCAATTGTCATAATACGCCTTATTTCAGCGACAATCAGTTTCATAACGATGGTCAGACTTTATTTGGCACTAAAAATGAAGATTTCGGACGTTATAATGTCACGAAAGATGTAAAAGACATTGGCAAATTCAGAACGCCAACGCTTCGTGAAGTGGTCAACACAAAACCGTGGATGCATCACGGGCATTTTCCGAGTTTATTGGATGTTGTGGAATTGTATAACGGAGGAAACCCTTCTCCTGTTCAGAAAAAATATCTGGGAACAGCGAGAGATTCCCTAATTCCGAAAGTAGATCCTGCTCTTAAGAAACTGAATTTAAGTAAAGAAGAAATAAGCGATCTTTTGGCTTTTATCGAAACGTTGAGCACGCCAACACGACGAATTATAACGCCAGCAATGCCGAAGTAATTTATAATTACAGACTTAAAATGGTTTGCAAATTGCCCCCAATAATTTTTAAACCTGCTAAGCCTGTTTCTTTTCTGAAACAGGCTTTTTTGACTCAAAGAATGTTTTGAAATAAATATCTTTACAAGACCAAAAATTATTCAGATGCCAAAACAGGAATTAAGTAAGAACTTTAATCAGATGAATAAGCAATTATTTAGAGAAAATCTTTTGAAAACAATTGAGGAAATATGCTCCGCCCAAAAACAGTCCTCGACAATTTATAAATTTTTAGTAACAATAGATGAAGAGCCTACCAAAAATCACAATTCAGCTGATGATTTTATGAGATTAGTAGTTTTAAACAACTATGATATTCCTAATCAGGTCAAAGAATTAGATAACGTTATTGATTTTCTTACGCATCCTAAGCACTACTTTCCATTATGGATTAATGTTTCCGTACATGAACATAAAGAGGGCTGTATTATCTTCAAACTGGAGTCAAGTTCCAGATTCAGAAAACCTTCTGAATTGCAAAATAAAGAAACAAACCATCCTCCATTTAAAGCAGTCTACTAAAATAACCAGGCTGAACAGCGAACTTTTTGCTGCCATTGGTGATGACGACGGTTTATTGATTATCGTAAAACCAAATCGAAACTTCCAACTCAGACCCCTTCTGAAAGTAATAAAACTAAAGTGGGTGTAGAAAATAAGGGAATTAAAAATTTTAATAAAATTCTTACTTTTATATTCTAATATTTTTTATTTTTATAACCAACTTAAAATTTAAAAAAATGCCATTTGTCCGAATCAGTCTTCCCAAGAAACTTTCGCAGGAAACAAAAAATAATATTTCAGCATCAATTCATCAATCTCTAATAGCAGAATTTCATATTCCTGAAGCTGATTATTTTCATGTTATTGAAGAGTTAGCACCTCATCAAATAAAATACCCTGAGAGTTATCTTGGTATTTCGCATTCCCAAGATATTATATACGTTCAGATCACTGCAGGCCAGGGAAGATCATTAGATCAAAAAAAGAAGCTGTACCATCAAATTGCTACAAGAATTTCGGCTTCAACAGAAATACTGATCAATAACATCATCATTATTTTATTAGAAAATAATGGATTAGAAAATTGGTCTTTTGGCAATGGAGAAATTCAGGAACAAAAGCATTTAAAGAAATAGTAAGAATAATAAAATTTATAGGAGATGAACTGGAAAAATTCGATTACAGATTTACTTAATATTCAATACCCTCTTATTCAGTCGCCTATGTTTGGGGTTACAACACCGCAAATGACAGCGGCAAGTTCTAAGGCAGGCTGTTTAGGATCATTACCTCTTGCAGATTTAAGTCCTGAAAACTGCATCAAACTTATTAACGATACTCAAAAGCTGACAGACCAGCCATTTGCAGTCAACATTTTTGTAAATGAAGTTCCAAAAATTGATGCCACGCTTACAGAACAATACTTTAAAGCGAAGACTTTTATAGAACATCTGGCCAATGAAAACGGGCTTCACGTCGTGTTACCGGAATTAAACACCTTAAAAATAACGGATTATCACGATCAGATCGAAGCTATTATCAGTCAAAAATGTAAAATTCTGAGTTTTATTTTTGGATGTATCGACGATCAATCGATAGCACTTTTAAAGAAAAACAATGTTCTTTTAATAGGAACCTGTACTTCTGTAGAAGAAGCTAAGATTTTATCCGAAAAAGAAACAGATATTATCTGCGTTCAGGGAATTGAAGCCGGTGGTCATCGAGGAAGTTTTAAAGCTGATAAAATAGCCCAAATTGGCGGAATTTCTTTGTTGTCTCAAATAGCGGAACAAGTAAAGAATCCTTTAATTTATGCAGGCGGAATTTACAACGCAAAAACCCTTCTGGCCGCAAAAACTTTAGGAGCTGCGGGAGTTCAGGTAGGAAGCTTACTTTTAGGAGCAACAGAAAGTGCCTTAAAACCATTTGAAAAGAACCACTTAAAATGGGCTAAAGAAGAAGATATAATGCTAACAAAATCTTTTTCAGGAAGATATGCCCGAGGAGTCAAAAATAAATTTATTGAAATCATTGAGCATTCTGAGTATGTTTTGCCCTATCCCTATCAGAATAAATTAACCTATGAACTTAGAAAAGCTGCAAAAGAAAAAGAGCTTGCTGATTTTGTAGGCATTTGGATGGGACAATCTATTAATGGTTTTAGTGAGAAATCTACAACTGAATTATTGAAAGGTTTAATTCAGGAAACGGAAGATTTTTATAAAAATTAAAACAGTTACATTTTTGCCTAATGCTGGTTTTGTCGTATGCTTCAAAAAAAAATTCCCTTTGATATAGTCGTAAAATGGCTTACCGCCTGGTCCTTATCCAGAAAATTGCCATCACCTGTACCGTACAAATCGGGACTTATGGTCGATGTTGGGTATGAAGATCAAAAAAGGCGCTATGTTTTTACAGCTCTTAATGATGATCTTATTCAATTATCAAAATCTATTGATCAACCGGGAATTTTTATAAAAGTTTGTGCTTCGCCTGATGAACTAAAAAATAGCGTATCCAAAAAATGGATTGTTCAGCCTCAAGGTTATATGATGTATTGTTGGCACAAAATGGATATTCCAAACCGTACTTTGCACACTGCTTATAAAGTAGAATTTGAGCAATACAACTCGACTTATCTTGTTCGAATTGTTACCAGAAAGGGGGAATTGGCGGCAACAGGACGCGTTGTTCTTGTCGATGATCTGGCAGTTTATGACAGAATTTCAACTGAACCCAATCATAAACGAATGGGACTTGGCACTTTAGTGATGAAAGAGCTCGAGAAAATTGCCCTTGCCAATAGCGTTTACCATAATTTTTTAGTAGCCACAGAAGAAGGTAAACTATTCTACGAATCTCTAGGGTGGGAATTGTATAGTCTTTATACCTCCGTTGTTATTCCGGATAAGAATAAATAAAATCAAGTTTACAGACCCTAAAAAGTATAAAAAAACCGTCTCAAATTGTAGTATGAAACGGCTCCTTTTTATTTATTTTGAAATTAAAACTTCATCTTCTGAATTCTCACAGCATTTAATATCGCCAGTAAGGCGACTCCAACATCGGCAAAAACGGCTTCCCACATCGTGGCAAGTCCGCCAGCCCCCAGGATTAGTACAAAAGCTTTTACTACAAAAGCCAGCGTAATATTTTGCCAGACAATTTTTTTGGTTTGTTTCCCAATATTAATTGCCATTGCAATTTTGCTGGGTTTATCATCCTGGATCACCACATCGGCAGTTTCAATAGTGGCGTCGCTTCCTAAACCTCCCATCGCAATCCCAACGGTACTTAAAGCGATAACAGGAGCATCATTTACCCCGTCGCCAACAAAAGCTACGGTTTCATTTTTGGCTTTAATTTCGTTTAGTTTATCGACTTTATCTTCCGGCAATAAATCTCCATAAGAGTTGGATATCCCTAATGTATCGGCAACAAATTGTACTACATTGGCTTTATCACCGCTCAGCATGGTTACTTTTACCCCTAATGCTTTTAGTTTACTTACAGCTTCCCGGGCATCGGCTTTGATTTCATCGGCAATGGTTAAATATCCTGCAAATTTTTTATCGTAGGCGATAGCAATGGTAGTGTAAACCACTTTATTGGGATCAATGTCATATTTAATATTGAATTTATCCATTAATTTAAAATTCCCTACATGCAGTTCTTTTCCGTTGATTTCAGCTTTTAATCCATGTCCGGCAATTTCTTCTACATTTTTCAGTTCAACTGATGAATCAATCTGTCCCACGTGATTGTGAATGGCCGTCGCCACCGGATGGGTACTCTGACTTTCCAGAACATTCACGAACTTCAAAATTTCATCTTTATCAAATTCCGCTGAAATAATGACTTCCTGAACTTTAAAAACACCTTCGGTCATCGTTCCGGTTTTGTCCATCACGACATTCTGAATGGTCGAAATGCTGTCTAAAAAGTTACTTCCTTTAAATAAAATTCCGTTTTTACTGGCAGCACCAATTCCGCCAAAATATCCTAACGGAATACTAATCACCAAAGCGCATGGACATGAAATTACAAGGAAAACCAAAGCTCTGTACAACCAATCGGCAAAAACGTAATCGGTCACAAAAAGCATTGGCAGCAAACAAATGGCAATCGCCAGATACACGACGATTGGTGTATAGATTTTCGCAAATTTGCGGATAAACAATTCGGCAGGTGCTTTTTTAGTTGTGGCATTCTGTACCATTTCTAAGATTTTCGAAAGCTTACTGTCTTTATAGGCCGTGGTTACTTTTACTAATGCAATAGTATTGCCATTGATCATTCCGGCTAAAACAGTTTCTCCTTTTACTTTGGTATCCGGTTTACTTTCTCCCGTTAATGCCGCAGTATTAAACGAAGCAGTATCAGACAATAATTCACCATCTAATCCTAATTTTTCTCCGGCTTTTAGCTGAATAATCGATCCTATCGTAACATCAGCCGCTTTGACTTTTGTAGCCACATTGTTTTCCAAAACATTTACTTCATCAGGACGCTGATCCAGTAAACTTTTGATATTCGATTTTGCCCTGCTAACGGCTAATCCCTGGAAATTTTCTCCAATAGTATAAAACAACATTACGGCAACTCCTTCCGGATATTGTGATATCGCAAAAGCACCAATAGTAGCAATACACATCAGGAAAAACTCTGAGAAAACATCGCCTTTCATAATGCTTTCGTAGGCTTCTTTCAACACAGGAAATCCTACCGGTAAGTATGCTACAACATACCAGGCAATCCTAACATAACCTGAAAACCAGGTTTGTGGAAAATAATTGTCAAAGCCAATCCCGATAAGCAATAAAACAAAGGAGATTATGGCGGGCAAAAACATTTGAAAGATACCGCCATCCGCATTATGGCTGTGATCGTGATCATGTCCGTCATCATCTGAGTGTGCATGTTCTTCGTGAGTGGAACAGCATCCGGACTGATTAATTTTCTTTTTTGTTATCTTTTCTTCTTTATGTATATGTTCCATAAGACGGGTTTCAAGTTTTTAAAATTATTGTTTCAAGTTCTCCTTGTTTCAGGTTTCAAGTTCAAACTTTGTCTAAATTTAAGGATTTTGTTGCAATTGTTTCTACGCAAAATTATTTAATCTCGTTAAGTTTTATTTTAGTTTTCTTTGTTTCAGTTTTCAGATTTAAAACGAGTTAATCGCATGTTTCGCAAATATTTACGAAAATTTAGCAGGTTCAACAACTTGAAACGTGAAACAAAATAAACCTGAAACAAACCCCTTTTAATGTCCGTGCTCGCCTCCGCCTTTCATAGCAGAAAGCAGATAAAAAGCACCTTTTGTAACAATTTTGGCATCTGCAGGAAGTTTATCTACAAATTTTACTTCTGTAAAACCTAAATCTGTAGTTCCCGGAACAACTTCAATGGCTTTAAAGTGAATTTCCTTCTCATGATTTCCTGCACCTTTATTCTTCTCTTCTTCATGATCGTCTTCCTGAATGTATACAAAATACTTATCTGCATTTCGAACCACAGCATCTTTTGCTACTGCCGGAACCGTAGCATTTGTAATATTGATATTCGCAGAAACGTACATTCCGGGAATTAATCCTTTTGCATCTGCCGGTTCAATTTTGGCATGTACGGCAACCGTTTTACTTTCATTAGAAAAAGATTTATTGATTCCGAAGATCTTTCCTTTTATCGATTTATTAGATTGGTTCGTTAAAACAAAATCTATTACCTGCCCCACCGAGATAGCTCCCAAATCCTTCTCATAAACATTTAAATCCAAATGCATCTGGCTATTGTCTACGACTTCAAATAATGCGACTCCCGTTTGTGCATAAGCCCCTTTTGCGATGCTTATTTTGCCTACATAACCACTTATTGGAGCCACAATGGGCACTAACGAAGTACTGCCTTTTGTACTGACATGCAACGCTTCTAATTTATTCTTAGCTGCTTGTGCACGGGCTCTTTCGGCTGCCAGTTTCGATTTTACTTCCTGAAAAACTTTTCTTGGATTTACATTTTCATCACTTAAAGTTTTCTGGCGATTGTATTCTAATTGCAGGTATTCGATATTGGCTGTAGCCGAATGATAATCTTCCTGCATTTCGATTACTTCGAGATTCTGAATCGTCGCCAAAACTTTTCCTTTGTTTACAAAAGTTCCTTCTAAAACAAAAATATCCTTCACCGTCCCTCCTATCAAAGTCGAAACCTCGGCAGAGTTTTGTGGCGGAACAGTCGTATATCCGTTTGCTTTGATGACTTTATTCAGGTTTCTGTTTTCTAAAACTCCCGTTTCGATTCCGACTGTTTTATATTGAGATTCGTTTAAAGCGACTTCTGTTTGTGATTTTTCTTCTTCAGGAGCTTCTTCTGCTTTCTTTTCATTACATGCAAATAAGCTAACCGCAAGGCACGCAAAGAGAGAAAAGCGCAAAGTACGCAAAGAGATTAAACCTGGCGACCTTTGCGAAAAACCCTTTGCGTTCTTTGCGGTTAAATCTGCGGTTAGATTTTGAAGTATATTTTTCATTTTTAATTGTTTTTGATGGTTGGAAATTGAAGTTCGATAGCACTTTGATTAAAGTTATGAATGGCCTCTGTATATTGTTTTTTAATATCAATCGCCTGATTTAAAAAACTGATGTACGCCCAATAACTCAAATCACCATTAGCATAACTTTTTTGCGCTGTATTGATAATCTGATCCGCATACTGCAATCCTTCTTTTTGATAATAATCTAATGCTTTTTGCTGCTTTGCAAAGTTGTTTTGCAATTCCTGCTTTTGCAGGTTCAGCGTCAGTTTATTTTTGTCTAAAGCCAATTGCGATTGCGAAATACTAATAGCCGAAGCTTGTGCCTTAGCTGTATTAACACCCCCAAATAACGGAATCTGCAATCCGGCTGTAAAACCCTGAAACAAAGATTCGGTATTGATCGTTTGGGCAAAATATCCCAATCCCAGTTTAGGTGTCCGCATGGCTTTATACGTATTGGCTTCTTTTTGATATACCGATATTTGCTGCTGATAAAAATCGGTCATTAAACCTTCTGCTTTCGAATTTCCTTCTTCTTTCAGTATTGTATATTGCAAAGACGTTTTATCGTCAGGCACAATATTTTCATCGGTCTGAACAAAAAATTGCAGTTGTTTTTGGTAAATCACCAAATCGTATTCTAATTGTGCTTTTTGGGTTTCAATCTCTTTTACTTTGGCTTTTGCACTAATTACTTCAATATTTCCGCTTTCTCCGGTTTGAAAACGCAGTTCGGCATTCTTAAGGAATTTGGTGTAAATATCATTGAGTTCCAGGTTTAATTTCTGAATAGAAACGCCGTACAAATATTGATAATAGGCCAATGTAACCGCTTTTTCCATTTCATAAGACGATAATGCTTTTCGTTTTTCTGCCAGTTTTACCAGTTCTTCCTGCAATTGTCGGTTGGCTTTTGTGATATTTCCTATCGGAAAAAACTGCTGAATTGAAACGTTATGGTCAAAATCGACACTATTAAATTGTCCGCCCTGATATTGTACCTGAAGCGGTTCCGGCTGAAATGCGGTCTTTTTGAGAACAGTTTGTCTTTCGATTTCTTTATCGGCAATTTTTAAATCGATGTTGTTTAATTTGGCACGTTCTATTGCTTTTTCAAGACTGATTTTTTCCTGTGCCGATGTAACTATGCTCACCAATAAGAATGTGCTTAACCGCAAAGTTCGCAAAAGATTTTTCGCAAGGTTCGCTAAGTTTTTTATATATATTGAATTCATTTTTTTAATCTTTTAAATTTTCATTGCGTTCTTCGCGTAAATCTTCGCGCTCTTTGCGGTTAAACTTTCTTTCCAACAGCAAATAAAGAATTGGTAAAACGATTAACGTTAATAATGTTGCAGAGAATAAACCACCAATCACTACGGTTGCCAAAGGTTTTTGTACTTCTGCTCCTCCGCTTGTTGATAATGCCATGGGCAAAAATCCCAACGAGGCTACGGCTGCGGTCATTAAAACAGGGCGTAATCTGGTTTTCGTTCCAATTAAAACTCTTTGCAGCGGATCTAAAATGCCTTCTGCTTTAAGCTGATTGAAATACGAAATCAGGACAATTCCGTTTAAAACCGCAATTCCGAATAAAGCAATAAAGCCAATTCCTGCCGAAATACTAAACGGCATTCCGCGTAGCCAGAGTGCAAAAACACCTCCAATGGCCGATAAAGGAATAGCGGTAAAAATCAATCCGGCTTGTTTAAAACTTTTAAAAGTAAAGTACAGCAACACTAATATTAATCCCAAAGCAATAGGCAATGCTACCGAAAGTCGTTTGGTGGCTTCGATTAAGTTCTCAAACTGACCTCCGTAAGTGATATAATATCCTGCAGGAAGTTTAAAATCTTTATCCAGCTTTTGCTGAATTTCTTCTACCACACTTTTTATATCGCGGCCCCGAACGTTTAATCCAACGGTGATTCGGCGTTTTCCGTCTTCACGGATTACTTGTACCGGACCTTGTTCATAATCAACTGTAGCCACTTGCGAAAGTGGTACTTGCTGGCCGTTTGGCAACGGAATAAATAAATTACTCACATCGGTAATATCTGCCCGATTGTCTTCGTTCATTCTTACCACAACATCAAACCTTTTACTTTCGTCATAGATTTTTCCGGCACTTTCTCCGGCAAACGACGAACGGATAATCTGGTTGATATCTGAAATATTCAATCCGTATAAGGCAATTTTATTGTAATCGTATTTGATGGTAATTTGAGGTAATCCGCTTACTTTATCGGCTTTTAGATCCCCAATTCCCTCGATACTTTTGATCTTCGAAATTAACTCGGTAGCTTTGGCGTCCAGAATTTCCAAATCATCTCCAAAAATTTTAATGGCGATATCGCTTCGGCTTCCGGTCATTAACTCGTTAAAACGCATCTGAATAGGTTGCGAAATCTCAATATTGGCGCCCGGAATGATTTCCATCTCTTCTTTCATGGCGTTTGCCAGTTCTTCCCAGTTATGGTATTTTTTTGACCATTCCTTTTTGTCCTTGAGTACAATAATCAAATCGCCGCTTTCGATAGGCATGGGATCTGTCGGGATTTCCCCACTTCCTATTTTGGTTACTATGGTTTTGATTTCCGGAAATTTGGCTTTTAAAATTTGTTCGTATTTAGTGGTCGTTTCCACCATTTGCGTCAGCGAACTTCCGGTCATGATGGTCGCATTTATAGCCAAATCGCCTTCTTCGATTGTTGGAATAAATTCTCCTCCCATACGCTGAAAAACAATTAAGCCAACTACAAATAAGCCAAGTGCTATTCCCAGAACGATCTTTTTAAATTGTAATGCTTTATTTAAAAATGGCATGTACAATTTTTCAAACCAAAGCATCATTCGGTCACTGAAATTTTCCTTATGCTCTGTTTTTTTCGAAAGAAATAAAGCACTCATCATGGGTACATACGTCAGCGAAAGTATGAAAGCACCAATTACAGCAAAACCAACTGTCATGGCCATGGGCCTGAACATTTTACCTTCGGTACCTATTAAGGCTAAAATAGGCAGATAAACAATCAGAATGATGATTTCTCCAAAAGCCGCACTATTTCTGATTTTTGAAGCTGAATTGTAGACTTCGGCATCCATTTCGTTTTGCGACAATTCTTTTTTGCTTTTGAGTTTTTGTAAATGATGCATCGTGGCTTCCACAATAATCACGGCTCCATCGACAATGATTCCAAAATCAATTGCTCCCAGACTCATTAAATTTCCGCTTACGCCAAAGGCATTCATCAAAATAATGGCAAACAACATTGCTAACGGAATAACTGAAGCCACGATCAATCCTGCACGAAGATTGCCCAGGAATAAAATCAGTACAAAAATAACGATTAAGGCGCCTTCCAGTAAGTTTTTTGTAACAGTTCCGATGGCATTATCAACCAGTTTTCCCCTGTCAATAAAAGCTTCGGCAGCAACGCCTTCGGGTAAGCTTTTATTGATCTGAATCATTCTTTCTTTAACGCGGTCAACAACTGCGCTGGAATTTTCGCCTTTAAGCATCAAAACCATTCCGGAAACGATTTCTCCTTTTCCGTCTTTGGTTGAAGCCCCGTAACGTAAGGCAACGCCCTCTCTAACTTCGGCAACATCACGGACTAAAACGGGCGAACCATTTCGGTTTTTCACCACTACATTTCCAAGGTCTTTTGTGCCTTTTGCCATTCCGACACCACGAATAAAATAGGCATACTGATCTTTTTCAATATAAGCGCCTCCGGTATTCTGGTTGTTTTTTTCAAGGGCTTCAAAAATTTCGGTAATCGTTACGCCCAGACTGTTTAAGGTATTAGGGTTAACGGCAATTTCGTATTGTTTTAGTTTTCCACCCCAGGTACTCACATCTGCAACGCCTTTAACGCCTTGCAGTTGTGGAATAATAATCCAGTCCTGAATCGTTCTTAATTTTACCGCATCATATTTGTTTTCGTAGCCTTTTTTGGCATATACATCATATTGGTAAATTTCTCCCAATCCGGTTGAAATAGGGGCTAATTCAGGCGAACCGGCATAAGCGGGAATGTTTTCCTCGGCTTGTTTTAAGCGTTGAAAGATTTGTTCCCGGGCCCAGTAAATATCAACATCATCTTCAAAAACAACGGTAACAACGGATAACCCGAAACGGGAAATACTACGAAGTTCGATCACATCCGGAACTGTTTTTACGGCTTGTTCCAGCGGGTAGGTTATTAATTGTTCGACTTCCTGACTGGCCAAAGTGGGAGCTGTCGTGATAATCTGCACCTGATTATTGGTAATATCCGGCAAAGCATCTAAGGGTAATTTTTTAAGCGAATAGCTTCCCCAGGCTATTAAAACAAGGGTAAATAGCAGTATAACGAATTTATTCTTTATACTAAACTGTATGATTTTATCTAACATTTTAATGGTATAATGATGTGAGAAATTAGACAAAGTTTTGTCTGTCACTTTTGTGGAATATCCACCATACTCTACCCGAATCCCGATAGCTATCGGACGGGCATCATTATACTATTTGAGGGGGTTGCCAGATACTTCCGTAGAAATTGGAAGCAAAAACAGAATTATAATTGGGTAAAGGAATCGAAATAAGGGAACAGGCTACAGGAAAATCAAAAACCAGAGGGGTTTGATAGCTTAAAACCTGGGCACCACAACAATTACAAGCACAAAATGGTGAACATAAATCATTGTCTTTATCGTGTGAATGATTGGCTTCTGAGGAAAACTGTGCCGTTTTATGAACAGCGCTATCGATCTCCATATCTGCACAAGGCATATTGGAAAGCGCCATTAAATAAACCGACAATATGATTGTTATCCATTTCACGTCACAAAAATAGCATTTATTTCTATTACAAAATCTAAATAATTGAAAATGATGAAGATTAAAAAGATTAATTGTTCCTGAAATTAGATCCAATTAATTTTTGTTCAAAATTATACTTTCTTAAAAAATATTATAACTGATAAAAAAATTTAGTTAACTTTAACAATAATTACCATATAAATCCTGTTCTTAAACTAAAAGCAAAAAAACCTATTTCGCTATATACCAAAAAGATACACATACATTTCCTCAAGAATATTTTAGTACATATTTATTTTACGCAGTTCTATTAATTAATCATTAAAAAAACAAAAGTCAATGAAATATAATACACTACTATCAGCCTTTTTACTATTCTTTAGCATGCAAATTTTCGGGCAAGTCTATACCGAAAAAATCGTAGGAGAAAAAAACCAGCAACTAAAAGACAGTCTTGCCATAGAAAAATACCCTTATGCCTTACCTATCTGGGGAGAAAAAGTAGCTCAAAAAGGATATAAGTTACCGTATTCTGCCGGACTTTCTATCAATTATTTCTGGCAGGATTCAGACATTATCATAAAAGATTTAGAAGTTGGGTTTAATAATGGCCCTTTATATAATTTAGATGAAATTGTCCGCTTTGATAAATCTTCTGTAGTTACCAGTTCGGTTACTATCAGACCCGATGTCTGGCTGCTGCCTTTTTTAAATGTATATGGAATTTTTGGTCAGTCAAAAACCACTACAAAAATAAATGCCGGAATCTGGATTCCGGATGCTGATAATAACTGGACACAAATTACTTCTATTAATAGCAGCGCTAATTTTGACGCTACAACATTCGGGTTTGGGATGACGCCTACTATTGGTATTGGCGGGGGCTGGCTGGCACTTGACATGAATATGGCCTGGACCGATATTAGTTCTCTCGACAAACCTGCATTTTCATATATTTTTGGCCCGCGACTGGGCAAAACGTTTAAGTTGCGTAAACCGGATCGAAATATTGCATTGTGGGTTGGCGGATTTAGGGTACACATTTCAGGGGATACGAATGGAACTATTTCCCTGGGGGATGTTTTGAATCTGGAAGATGCTGAGCAAAAAGTAAATAATGGCCTGGATAAAGTGGCTGAAAACCAGACAAAAGTTGATACCTGGTGGAACGGATTGACCCCTGCGCAACAAAATAATCCTGCCAATGTTGCCAAACATAATACGGCAGACAGGGCATTGACCTCAGCCGGAACTTTCCTGACTACATTAGATGGCGCTTTAAGTACTGCTGAATCATCAACAGTACAATATTCACTGCATAAAGCACCTAAAGATATGTGGAATTTTATTGTAGGATCTCAATTTCAATACAGTAAACATATTATGTTTAGGGTTGAAGCCGGATTTTTAGGAACCAGAACGCAGGTTTTAGGTGGTCTTCAGTATCGTTTTGGACTTTAAACCCAATTATATGAAAAAAGGTTTAGTACTACTTACAGCATTGCTTTGTATGGCTCCGGCACGCTCTCAGGTTTTAATTTCCTTAATTTTTGGCGACAAACTTAATTCTCCTTTTTTAGAATTTGGGTTAGAAGGCGGCGCCAATTTTTCTACTATAACAGATCTCGAAAGTTCCGGAACGAATGTAGGGTTTAATCTTGGGTTCTATTTTGATTTAAGGTCCAAAAAGAATCCTGCCTGGATGATTAACACCGGGGTTATTGTAAAATCACCAATGGGGGCGCACAGTATTCCGGTATATTCTTTAAACGATGTAAATCTGGACAATACTTTTGCTGACGGAAGTGTCAACCGTGAAATTCGTTATTTTAACGTTCCTATTTTAATTAAGTACCAATTCAAAAATAATATCTATCTCAAAACCGGGCCGCAATTTGGTTTATTAGCCAAGGCTTTTGATGAATTCAAAAAAGAAGTCGATAAAGATGATGTAATTTACAAAAAGAATATCCGTGATCAGATACGTGTTATTGATGCCGGTATTGCCCTGGGTGCAGGTTATCATATGAATGTTGGAAACGGTTTAAATATTACAGTCCAATATTATTACGGTTTGGTTCCGGTCATGAAAGGAGACGGCCCAAACGTGTATAACCGATCTTTATACCTGACAGCCGGAATTCCTATTGGAAAAGGAAAAGCGGCACAAAGAAGAGCTGAAAAAGAAGCAGAACTGAATAAAATTGTCCTTCCGGAAGATGAAATGGTTAAACCTAAAAAATAACTTTTAGCTGTTAATCGAACTGATAAACGCTAAAATTTCGGCATTGTCTAAAACAAAATCCGGATTGGTATTTAAAATGGCATTACGGGGCATAAAAGGCATCTCTGCTACTGTCGGGTTTTGTACCACAATGGTTCCGCCGGCATTTTTAATCGCTTTCAAACCATAAGTTCCGTCTGTATTAGAACCTGATAATAAAATTCCAACCAAAGATTCTCCATAAATTTCTGCTGCCGACTCAAACGAAACGTCTATACTTGGCCGGCTGTAATTTATTTTCTCTGATATATCTAAAGAAAGGGTATTGTTTTTCTCAAATAACAGGTGATAATTTGAGGGCGCGACATAAATAAATCCGGGAACAAGGGGTACTTTATCCTCAACCGGTTTTACTGAAACTGTTGCTTTTAAAGCTATTAATTCTTCTAATGTCTGATCATCTGTACTTTTTCTGTGTAAAACAATTACGATGGCAAAACCATTCAACTGGGATAAATCAGGTAAAATTTGCATTAAAGCATTTAAGCTTCCTGCAGATCCTCCAATGATAACTACTTTACGGCCTGATATTATTTTACTTTCCTCCATATTTTTTCTTTATCCAGCTGTTTGTATTTATTCATTGAAATAGAATATTTTATCGTTTCTTTAGTTCCTAAAGCCAAAAAACCTAAAACAGCTAAGCTTTCATCGAATAAATTAATGACTCTTTTTTGAAGATCGTTATCGAAATAAATTAAAACATTGCGGCACAATATCATGTCAAATTCATTGAATGAAGTATCTGAAACGAGATTGTGTTGGGAGAAAACCATTTTTTCTGCCAGTTCTTCATTAAACTTGGCAATACCGTAATTGGCAATATAATAGCTTGAAAAGTCTTCTTGTCCGCCCGCATCACGATAGTTTTCGGAGTATTCTTTCATCATCCTTAAAGGAAAAATTCCTTTTTTGGCTGTTTCTAACACGGTGGCATTGATGTCTGTAGCATAAATTAAGGATTTGTGCAATAAACCTGCTTCTTTTAGCATAATTGCCATCGAATATACTTCTTCGCCTGTAGAACAGCCGGCATGCCATAACCGGATAAACGGTTTTGTGCCTAATAAGGGTAATATTTCATTTCTGACCACGGCATAAAAAGCAGGATCACGAAACATCTCGGTAACGTTTACCGTGATTTCATCGACCATTCTTTTGTAATACTCTGTATCATATCGAACTTTAGACAGAAACTCATGAAAATGAGTAAAACCATCTAAATGCATTATCCTGTTGACACGTCTTTTTAAGGAAGCCCTTGAATAACTGCTAAAGTCGAAACCATAATATTCATAAACATCATTAATAAGCGTTTCTAATTCGATATCCTCAATCATAATCCATTTTAAATTTTGCCTAATATAAGCAGTAATTTATCTACATCAACCGGTTTAGAGATGTAGGCATCTGCCCCGGCCTCTAAACATTTTTCTTTATCTCCTACCATTGCCTGTGCCGTTACAGCCACAATAAAAACTGATCTTCTCTCAGGAAGTGCCTTAATTAAAGGAATTGCATCATAACCATCCATTTCCGGCATCATCATATCGATCAAAACAGCGTCGATATGTTCATCTGTACTTAATAATTTTAAAGCTTCTTCGGCACTTAAACAAGACAAGCAATCAAATGATTTTGCACGTAAAGTGTGTTCTAAAGCAAAAATATTTCTAGAATCATCATCAATAATTAAGAGTCTTTTTTTATTCATTTCGTCTACTTTTTATTTTGTTCGCCAACAATTGCGTTCTGTTTTGTTTGCCACCAATTGCACGAATTAGCGTTAATTTTTAAATTCTTTATTCCCTTTTTATTCGTGTAATCGGGACTTCCCTTGTTTCTTTTATTGCCACAGATTAAAGGATTTCTTTATTAAAAAGAACCGGTGAGAATCTGTGGCATTATTTTTTGGTCCCGAATTTCCCTAATCCAACTCATTTCTGATCCTTAAATTTACTCATTGACCGGTGTAAATTCATGAAATTCGCGTTCCTTATTTTAAATTTTATCGTACAGCCATACTCGCAATAACGAAAGTAACTGATCAATATCGACCGGTTTGGTGATATAATCTGAAGCACCTGCCTTAATACATTTTTCTCTGTCGCCTGTCATAGCTTTGGCTGTTACTGCAATTAAAGGTAAGTTTAAAAATTTAGGATTGCTACGAATTTTTTCGGCTGTTTCGTACCCGTCCATATTTGGCATCATCATATCCAGTAAAACAATGTCCGTGTCCGGGTTTTCTGCCAGGATTTTAATGGCTTCTTTTCCGTCAAATGCGGTAATGACATTCATTTTAAAAACTTCTAACGCTTTTGTTAAGGAATAAATATTACGAACATCGTCGTCTACAATGAGCACTTTTTTCTCGTGCAGGATATTGTTCAGTAAATTGAGCTTTTTATGGCTTTCTTTTTTGTTATCACCTTCTTTTTTATCTTCGACTAAATGAAGGAATAAAGAAACTTCATCGAGCATTCGCTGGTAAGAATGTGCTGTTTTTACGATAATAGAATCGGCGTATTTTTTAATTTTTACTTCTTCTTTCATTGATAAACTTTTTCCTGTAAACACAATTACCGGAAGGTTTTCCAGCCCCGGAGATTTCTTTACGCCATCCAAAATCTGATATGCATGTTTGTCCGGAATTCCCATATCGAGAATCACACAATCTACTTCAGTTTTGGTTAAAGCTTCTAAGCCCTGCGAAACTTCGCTTTTAATTTCTGAATTGATGTTATAGGTTTCCAGGAAAAAGGCCAGTGCTTTGGCATGTTTCGGGTTATCTTCGATAATTAAAACCTTTTGTGCTTCTTTATTAATGATATGTTCAATTCGTAAAAACACATCCGGAATTTTATCAAAAGCAACCGGTTTGTCTAAGAAATCTACGGCACCTTTTAGCAAACTTTCCTGTTTTAACTTGTGCGACGACATAATATGAACCGGAATATGTTTGGTATGGGAATGATTTTTTAATTCTTCCAGAACTTCCCAGCCACTTTTTATTGGAAGCTCGATATCCAGCAAAATTCCAACCGGCTTATAAATTAGTGCAAAATTTAAAGCATAATCACCACGAACAGACACAATCCCTTTATATCCTTTTTTTCTGGTGAAAGCCAAAAGCGATTTAGCAAAATTAATATCATCTTCTACAATTAAAATGACTTTATCACCCGGTAAAACTAAATCTCTGTCGTCCTCAATTTCATCAGGAATGGTTTCACTGATGTATTTTTTCTTTGCCGGAACTTGTTCGTCGGCCTCTACTTCTGTAAATTCTGTTGGAGGAATTTTCTCTACATTGATTTTATGAATGGCAGATCCAAACACCGGAAGGCATAATGTAAATGTACTTCCTTCATTGACCTTACTATGCAATATAATTTCGCCACGAAGCAGTTTGGCCAATTCCCTGCTAATCGACAATCCTAAACCTGTTCCGCCATATTTACGTTTTGTCGAACCGTCGGCTTGTTGAAAAGCTTCAAAAATTAAAGGCTGTTTTTCTAACGGAATTCCAATACCGGTATCTTTTACAATAAAGCAGATGATTTTATCGTCGTCTGTGTTTATTTTAATTTCTAAACTTACAGTTCCTTTTTCTGTAAACTTTATTGCATTCGAAATCAGGTTCTTCAGGATTTGCTCCAAACGCATTTTGTCTGTTTTAATGACAATTGGTGCATCTTTAGAGATAATTTCAAACTTAATTCCTTTTTCTTTGGCTACCTGATTGAATAAATTCCATAAAGTATCTGTGATTTCTTTGGTCGAAACGTCTAAGAATTCAAGTTCCATTTTTCCGGCTTCAATTTTAGAAAGATCCAGAATTTCATCAATCAGTCCCAATAAACTGTTTCCGGAGCTCTGAATTACTTTAGCAAATTCAATTTCTTCGGCCACCATGCTTTTGTTATTGTTTTCAGACAACAAACGGCTTAAAAGTAAAATCGAGTTCAGAGGTGTTCTTAATTCGTGTGACATATTAGCCAGGAATTCAGACTTGTAACGTGTCGTCAGTTCTAATGCTTCTGATTTTTTCTGGATTTCATTATTCTTTTCTTCCAGTAAAACACTTCTTTCAGACAGTTCTTCATTGGTTTGCTCCAATTCTTCCTGCTGTACACGAAGCTCCTCTTCAGAAGCCTGTAGTTTTTCTGTTTGCGCTTCTAATTCGGCATTAATTGCTTCTAATTCGCTGTGCTGTACCTGAAGTTCTTCAGATTGTGATTTGGTTTCCTCCAGCAATTCCATCACTCTTTTTCTGTTTTGAGTTGATTTAAGTGCGATTCCAATGTTATTTGAAACCGTTTTTAAAAACTCTAAATGTAAATCAGAGAACCCGTAGACACTGGCCAATTCAATAGCGCCTTCAATTCTGGTATCTAATAGAGGGATGGCCACAATATGAGTAGGTTTTATTTGCCCTAAAGCATAATTGATCTGAATATCATCCGGAGATAATGTTTTCAATTCCAGTATTTTTCCGGAAACAATCGCCTGTCCAATTAAGCCTTCGCCTTTTTGAATGCGTTCCCTATTTTTGCTTGGGATATAACTGTATCCGCCAGCCATAAAAAGTTGATTATCTTCTAAAACATACAAAACCCCTGCACTGCTATTGGTATACTGGCATACAAATTCGATCACATCTTTGGATAATTTTTGCATTGTCTTATCGCCCAGCATCACATTATTAAGATTGGCAATACCTGTTTGGAGCCATTCTTTTTGTGATAATAAATCGAAAGAAGTTTTAAGTGAAACCCCCATACTATTTAATGATTCTCCCACGCTGCCTAATGCATCAGCCTTACTATCGTCTACGCGAATGTCATAGTTTCCACTGGAGATATTGCTGGCAATTGTACTGATAGCTTCAATTCTTTGAGCGGTTTCGCGATCTTTTTTCTCTAACTCGTTTTGAAGTAAGGCACGTTCATTAAAATCTTTTAAAATTCTAATTAAAAAAACAATTGAAATAATAAAGGCAATAATAAAAGCCACAATAATCAAAATCACACTATATTTACCGTAGCGTTCTGAGTTTTCGTTGCGTTCTTTTAAAAGGTTTTGCTCTGTGTTTTCTACTGTTTTAATTTTCGCACGCAAATCGCTCATCATATTTCGGCCTTCAGTAAGGTCAAATATAGCAGCGTTTTTTCCGAGACGTTTTTTTACAATTTGATTGTTCAGGTATTTAAAAAAGTTATCACGAAGAGGTTTTAATTCTTTTAATTGCATTTGCTGCGACGGATTATCCACCGTAAGTTCTGCTACTTTATCAAAATAAGTATTAGATTTTGCCTCGGCATCATTATATCTGTCCACATATTGTTCGTCACCAGTGATCAGATAACCGCGCATGCTGGTTTGGGCTTCGGTAATTATGGCCGAACCTTCGTTCAGGTTATAAATTACGTCCTGTGTATGGTTGACCCACGAATTACTGTCTAACAAGCTTTTTATACTAATAAATGAAGCTGTCGAACTGATCATTAAAACCAGTAACGAAACTGTCGAACTTATTAATAAATTTCTTCTAAAATTACTCTTCATGTTTTTACTTTAAAATTTTGTGATACTTTGCAGTGCATTTTTTGTTTTGCACAGAGTAAATATTACTAGGTTGTGATTTTAATCTGTGTCTTATCTTTTTTATTCATATTTTAACGGAAGGACAATAATAAAGCTTGCACCCTGCCCTACCTGGCTTTTCGCTGTAATTAATCCGTTGTGTTTTTCGATGATTTTTTTGGCAATGGCCAATCCAATTCCGGTTCCTTCGTAAGACTGACGATCATTTAGACTCTGAAAAATAATAAAGATGCGATCGAGATAAATTTCGTCAAAACCAATTCCGTTATCCTTTACCGTAATTCTGCAAAATTTTCCTTGTGGAGAAATGGGACTGTCAAACGATTTGTCTGAAATTATTTCTGAGGTTATTTCGATGAGCGGCTTTTGCGTATTTCCGGAAAACTTTAAGGCATTTCCGATCAAATTCTGAAAAACCTGCCTCAGCTGGCTCGGAATACTGTCTATAGTAGGAAGTTCACTGGTTTTTATAGTAGCATTTTTTCTTTCGATAAGATAATCAAAATCCGAAAGTACTTCCTGCAAAACCACATTTAAATCGGTTAGTTCCGGTTTGACCTGTGATGACAATCGTGAATAGGCCAGTAAATCTGTAATTAAAGTCTGCATTCTTTCGGCCGATTTAATCGTGCGGTCTACATAATCAACTGCTTTGGCATCATTGGCGAGATAAAGTTCTTTAATGATTTTTATAAAGATTTGAATCTTTCGGATGGGTTCGTTTAAATCGTGCGATACTACCCAGGAAAACTGCTGCAGTTCGTGATTTTTCATCTCTAATTCTTCGTTCTTCAAAACCAGTTCTTTGGTTCTTTCCGCGATTTTAATTTCGAGATTATCCTGTGCTTCTTTCCTGATTTTGATTTCTTTTGAAAGCAGTTCCTTTATCCCTTTTAATTCGTTTTGTTGCTCGTATAGCTTGAGGAAGGTCTTTACTTTTAAAATCAGTAAATCGGAATCGACAGGTTTGGTAATGTATTCTACAGCACCGGTTTCATATCCTTTAAAAATATATTTTTTCTCGATATTAAGTGCCGAAAGAAAAATAACCGGAATGTCTTTGGTGCGTTTGTTTCCCGAGAGAATTTTTACTACTTCAAATCCGTCAAGTCCCGGCATCTGAACGTCCATTATAATTAAACAGTAGTTGGTTTTAAGGATTTTCTTGAGCGCTTCTTCACCTGACTCTGCAGTATCTACGTCGATATCATGCAGCTCTAATGTTTTTTTTAAGGCAATAATATTTGCCTTTATATCGTCTACGATCAATACCATACTGTTCTGGGGGAGTAAAGTGTTATGAATAAAATTTGTTTTTAAGTTTGAAAAGCTTTTTAGAAAATGTGGTTTAAAAGCATCTGATCCTGCTCCTAAAACATCATTGGCAAAACCCTCAAATTTATAAAAAAAAAGAAGAAAGCAATTTTATCGAAAATATAATTCGTTACATAATTCCCATGTTTCACCTTGAAATTTTGTAACCTTTTTTATTGGGATACTCTTAAATTTCTTACGGTTAATCTTTCCCTTCTGTATTAACTATTTTAGGGTCAGATTAATTGCTCTAAACCTTATTTACTATGAAAAAGACAAAGACATTTCCGGAACAGAAACAAAATCTGCCGGGCCACGAATATTTAATGCATCCTGAGCCTGAGATTATCAGAGAAAATTATACCGGAAGCGGAAAACTTCTGGGAAAAGTAGCTTTTATAACCGGCGGTGACAGCGGTATTGGCCGAAGTGTTGCCGTACATTTTGCGCGGGAAGGTGCCGATATTGCCATTGTGTACCTGAAAGAAGACAAAGATGCACTGACAACAAAAGAACTAATCGAAAAAGAAGGCCGCCAATGTTTATTGATTAGCGGAGATTTAAAAGAGGAGAAATTCTGCAAAAGTGCCATAAAAAAATGCCATACCTATTTTAAAAAATTAAACATTGTAGTCAATAATGCTGCGGTACAATTTCCGCAAACCGAGCTGGAAGACATCACAGCCGCACAGCTTCACAAAACATTCGAAACCAATATTTATCCTTATTTTTACATCACAAAGGCAGCTTTGCCTTTCCTGAAAAAAGGAGATACGATCATCAATACAAGTTCGGTTACGGCGTATCGCGGCAGCGAACATCTGGCAGATTATGCAAGTACAAAAGGCGCAATTGTAAGTTTTACACGCTCTCTCTCCGGTATGCTTGCCAAAAAACAAATACGGGTAAATGGTGTTGCCCCCGGACCAATCTGGACACCTTTGATCGTAGCCAGTTTTGATAAACTGTCTGATTTTGGAAAAGACAATCCCATGGAAAGACCCGGACAACCCTCAGAAGTGGCTCCTGCTTATGTGTTTCTGGCTTGCGAAGACAGTAGTTATATCACGGGACAATTTATTCATATCAATGGTGGTGAATTGGTTGGAGGATAAGTTTTTTTATAGGGGCAAAGATTCAAAGATACAAAGGGGCAGAGATTTTTAAGAATTAGGCAGAGATTCAATCTTGCAAAATTGCGTTTCTGCGCTTTGCGCGATTAAGCAACTCAGAACTTTAATAACTCAAGAAAAATGAATTTAATAGATGTTGTCGGACTCTTCGCCGGAACCTGTGTTACGATATCAGTGATTCCGCAGATTATTAAAGTCTGGAAAACCAAAAAGGTCAAGCAAATCTCGCTTAAAACCTTCAGCATTCTGACTTTCGGGATATTGGTCTGGATTATTTACGGTATTTTAAAAAATGATTTACCCATAATAATAACCAACAGTGTCTCTTTATGCCTGAATTTGATTATGGTTTATTTTATTATTTATTATGAGAAGGAAAGTTAGGTGCCAAGGTTCTAAGACTCTAAGTTTCTAAGCTACTGAGTTTTTTTTCACGAAGACACAAAGTTTTCTTTTTGAAGTGTATTGTCAAAATCCGGGCAAAGTCGCGAAAACGCGAAATTTTTTTATATCGCTATAAAGACTAAATCATAAAAAATCTGCGATAATCAGCATTTTCGCGAAGCGAATCCGTATCATCCGTGGGCTATTTTCACCATAATCCTTCACAAAACCGCATAAAAAAACAGCTCGTAGAAAGCTGTTTTTTTCGTAAAGAGAAGTAGTATATGTAATGCTTATTAGCTAGCTAGTTTTTGATTGTATGGCTTATAGGATAAATGGTATTTTTCTTTAAAAATACGTGGCAAATAGTGTCGGCTTGCTAAACCTGCTGCATTCATAACTTCAGAAATATTCATGCCTGAAATTCTTTTGATTTCATTGATTTGTTTCGTAGCCAGGTTCAAAATGGGTACAAACGTATTGATGTAGTTATAACTGTGTTGGGCTATCTCTAGCGCTACAATTTCTTTTAATACTATTTTTTTAAGTAAATTTCGAACAATACCCTGTTGCGGAAGTGTTTTAAGTTCCTGCCATTTTTGGGCAATTTTTAAGCTTCCGTGCCCTACATAAATATAGTTTCCGGATTCGTTCCTAAATCTTTTCTTCAATTGCGAAATCATTTCAAAATCCTGATTTTCATCAGTATTACTGGTTGGCACCCCAATTAATGAAAACTGAATGTGTTTATGGCTTTCAAAATACAACACACTGTTGATTACGGATGTATTACTCAAAACACCCGTCTGATTCCTTTTAAGGCTTTTTTTCTCGCCATTGGCACCAAAACTGTGTGTCAGACTTCCTTTTTCGCAATACGCAAAAAACAAGGGTGCCGACTCAAAAGATTCTATACTTAAACTTACATCCTGATTTAATATAAGGTCAAAAGTTACATGCGACATTTTATTGTCTAAACAAACACCGCTAATGGTTCCTTTTGCCCATTTTGATTTAATAGCCAAATGGTATTCAGAATTATTAAGAGTTAATTCGCCTTTAAAACTATCTTTAAGATCATTAAAAATAGTGTCAAATCTTCCTGTATTTAAGTATAGTTTTTTCATAATGCTCTGGTTTAATAAAATGGTTCGTACTTATTTACGTACAAAATATCGTTTTGGTTTTTATCTCTTTTTGATATTTCAAATTTCGTACATATTGCTAATCAATTTATTATACAATTCCGCAGAGATATTTCATAATTAAAAGTTAGTGTTATGATTTAAAATTTAAAATCTTAACATCTAAGAATCTCACTATCTCACTATCTCAATATCCCAGCATCTCAGCATCTCAGTATCCCAGCATCTCAGTATCCCAGTACCTCAGTATCTCAGCATCTCAGTATCTTACTAAAAAAAAACAGCTGCTTCAGATAAATCTGAAACAACTGCTCCCCAGCAAAATAAAAAATACTCTTATTTTATTTTATGTAAGTTCACTAATGTCGGCATTTTTAGAATAATTTGCCTTTGGAATATCTTTAAAAAATTCAGCTTCTTCTAAGTCGGCTGTTGGGCCGTATCCCAGTAAATGTGTTCCTTTCTTTTGATCCTTAGTTTCGATGATGTATAAAATTGACATATCATCAGGATCACTCATTCCCTCGTACCTGTGATGAGCCACAATAAAAATATCTTCCGGTTCATAGACGTCTTTCGTTTCTGAATCTATTAGATACTTACCATCAAACAAGTAATTAGTAGTATAACCTTCGTCCTGGTATTTTTTTATATAGTCGGTTTCGTGTTTTTGCTCTTTTTTCATGATCCATTGAATTTAAGATTTTTTCAAATCTGTTGTTTAATCAAATTTCATCATTGAAATCAAATAAAATTGACTCAATTGATTTTAATCTTATCTCATTCAAAAAAATCGAAATAAAATCAATATTTATTTTACTAATTTTAACAATTCGATCTCAACTTATTTAGAAACCATTTTATTTAATGCTGATGCTTTATTGTTTTAACCCAAAACAAAATAACCTTTAATGAGTACTGTAAATCACTATTTTCCGGCTAATGGAGGCGAAATGGGTGCACTCACGCGCGCTAAAGACTGGACTAAAACCCCTCTTGGTACGGTTGAGTCATGGCCACAAAGTTTGCGCACTACGCTTGGTATTCTTTTAAATTCAAAATTTCCGATGTTTTTATTCTGGGGACCGGATCATATTTGTTTTTATAATGATGCTTATCGTCCGAGTCTTGGAAACGATGGGAAACATCCTGCTATTTTAGGACAAAAAGGCGCCGAATTCTGGCCTGAAATCTGGGATTTTATAAAACCGTTAATCGATCAGGTACTTACACAAGGCGAAGCTACCTGGCATGAAGATCAGTTGCTGCCGATTTACAGAAACGGAAAAATGGAAGATGTATACTGGACGTTTAGTTATAGTCCGGTAAACAATGATGAGGGAAAAATAGATGGGGTACTGGTGATTTGTAATGAAACCACAGAAAAAGTAAAAATTAATAAAGAACTGGAGAACAGCAACCAGCGGTATTTAAACAATATTTTGCAGACCCCCAATGCGATGTGCATTTTCAGGGGAAAGGATTATGTTGTTGAGATTGCAAATGAATTGATGCTTGAAATCTGGGAACGCCCGATAGAAGATGTTATCAATAAACCCATTTTTGAAGCCTTGCCTGAAGCTAAAGGTCAGGGCCTTGAAGATATTTTACTTCATGTATATAGTACCGGGGAAAGATTCACGGCTTATGAACTTCCGGTTAAACTAACGAGGAAAGGAAAAGTTGTCAATACTTTTATTAATGTCGTCTACGAAGCCTTAAAAGAGCCTGATGGCACTATTTCGGGTATTGTAGCCATTGCAAACGATGTTACGGTTCAGGTCGTTTCCCGCGCTGCCGTCGAAGAAAGTGAAAAACGATTTAGAAATACAGTCAAACAACTTCCGCTTGGAATAGCTATTCTTAAAGGGGATGATCTGATGGTTGAGATGGCAAACGCTACTTATCTTCAAATTGTTGATAAAACAGAAGACCAGATTGTGGGAAAACCTGTTTTTGCTATGGTTCCTGAAGCGAAAGACAAAGTGTATCCATTACTGTCAAAAGTTTATAAAGATGGTGTTCCTTATTATACTGACGAATTAGAAGTCACTTTAAATCGTTACGGAAAAGAGGAGATTTGCTACTTTAATTTGGTTTTTCATCCTTTAAAAGACGAAAAAAATGCTATTGAAGGCGTTATTATTGTTACCCATGAAGTTACCGAAGCCGTAAAAGCAAAGTATTTGCTGACCGAAAGCGAAAAAGCATTTAGGAAACTGGTAATGGACTCTCCTATCGCGATGGCCATTTTTAGAGGAAAAGACCATATTATCGAAATGGCCAATACTACCATGATGAAAACCATCTGGCAAAAAAAGAAAAAAGAAATCATTGGCAAACCTATTGTTGGGGTTTTTCCGGAATTATTAGAACAAAAATATCCAGAACTGCTTGATCAGGTTGTCCTGAATAAGAAAATTGTACATGAAAACGAAGCGATTGCTTATGTAAATATCAAAGGAAAACTTAAAAGATTCTATCTTGATTACCAGTACACGCCTTTACTTGAAAAAGATGGCGAAGCCTCCGGTGTTATGATTACGGTCAATGATGTCACCACAAAAGTAGAAGCCCGTAAGAAAGTAGAAACTGCCGAAGAAAGAGCCCGTCTGGCCGCCGAAATTGCAGAGATTGCGACCTGGGACCTCAATATTGATACTCAGGATTTAATTTATTCAGAAAACTTAGCTGCCATTTTTGGACATGAAAAAAAGGCAAAAATAACACGTGCCCAAATTAAAAATCAGGTGCATCCGGATGATAAGCCAATTTTAGAAGAAGCTTATACGTTAGCGCTCAAAACCAGCATTTACAAATACGAATCACGCATTATTAAACCGGACCATTCTATTAGCTGGATTAAGGCACATGGTAAAATTTTTTTTGATGAAAATAAAAAACCTGTAAAAATGCTGGGGACTATAATGGATATCACAGACGAAAAAAACAGCCAGGAGACGCTGATTAAAAGTGAAGAGAAATTCAGGCTCCTTGCTGATTCCATGCCGCAACATATCTGGACAAGCGATGCGCTGGGCAACCTCAATTATTTTAATGAGTCTGTTTATACCTATTCCGGAATACCGGTTGAAGAAATTGTAAAAAAAGGCTGGCTTCAAATTGTGCATCCCGAAGACCGACAGGCCAATGTAAATGCCTGGATGGAAGCCATAAAAACAGGAAAAGATTTTTTACTTGAACATCGTTTTCGCCGTTTTGATGGCGAATACAGATGGCAGCTGAGCCGCGCGATTGCGCAAAAAGATGCTGAAGGAAAGATTCAGATGTGGGTTGGTACCAGTACTGATATTCAGGACCAGAAGAATTTTACCAATCAGCTTGAAAAAGAAGTTTCTGAACGAACTGAGCAGCTGGAAATCAAAAACAGGGATCTGATCAATATGAATATTGAGCTGCAGTCTTTTGCCTATATTTCCAGTCATGACTTACAGGAGCCGCTTAGAAAAATCCAGACTTTTGCCAGTCGTTTATCTGATTTGGATGAGCAGAATATTTCGGCGAAAGCCAAAACATACCTCAGCCGGATTGAAGTTTCGGCAAAGAGAATGCAGACTTTAATTCAGGACCTTCTGGAATATTCCAGAACCAATTCTGCCGAAAGAGTGTTTGTAAAAGCCAGTCTGGATGATATTGCCGAAGAAATCAAAAGTGATTTTTCTGAACGCATTGAAGAAAAGAATGCACAGCTTCTTTTTGACCCTTTGGGCGAGGCTACCATCATTCCTTTTCAGTTTAGGCAATTGCTGCACAATTTAATCGGAAATGCGCTTAAATTCTCTAAAAAAGACGTTGCGCCTGTTATTACTATTAAAGCAAATAGCATAAAAGGCTCCAGAATAAAGCAAACGGTAGATTTTACGGATAAAATATACCTTCATCTTCAAATCTCAGATAACGGAATTGGTTTTGATTCTGAATACAATCAGCGCATTTTTGAAGTATTTCAGCGTTTAAACACCGAAGCTGAATTTGCAGGTACCGGAATTGGCCTGGCGATTGTAAAAAAGATTGTCGAAAACCACAAAGGAATTATCACAGCCACCGGCGAAAAAGACAAAGGGGCTACTTTTGACATCTACATTCCTGAACTGCAATAAGTGTATTTACGATTTATAAACAAAGTTTTTATCGGTTGGATTAAATTTTTTCCAGTCGATTTCCAGCGCATGCTCTATTGATTTTACAATGTCTTTCATTAAAACAGGCTTTGTAATAAAATAATTAGCGCCTAGGTTGCGGCATCTTTCAATTATGCTTGGCTCGTTTGAAGTCGAGAAAATAATTACCGGAATATTGTTTTTTACCTCTGAATTTCTAAGTTCGGCCAAAACATCAAAACCGTTTTTGCCGGGCATATTCAAATCTAAAAACACTACATGTGGCGTAGGCGGCGGGTTATAAATTGCATTTAACAATTTCTCTCCTCCTGAATAGGTCTGAAGCTGTATCTTTTTTGGTAATGATTCTACTGCATCTGTAAAAATGCTCAAATCGTCTTCATCATCATCTGTATAAAATATAGTCAAATCAGTCATGTGGTATTTTGTAAATCCGGGATTGTTCCTGTTCAAAGATAACCAAATTTCCAGATAAATGGATGCCTTTTTGTATGGATAATTTAAAAATTAGTACTTGAAATCTCATAAATTAAAACCTGAATTATGTAAGCTCAAAAAACATAAAAATGGCAACTTTACAAGTATTAAGTTTTTAATGAAATTCGTGATTTTAGTACACACTAAATGAGAATTTTACAAAATAATATAACATAATTTAAAAAGTATAAAGCCATGGGAGATCATAAAGACCTTACGAACGAATTTGCTGTAGATAAAATTAAAGATCTGGCAGAAAATATAAAAACGTGCATGTTTTGCACCTACGACGAATACAGACTTCAATCACGTCCAATGTCTGTTCAGAAAATTGATGATTTGGGACAGCTTTGGTTTTTATCTGACCGTAACAGCAGCCACAATGCCGAGATTACACTTAATCCGCAGGTAGAACTTTTCTTTTCTGAGCCACACGATAAATTCCTGACCATTCACGGAAATGCCAGTATTTCTTATGACAGGGAAACCATCAAAGAACTATACGATCCTATTGTAAAAGTTTGGATGCCGCAAGGTGAAGATGACCCCAATTTAAGCGTGATCAAAGTAGTTCCGGAAGACGGTTACTACTGGAACAACAAAAACGGAAAAATGGTCGCTATTGCAAAAATGGCCGTTGCGCTGGTAAGCGGTAAAACAATGGATGATGGTATTGAAGGCAACTTGAAATTGTAACGATTTAATCCGAAAGGGTACAAAAATTTTTAGCCACAGATTAAAGATTATGGAGATTTTAAAATCTTTGCAATCCTTAATCTGTGGCTAACTTTTTATATCACATTTTGTGCCTGCCCTCTTTGTGTTTACGTCTTATTCCAACATATGTTTTAACTCTAATGCATTTAAAATCCCCGCTTCGCTTGCCGTATTATTAAAATACACAAATGCTGATTTTAAATCTGTTGCATCTTTTATGTCAAGTAATTCTTTAGTATCGTAACTGGAATAAAACATCTTCGGAATTCCATGCAACCGAATATAAATAAGAGGAAAATCTTTAAAAATAGTTTGCGGTAATTGTGGATGGCTTACGCTGCAAAACGTAATATTATGAGCTAAAAAGGCATCCCAGACTTCCTGGTTCCACCAGCTTTGGTGACGAAATTCTATTACATTTTTAAAATTTAAATCCAACTTACCGATAATATCATGAAGTTTCTCTGAAGTAAAAGAATAACTGGGCGGAAACTGAAACAATACACATCCTAATTTCTCTTTTAAACCTGTTTGACAAACGTTATAAAACTCGGATAAAAGGTTTTCGCAGTCATTAAATTTTCGGATATGGGTAATTTCTTTGGGCGCCTTTACTGAAAAAATAAAATTTTCAGGTGCTTTTTTATACCAGTTATCAAAAATTTTAACCGTAGGAAACTTATAAAAGCTTCCGTTGAACTCATAGGTGTTAAAGTACTGGCAATAAAAGGTAAAGAACCCTGAACCAGACATATTGTCAGGGTAAAAAATCCCCTTCCAGAACCGATTATTGTAGCTGGAGCACCCTATTAAAACTTCATTTTTCATACTTCTAATTTTTGACAGTTGGTACAAAAGAAACTACGGCGCTTTTTCTTCCCTGTATGTTTTTTATGGAACGGAAGATTACATCGCAAACACGTTTTTTTGGTGTGGGCCAGCCAGTGTTTTTTTAATTCAGATTTTTTCTTCCAGTACAAAAATTCAAAGCTATAAACAGAACATTCGCTAATGATCCGGCTCAGGTCTTCTAACGGAATTTTTCCTACCCGTGATTCAGGATGAATTTTGCACCGGTACAGCACTTCGTTTTTAATAATATTCCCTACTCCTGAAAAAATATTCTGATCTAAAAGCGCATCGCAAATCATTTCGTCCGGGATTTTTTCTAAACTCTGTTTTGCTTTTTTGGCGTCCCAGTTTTCATTCATTACATCTTCATTCCAATTGTAATAATCGTTTAGGTCTCCTTCGAGGATTTTAACTGAGCAGGTGTAAAAATTAAGTTCTCCGTTTTTAAAAGTCAGGCTTAATCTTGGCGTGAGTGTTTTGCGTTCGTTGATCCTGTAAGTACCAAACATGAGCAGGTGAATCTTTACCGTAAAATCCTCCAGACAAATTAAAAAATGTTTTCCCCAGGTTTTAAAGTCTTTTATAGTCTGATTATCCAGGCGCTGAATGTCGGCGGAGCTGCTTCCGGAAACTGAAATAATTTTTTGTCCTGAAAATTGTGCTACTTCTTCTTTTAATATTACTATTGATGGACCTTCTGGCATACTTTTTAATTTTTAAACCAAAAAAGTGCAACCTTAAGCCGCACTTTTTTAGTTTTGTTATTGACTCTTTTAATCCGCTTCTGCAGCTTCAAGATTTACAGCATTAACCGCTACTTCTGTAAGCTTTTTATCAGCACCTTTTTCTTCGTCTAATGTTAGTTCTAAAATCGAAGCCACTTCAGTCAGTCCCAGGGTTTCCGCAAATTGTCTCAGCGTTCCGTAGGTCGCGATTTCATAATGCTCGATTTTCTGGCTTGCTGCAATAATCCCCGCGTCGCGCACCACTCCTATTTCGGTTTCTTCCAGAATCCCTTTTCCCTCTTCAATTAAGCCTTCCATGGCATCGCATTTTTTTGCTGTTGCCTTTTGGTCAATAAGTGCAAAAACCTGCTCTAAACGCGTTACATGTTCTTCGGTTTCGGTTAAATGATGGTTTATCGCATCGATTAATTCCGGAGAGGTTGCGTTTTTAGCCATGGTTGGGAGTGCTTTGGTTAACGCCTTTTCTGCCCAGTAAATGTCTTTTAGTCCGTCTTCAAACAATTCTGTCAATCCGGATGCGGCATTTGACTTGGGTTTTGTTACTCCTTTTTTAGCTGCCGGTTTTGCAGCCGTTTCTTTTTTACTTGTTGTAGTTTTCATGGTAATAATTTTACAGATTAATATTTCTCAAAATTACCGACCTGATTATCAGATGAGTTATATCATTATTTTTTTTAATTGCATTCTAAACACCTGCAGATTATACAATTCCATTTTAGAATTCTATAATAAAATTCTGGTAGAGACGGGATAAATTTGTAGTACTTAAATTTAAAAAACAACAATCATGAAAACTCATATAGATACTATTTATCAGGAAGCCATTCTTTTTTTTCATCAGAAATATCAAAACGGACATTTGGATGTTGATACTGCTATTTTAATTGATAAAGCGATTGATAAATTGCTACGTTCAGATAATATCTCGCGAAATGAAAACATCCCAAATGAGGAGCAAGTGGTAAATGAAGATGATTATATTACCAATACCCAGGAAGAAGAGGATGATTTTAATCAGGCAGAAGATTTTGATGAGGAAGAACATATCGAAGACGAAGATCATTTTGATGATGACGACTTAGAAAGAAATGACAATTAGTATTTTATCTGCTAAAGTCTTTATAAAAGAAAAACAAAAAATCCGCTATTTCTCACAGCGGATTTTTTTATGGAACAGCAAAAACATAACCATCTGTTAATTATACAATTACAATTGATAATCTTATAATAAAAACGGTTCATTTCCTGCCTAGATTTGTGAAATAGAAACACTTAAAATTCAACGTCATGAATACTACAGATAAAAAAAACAGCACTTTAAATAAGGACTATAAAAATCATAATTCATACGACAGAAGCAATGCTGTTAGTGACGAGTTCTTTGATTTAGACAAAACCAAAACAACAGAGGACAGTAACGAGGAAATCGCTGATCGCGGTTATACCGTGAGAGACGGCCACAACCCGAACAAGCCCAATCCGGATGAGCGATATCTTGACGACGAAGACGATCTCAATGATGATTTTCATACGGATCGTGACCTCGAGGATAACGAGGATACGATTTACGAAGTCGAACTAGAAGACGATGATGCAGAACTGGACATCGACGGAAATGAATTAAACGAAGTAAATGACGAATTGGATAATCCGTCCGATGATTTTAATGAAACCGAAGAGGATCTCGAAGACCTGGATCAGGACGACGACGAGGAAGAAGAAGAATATATTGAAGATGATGTTCAGGAAAAGGATGACAATGAAGATTATCCTGACAATGATCCCCGAAAATTTTAGTTTTTTTTTTTAAAAGGGGCAAAGGTTCAGAGAGGCAAAGGTTCAGAGTTTATATACTTTGTGGTTTTGTTTCTTTGGACCTTTTTTTTTCAATTCACCTTGCTCCTTTGTCCCTTTGAACCTTAATCCAGAACCGGACATCGACACAAATGAACCAAACGAGGTAAATGATGAATTGGATCCCAGAAAATTATTTTTTTTTTAAGGGGCAAAGGTTCAAAGGGACAAAGGTTCAGAGTTTATATACTTTGTGGTTTTGTTTCTT
>NZ_JBIPCR010000019.1:0-131983 GCF_044007335.1 Flavobacterium sp. FlaQc-48 | reverse complement strand
CTAAAGTTCCGTGAGCCGGTAAAGTAGAAACCGTATAACTTACTACTGTTCCGTCGGTATCGCTTCCGCTTAAAGCACTGATTGCTTTTGCCGCATCTGTTGAGGCAATCGCAGTAGCATTGGTAACATTATTGGCTGTTGGTGGGTTATTTCCAACGGCAATGGTAAAAGTTGCACTGGTTGATATTGCCCCTAAATTATCTTTTGATGTAAAAGTAAAAGTATCGTTTCCGGTGAATGTTCCGTCCGGATCATACGTAAGGTTTCCTGCTTCCGTTGGTGTCAACACCTGACCTGCTGTTACCGCAACTCCGCCTAAGGCTAAAGTTCCGTGAGCCGGTAAAGTAGAAACCGTATAACTTACTACTGTTCCGTCGGTATCGCTTCCGCTTAAAGCACTGATTGCTTTTGCCGCATCTGTTGAGGCAATCGCAGTAGCATTGGTAACGTTATTGGCTGTTGGTGGATTATTTCCAACGGCAATGGTAAAAGTTGCACTGGTTGATATTGCTCCTAAATTATCTTTTGCCGTAAAAGTAAAAGTATCGTTTCCGGTGAATGTTCCGTCCGGATCATACGTAAGGTTTCCTGCCTCAGTTGGTGTCAACACCTGACCTGCTGTTACTGCAACTCCGCCTAAGGCTAAAGTTCCGTGAGCCGGTAAAGTAGAAACCGTATAACTTACTACTGTTCCGTCGGTATCGCTTCCGCTTAAAGCGCTGATTGCTTTTGCCGCATCTGTTGAGGCAATCGCAGTAGCATTGGTAACGTTATTGGCTGTTGGTGGCTGGTTTACTGTAGGCGTAACAGATGATGAATCATTTCCAGAAGTTGGATCGTACAAATCACTAGTAATTGTAGCTGTATTTAAATAAGGCCCTGTAGCATTTACTTTGGCCGTAATTGTTAGTGTTACAGTTACACCAGTAGTTAAATTACCAATATTCCAGGTTGGACTAGTCCAGGTTCCTGATACTGTTGCCGCACTTACAAAAGTATAACCTGCAGGAAGTACATCTGTTACTTTTACTCCTGTTGCATCATTAGCTCCATTATTTTTGGCAGTAAGGGTAAAGACTACATTATCTCCAATATTAGGATTCGTTTTATCAACGCCTTTGCTAATTTGTAAATCTGTTTGACAAACTGATGAGTTCAGGTTGACAGCTATGGCCAAAATCGATCCTGTGTTACCACTAGTAGCACCATTAGCTTTAAACTCACTAACTGATGTAGAAGTTGTAGTTCCATTTGAACCACCATTAATTGTTTTAATCGATGTATCTGTAGTAGCTCTCACAGAGATTACACCACCTCCACCTCCACCACCTGGACCTTCAGCTTCAGTATTGGTAATTTTTTGAATCCCTCCATTTCCACCATTTGCATTTATATTATTTCCCAGTGAATTGGCTTGTATTAAAACCGTTCCACCGCCACCTCCACCACCGGGAGCATCATTATTTCCGCCAATAGTATCAAATCCGTTTTGTCCATTAGCCTGTATGGTTCCTGTACCTGTTATATTATTTGCAACGACTAAGAAAACTATACCTCCTCCATCACCACCATCTGCATTGGCACTATCATTTCCATCACCGGCACCACCACCACCACCAAAAAATATTTGGCTTTGCAAACCTGCAGATGCTAATGGTCTTCCTCCTAATCCTCCTACTGCATCTCTATCATCTCCTCCCCAGGTAGCTCTTAAAACATCTGCGGCAGGAACACCTGCTGATATAAAATCTTTCGGATAAGATGGTCCTACAGTACATGCATCTAAATTGACGGAAGAATAACTATATCCTCCACTTCCTCCACCGGAAGAATTGGTTAACGCATTTCCGTTGGCAATATAATTTGGATCCAGAGCCCAGGCTCCAGGACTAAGACAAGTACCAAAATCGTTCATTACACCTGCACCTCTAAACCAGTTTGCAGGAATACCGCCATTGGCACCACCACCACCACCGGCGTTGTGAGCATTTCCTCCACCACCTCCATTAGCAGCAGCCCCTCTGCCATATCTTCCTCCATAAGAAGTATCATAATCTGTTCTGTAACCTGCAATTCCTTCTCCTTTTTCTGCTGACAAAGCAGAAAGAGGTGTTCTAAAGCTCGTGTAAAAACTGGCTCCTGCAGAAGATGTATCGTTTTCTCTTGTACCTCCTCTAAAACCAGCTGCATTTGCATTTAAAGAACCATTATTAACAATATTGTTCGCTATAATCCCTACAAAACCTCCTCTTCTTCGTTGCAAAGCAGATTCATCTGCTCCTCCAAAAGCTGGTGCTCCCCACGGAATCGCAACAACACTAGCTCCTGAATTAACTGTTAATGTAGTATATTGAGGAATTCTTATTACCTGAACATATCGTGCTGCATAATAAGATAACCTTGTATTACAACTTAAAGTAATCACATTACCAGAGACGCTTTTTACCCTGGCTAATTCATACGAACCCGCTCCATTATAATTATTTACCGTTCCATAATTCATGGTATCAGTAGCGTCTATAATAGCTCCTTGTGCCTGGTATAACATGATTAAATCATCTGCAACCAGGGTATTGGATGCAAAACCAGCCGCATTTGTAACATATCCTGAAGGCAAATACGTAATCGCGTCACGATCTAACTCCGCTATATTCGTTACGGTCACAGTATTTGAACCTGCTAATACATCGGCTGTAACCCTTGTATACCGGTTTAATACTGTATTTGCAGCCGTGACCGTTAATGCTGCATCTGCTTGCGCAAAAGTAGTATTAGCGCTCAGTAACAGTATAAAAAAGACCAGAAATATCCTCCCGGGCCATTTTTTATTTGTCATTAAAATTTTTAAATAAGTAAAGTTCACCATATAATAAATAATTAAAATTCTGTAAAATGAGCATTGGAATTATTCCTTTATCTCCAAATATTGTAATGCCTCAAAACCATTAAAATGATTGTAATCAGGACTGTTTATTAACTCACATGACCCAGTTTTGATGCCTCGCGCACCATCCCGGCAACATTGCTAACATCTAGTTTATGAAAAATGTTTTTTCTGTGATTTTCGACGGTATTAACCGAAAGCTGTAATTCTTTAGCAATATCTGCAGTAGTAAATTCCCTAATTATAAACTGCATTATGGTAAGCTCCTTTGCTGTTAGGGTAATTGCTGTACCAATCCGGTTTTGTTTTGACAGAAATGAATAATCATCCGGCAAATAAACACCTCCATCCCAAACTAACTCAATGGCTTCTAATAAGTCTTCGATATCCTGATTTTTGTTTACATAACCTTTTACGCCCATAGCCAATAAGTTTTCGACCAAAATTGGGCTTGAAAGCGAGGTAAAAGCAATTACTCTTAAATCGGGGTGGTTTTTATGAAGATATCTGTAGACTTCTAATCCTTCGACATCATTGGCAATTAGATCGACAATAATTAAATCCAAACCAGAATGTTGTTCTATTTTAGCATACAGATCTAATTTATTGGTCGCATAAAAAAGGACTTCTAAATCTTTTTGATTTGAAAAAAAACTGTTCAGACCTTTACAAACGATAGGCTGGTCTTCAAAAAAAGCAATATGTATCATGTTACAAATTAGCGACAAAAAAGTTGGTAAATAAATAGCGGTTTTCCCTATTTGGGCAAGATAATTTTAAAGATGCAA
Source organism: Flavobacterium sp. FlaQc-48 (assembly GCF_044007335.1). Lineage (NCBI taxonomy): Bacteria > Pseudomonadati > Bacteroidota > Flavobacteriia > Flavobacteriales > Flavobacteriaceae > Flavobacterium > Flavobacterium sp. FlaQc-48. The sequence continues at coordinate 128,311 of NZ_JBIPCR010000019.1, read as the reverse complement.
CCCGAAGGTTCATTATTAAAAACATCCAGAGTTCCTTTGTTTTTGAGCATTAACTCCTGACATAGATACAACCCCATTCCAAATCCGGATTCCATATTTGTTCCCACGCCCGGGTTTATATTTTTCTTAAAAAGTTTATCTATCTTTTTAGGCTCAATTCCTTTTCCGAAATCCTTAATTATGATTTCATTATTTTCGTATTCAATGATGATTGTACTATTTTCATAACTGAATTTAATAGCGTTACCTATTATATTTCGCAATACAATACTTAAAACGGTGGGATTAAAAACTATACTAGTTTCTTTTAAAACCCTGTTCTCAATTGTAATATTTTTTGCTTTTAACTGATGAGATAATTCCCTGCGGGCTGCGGCAATGAGATCAGACAATTTAACTTCGCTAGTACTTGAAATTGTAGTAATCAGTTCTGTTTTTGCCCAGTCAAGTAAACTGGTCAGCATTGCATCAGATTGTTCTAATTGCTGGCTTATCGCTTTAATATAAGATGCCACTACCGTGTTTTCATTGCTTAGAATTTCTTCTTTGCCTAATAAAACTTTTAGTGTTGTAATGGGTTCTTTAAAGTCATGTGAAATAACTGTAAAAATCTTCTGATGCAGTAAATTAAGTCGCTTTAAATCGCTATTCCTAGCCTCAATTTGTTTTTTTTGCAATTTGAGTGTTTCATGGGTTACGCTTTGTTTCCTCGTCAATACAAAAATGGAGTACAATAATATTATGAGTAAGCTAATTCCAATTAAAGATGCAACAAGGGCTATCTTCTGTTTTTGTAATTTTATCTCTGCCGATTCATTGATTCGCTTCAAATTAATATTTTGCTGCTCTTTTAACTTGATTCTGTTGGCAACTTCAAAGGAATCTATCCTGGTATTTCTTCTTTTTGTATCTTCCATTCCCACTAACCGATCGAGCTTTTCAAATGTTCTGTGGGCAGCCTCAAACTCTCCGTGCTCCACAAGCATTTCCCGCAGGGTTCGTATCGCGTTGATTTTATTTTCTAAAGCATCACAACTATCCGCAATTCTGATACTTTCGGTAATTGTTTTTTTAGCTTTATCAAGCTGGTCTTTTCTACTGTAAATCCGGGCTGTTTTTACATACACTTCAGAGAGCTTACAACGATCGTATTTTTTTGCTGCCTGTTCGGCAAGCAAAAACTCCTGCATACTTTTTGCATGATCATAATTTAGGTAATAATAGTAGCCTGTAATTAAATGGATACCAATATATTCATTGGCTTTATTGTTGCTTGCGGGAATTTTATCTCTGCATAAGCCAGCATAAAAAAATGCTTTTTTATAGTCTTTTTTAGTAAAATACAAGTCTGCCAAAATATACAAACTTTTATAGTAGATCCGGTCTGCCTCTTTGCCTTCTGCTTTTTGGATGATCGATTTTTGCAAAGCCATTATTGCACCGGAAGTTCTTCCTATTTGGTTGTAATAATTTCCCTGAAAAAATAAAACCAGCTGAAGTTCAAACCCACTCAAATTATTCTTAGCCAGATGGTTTTCGATTAAGTACCCTATACTATCCAATTTAGTTTCGCCATTAAGACGATTTAGATTATTCCTCAACTTCTGAATTGTAGGACTAACGTCCTGCGACCACAGGCTTGAAGTACATAGAAATAATAGCAAAGCTATATATTTCATAAGATTTCGGGTCGTACAGATTGAAAACATAAAAATTAGTTAGTCGGAATAATTATTTTTTAGGCTTAATGGCAAATCAATTAAGGCTGTTCATAAAATAATTTGCTATTGGGTAAAAAGAACGAAAAGCACCGCCATTGCTGCAATGTTAGTATTTTAAATATTGCATGTTGGTTTATTTCGCCACCAAATGTAAATGAAAAAAGGAGTTATGGATAGTCAATTCGGACATTTTTGAAACCAATAATCAAATCCGTTTATTTGAAAGAAAAGAATTATTTTTAGCTTATCTCTCATTTTTACAAAACACTAAATATCAGACAACTAAATAAAAAATGTAAAAAATACATTAATACTAAATTGAGCCAAAATGAGGTTCTTTTTTTGAAAAAACAACTTTGCTACTCCTCAAAACGGATCTCAGAAGGCAGTTTTCCAAATCGTTTTTTAAAACTTGCTGCAAATCTACTCGCTGAATCATAACCTGTTAAAGCTGCAATATACTGAATATGAATAGTTGAGTTTTGAATTAACTGCATGGCTAAAAGCATATTTTTTTCTTTATGATATTGTAGCATCGAAAAACCAAAAACAGTTTTAAAATTCGATTTTAATTTTGTGGGTGATGTATTTACTTCTTTAGCGATAACTTCAATGCCAACAAATGGAAGGTGCAAATTATGTAAGATTATTTTCTCTGCCTTTGCCACATTATGATAATCTAAATTGCTTAGTGAAACATTATCTATTATACGGCTATCATCAAAAGAATTATTAAAAAACGCCGTGATCAGTTTCATCGATTTTTTCTTCAGAGCCGGTTTGTCTGTTTCAACCACTGCAGCATTTTCTATAAACTTAGACAGATCTTCTCCCAGTTCATGCGCTTTCGGGACAATATCCAGCCAGGTATAAGATCCTTTATTTCCATCTAAGAACTTTTTAATAGCTTTTCGTTCTTTGATTTTTTTTGAAGTAAAATTTTTAGAAGCCCATTCCTTTGTAATGGCAAAACTAAAAAACCTGCCCGTAGTTCCTTTATAGAAATAGCTTGAAATCTCTGTATCCGGTTTACTGAATGTCCAACAGGTACTTAAAAGTGTGATTTGGTGTGTGTCGTTCAATTGAAAATTATATTCAAATACAGAAAAAGTAAGCAGGTAATATTCACTTAATTTATTCTTATCATAATACGATTTTGTCACTATGTTTTCCTTCACATTCATGTACATAGCCAAAAGCCAGAAACCGTCTTCAATTTCACGATAATACATTTTTGCCTTACAAAGCGATGTATTTAAAGAAAAGTATTGTTTTAAAGGAACATGATTCATGCCAGGCAGTTTTAATAAACTATCCAACATAATTTTAGGTGAATTAAATAAATAAGGTAATTGAAAAAAACCATCTTTTAGGAGAAAAAGATATTTCTGAATGTGTTTGGGCCAATTATCTAGAGTCATGAATTTTTAAAATACTATTAGAGTAAATTTCCCTTACAAAACCCGGATCCCCATAAATTTACGATCACAAAAATAAAAATATGCAACTTAACAATGAACATATATTGCAAAAAAAACAGAATAGACCCTTCAAAATCAGCTATAAACAGTGATTAAAATAAAAAGACACCATCCATTGAGGCACTTTTCGTACAAACCTTTGGGTGTTAAATACGAACTTATGCTTTGACGGTTTTGTACCTCAGCAAAAAAAGGGATAACGTAAGCCAAAATACGAATCTTAATCGAACTACTTTTCAACATTAATAAACATCCTTAAAAAAAAGTGAATTCACTAATAATGAGAAAATTGTTGTTTTTCAAAAAAATAATATTCAAAAAAATATATCCCGTATTAATCACCATTTTTCAAATCATCACAACTTGGTTCGATACAGATTTTACCTAACCCTGATCAATAAAGTGAAGTTGCTCATAATTGGCTATCGCTACTAAGGCAGTATAAATGTATTTTGAAACCAAAGCACCGCCTTCACTGTTAATTAACTCAATATCGTCTTCAGGGGTATGATATTGCGGATGCCCTCCAGTATGAAATCCGATACAGGAAACAGAAGCTTTATAGAACGAAACATGATCAGACCCGCCCACTTCACCGGCATGAATCACAGGGTTTAGCCCGCTATTTTCACCTAATTTTTTCATGAGTGCAACACCATCCTGAAAAGTTCCGGCACCCCCCATATAAATTTGTTTTTCTGCATTTAATCTGCCCACCATATCCATATTGAGCATTACTTTTACAGCTTCTTTTTTAATTGGAAGATGGGTCACGAAATATTTAGATCCTGACAACCCTTCTTCTTCACCACTAAAAGTGATAAAAATAATGCTTCGTTTTGGTTTAACTTTAGATTTTGCTACTTCTTGTAAAATACACAATAAAGCGGCAACACCGGAAGCATTATCATCGGCTCCATTATGAATGGCAAGGGTATCTTTCTTTTTACTTCCGGACCCTTTTCCGCCCCAGCCCCAATGATCGTAATGCGCACCTATCACTATAAATTCATTTTTAAGATTTACATCAGAACCTTCTATATAACCCAAAACATTTTGAGTCGAAACACTGTCTGATTTCATTTTGTTTATTCCCTCCTTTACAAATATTGAAAAAGGCTGATAATAGTTGTTGCGGAATGGTTTTAAGCCATACTTTGTAAAATATTTTTTAATGTACGTCGCTGCATCGTTATTTCCTTTTGTTCCCGGAAAACGGCCTTCGAGTTTGTCTGAAGAAAGATATTTATCGTGCTCATAAAAAGTCTGAGCCATGTTATTCTTTTGCGCAGTTGTAATCAGGCCCAAAAAAAGCAAACTAAAAACGAATGTACCCCTGATGTTTTGAAGAAATGTCATATTTATTTAGTAATCTAAAATTAAATGCGGATTTTACGGATTCGCTTCGCAAAGACACCGATTAAAACGGATTCTTATTTATAGATTTTTATACTGCCTCCGTGTTCATCCGCATTTTTGCAAAGTAAATCCATGTCATCCGTGTACCATTAAGGTTTATTTCAGTTCGAAAATTTTGTCCATCAAAATCCATTTTTCACCGGATTTTGCCTGTGGCAATGCTTTCTGGAATTTCCACATTAAAGTTTCCCATTCCTGGACTTTTGGGTTTGAAGCGTCGAATTTTGCTTTTTCTTCGAATGAAAAACCAGCATTAGTCTCCATTATCATAAACAAACGGTCGCCAATATGATAAATTTCCATGTTTTGGATTCCGGAATCTTTTATGCTTTTTTGAATTTCCGGCCAGACATTTCTATGGAAATCAATATATTCAGCAATTAAATCCTGATCGTCTATTAAGTCTAAAGCCAGGCAAAATCTTTGCATAATTTTTATTTTTAATGGTATAATTAACGTTTTGTTCCAATTCATTTTAACACATAGAAACCCGGATTCTTTATTCTGAAAAAGGCATTTCACTCCATTTAAAAGCAGAAAGTTTACTATATAAAAGAAATAATGTTTCTTTTTTACCTATAAAATCTATGTTTCTATGTGTTGGATATTATTTTCAGGAATTACATCCAATAACCTGTAATTAATTCAGATCGAATGTTGTATGCCTGATAAACTTTCGATTATAGGTATACAAAATGTGTACTTTTTTATCTGAAGTCTGAATTATGGCCGGATAACTGAATTCCCCTTCCGGCTGGTTTTCCAAATCTAATATTTTTTTCCAATGTACACCATCTTTTGAAGACTCGACATCCAAAATATTTCGTCCGTTAAACCAATCTTTTCCCATTTTCAGGGGATTATTGACCAATAAAAATGATTGGTCCGACAGTGTTACGGCATCAACGCCTGAATTTGAGTTCACGACATTAATACTATCTGTTCGCTGCCATGTTTTTCCGTTATCCTCTGACCAGCTTGAAATTAATTTGTTATGCCTGCTTCTGGATAAAATCTGAATTTCGTGATCCGGATGAACGAGAAATGTGGGCTGAATAATATCGAATTGTTTTGGATCGTTAATATCAATTCTTTCCCACGTATCTGTGGTTTCTGTATACTTTTCTAAATGAACGCGCCATTTGTTGTCATCGATACTTTCGGTGCTGCTTCCACATAAAATAATTCCCGGACTTGTTTCGATTGGTTTATTCCGAATTGGTCCTAATATTCCTTTTGGGAGGTATTTAGGATTGCTCCAACTGTTTCCGTTGTCTTTTGAAACGATCATAGCGCCAAACCATTCTCTTGGGTTTTTCCCCACTTTATAAAATAAATACAGGTTCCGGCTTGTGCTTTTAAACAAAACCGGATTCCAGCAGGCTAAGGTATCGCCATCTTTTATTAAAGGTTCAATGAGCTTTTTAGGTGCCGACCATTTTTTTTCTTTGTACGAAGAAACATAAATACTAACATCTTTGGCACCTTCATATTTTCCGCCAAACCAGGCTGCTAAAAGGGTATTGGGTTCCAGTTCGACCAATGTCGATGCGTGACTTGCCGCCGTAACCGGATTGTCTGCAATATAATTTTGAGTGATATTTACCGCTTTAGGTTCTTTCTTTAATGAGGCACAAGAAACAGAAAGCAACATCAGCACAATAAACGGGTTACAAATTTTAAATTTCATGATCAGATTATTATATATAACAAAAGGAGAGTTACCTCTCCTTTTGCGTTTTTTGAGTAAAGAATGCGTGGGTCTTTACTCACCAAATTAATTATTTAGTATCCCACCAAAGTTTAGTACCTCCGGTATCAGGACCTTTTAATTTTGTGATTCCGTCTGTTACAGCATCTTTATTAGAAGAATATTCGTTTGTTACATAAATAATTCTTTTCATTAAGCTTTTACCTACTCCGGCATCATTGTTATCTGTATTAAGCGGCGGATAAATTACTTTAGCATCACTTCTTCGTAAATCAGCCCAAGATTCCCATGATTCAGGGAAAATCGCCAAATACTTTTGAACTGCAATTTGTGTACGCTGGCTGGTCACTGCAGCGGACCACGCAACAGGTAATTTAACTGGTATATCCTGTAAATCTAAAGTTGGATAAACGGTTAAGATGTTTGGTAAAGTTGGTAATGTATTTCCAGCCACATAAGCATTGATTGCAGCAGTATCTGTAATTCCCCATTGTCTTAACGACATTCTGATACCTTCTTCGTATAAACTCTGAGCGCTTCCGCCCATGTTCCATCCGTTCAAAGCACCTTCTGCTCTGCTGAAATAATTTTCAGAAGCCATAAATACTTCAATATTTTTAGATTCACTAAGGTTTCCTGCAGCACCATTCCCCATAACATCATTGTTAAAAGCAGAGAATTTAGTGGTTCCAAACTGATCTTCTAAACCTCCAATAGGCTGACCACGATAAACACCGGTATCAATTTTAGCAAACCATTTCGCTAACCTTGGATCGTTATATCCTACCAGGATACTTTCCATAGAAGCAGTCATGGTATACCCCCAGCTGTTTACAATCATATTTAAGTTGTTTGGTGTAATGTTACTTGCTTTAAAGAAAGCTCCTTGCTCATTGGTCTGCATCACACCTGCAGCTACAGCAGCTTCGGCTTGTGTTTTTGCTTTAGCAGGTTCAATATCTGAAATCCTTAAGGCTAAACGTAATCTTAAACTATTCCCGAATACTCTCCAGTTGGCCACATTACCTGCATACAAACGGTCATTTGGCTGAAATGAAGCTACTGTTGTTATAGCAGAACCGCTTAATGTAGTATTTGCTTCATCCAATAATTTGAAAAAATCTTCGTAAATAAACTCTACGCTATCGTAAGGCACTTTTGCTTTACCGTTTCCTGCTTCTGTATACGGAATTGGACCGTAAGCATCTACCATTTGATTGTACATAAAAACTTTCCAGATTTTAAGTATTGCCAAAGCTTCCGCATTGCCTGCAGAGGCTTTTATTGCATTGTTTAAAGCCGGAACTGCAACGGTGTAAAATCTTGTCCATCCACGTCCTTCGTAACCATTTACAAACGCATTTCTTTCTGTACCATATCCGCAATTTAAGTATTGGATAAATGTAGAAGATAAAATTCCTGTTGCAATACCCCATGTTCCCTGATCATCTACACCTGGTGATGAGTATGAACCATTGTGAATACCAGCATAAATTGCAGATGCAAATGATGGTCCTGCAAGAGTAGCATCTAACTGATCTTCAGTAAGGGAATTTGGATCTGTATTTATTTCATCAAAGTCGCCTGCACAGCTTGACAAAATAGTAACTGCCATTAATGCAACTCCTAGTGTTTTTATTTTAAAACTATATTTCATGATGTCTCTTTTTTTAATTAAAATCCGAATTTAACATTAACTCCATAATCTCTCGTTGAAGGAATGTTGAAAGACTCTATACCTTGCAAGTTTCCTGTACCGGCACCTGCCTCCGGATCAAAATATTTCGCTTTATTCATGAAGAAGAATAAATTTCTTCCTACCAATGAAAAGTCAATACTTGTAAAACCTGTGCTGCCTAATACACGTTTTGGTAAAGAATAACCAAAAACAAGTTCTCTTAATCTGATGTTTGTTGCATCATAAATAAAAGGCTCTGCAATAGGTGTTCTTTGTCCAATTGCTGTCCAGTATTGTTCTGCATTAATACTTGTTGTATTTTGAACATACGTTCCTGCACCGGTAGCAACCACACCATCCACAACAATTCCGCCTGCTCTTCCTGCCAAAGTTACATCACTAACCCCTAAACCAGCTTGTCTCGCCTGAGTATAGGAAATAACTTCTCCGCCAATTCTAAAATCAACTAAGAAACTTAAAGAGAAATCTTTGTATTTAAAATTATTTTTTAAACCTGCCGTCCAATCCGGGTTAAAGTTACCTGCACGAACATCAAAACCGTTCGTTGCCAATGGAATACCGGCACTGTTTACAATAATTTGTCCGTCAGGAGATCTTTGGAAACCTTTAATATATAAATCTCCATATTCTCCGCCTACAACAACTTTACTTCTTACTAACCTTCCTTCACCAAGAACTAATTCCTCTCTTCCTTCATAGATTGATTTCACTTTAGATTTATATTCAGCGTAGTTTGCTGTAATATCCCATGTGAAATTTTCTGTTTGAACAGGAGTTGCCGTAAGTGTTAGCTCCATACCTTTATTTTCAATATCACCACCATTTACAATAGCTCTTGAATATGAAGAAGACTCAGGAGTATTAATATAGAAAATTTGGTTATTGGTTAAAGTATTAAAGTACGTAAAATCTAAACCTAAACGGTTATTAAAGAATCGAACATCTAAACCAAACTCTGCAGAAGAAGATATCTCTGGCTTAAGATTAGGGTTTGCTGCTGTTGTTTGTCCGTATAACATACCACCATTTCCTCCAATATAAGAGAATCTTTGTTGTGTTTGGTAAGGATCAGTATCATTACCAACCTGTGCGTATGAAGCTCTTACTTTTGCAAAACTAATCGTTTCAGGCAATTTCACCATATCTGAGATTACTGCAGAAAGACCTACAGAAGGATAAAAATAATCCTGAGGTAAAGTCGAAGACCAGTCGTTTCTGGCTGTTAAGTCTAAGAACAAATAGTTTCTGAAACCAAGCTGACCAAATCCGTAAACTGAATTAATTCTTTTTTCTGAATGCGTAGATGTAGATTGAATAGTTTGTACGTTAGCTAATGCGAAAAAGTTTCTTTTACTTAAAACACCTCCCGAATTTAACGCTGAATTACTTTGCTGTAATCCACTTGCACCACCATTAAGGCTCACGGAAAAATCTCCAAACTTTTCATTGTAAGAAAGTAAAGCATCCGTATTAAGTTCACTTACCGTTTCATAAGATTCGCTATATGAACCAAGATTGTTATTAAATGCTACAGTTGCATATCTGTTTCTAACATTCTTGTTTGTCATTTGATCTAAACCGGCTCTAACCTGTAAGCTTAACGTTTTTGTAAACTCATATTTAAGAGAGGCTAAACCAATAAATCTGTTTCTTTTATCTTTACGGGCATCGTCTCTTAAAGCAGACCAAAACGGGTTTCCTCCCGGTGATCCTGTTTCGTCGATAAAATAATTCATTTGTCTTTGTCCCGCAGCATCAAAATATTCGAAGTTTTTGTAATCACTATATGCAATACTACGAGGTAATAAATAAGCTGAAGTACCAATAGATTCTTCTCCTGTTCTTAATAAGTTATCAATATCCTGAACAATGTAGTTTGTTTTTACATCCAATGATAATTTATCAGAGATTTTGCTCGTCAATCTTAAATTAAGATTATGTCTGTCTAATTGGTTTCCGCCAACAATACCTTCGGCTTTTGTATTTGTATAAGAGAAATAACCCTGCGCTTTTTCATTTCCTGCAGTTACAGTTAATGTATTGGCTAAGTTGTAACCTGTTTTATAAAAATCAATAACGTTATTGGGCTGTGGAGAATAACTTTGTGTAGCCGGTCCCGCATAATTTGGGTTACGAACTAACTGCCAGTTTGAAACCTGACTTCCGTCTAATTTACCTCCCCAGCTTGAGCTTGAAGTTGGGTTGTAAACACCATTTGTTCCCTGACCATATTCATTTTGTAAGTTCATCAAATTATAAGCAGAAGAAGCCATAAAATTAGACGATAACGAAACAGATGTTTTTCCTGCCTTACCGGATTTAGTTGTAATTACGATAACACCATTACTCGCTCTTGATCCGTAAAGAGCAGCAGCTGATGGTCCTTTAAGCACGGTCATCGAAGCAATATCTTCCGGGTTAATGTTTGAAATACCATCTGGCTGTGTTGTTCCTCCTGTATCTATATCAGGATTTGTAGTTGTTGTACCATTACTAATTGGCACACCATCTACTACATAAAGAGGCTGATTGTTTCCGTTTAGAGACCTGTTCCCCCTTAAAGTAATCCTGGATGAGCTACCTACACCATTTGATGTTGTCGAGTAGTTAAGACCGGCAACCTTACCTGAAAGTGAGTTGGCAACGTTTAGTGATCTTGCTTCTGAAAGCTCGTCTACTGAAATGTTTTGTGCCGAATAGGTAATCGCTTTTTTCTCTCTTTTAATACCAAGAGCGGTCACTACCACTTCACCCAGTTGCTGAGTCGCTGCGCCTAATGCGACATTCAGTGTCGTTTGATTTCCTACGGCAACTTCTTTTGGAGCATTGCCTACATAAGTGAAAATCAAAACTGCAGATTGATTTGGAACTGAAATACTGTACTTACCATCAAAATCTGATGATGCACTTGTTTTAGTTCCTTTAACAACAACATTTGCACCCGGGATTGGAATTCCGTTTGAAGCATCTGTTATCGTTCCTTTTACTGTTGTTTGTGCCTGCAGACCCTGAAATCCGAATAAGCATATTACAAACAGTAATTTTAGTACGTCCTTAATCATGTTTAGTTGTTTTTGAGTTAATAACATGTTAAACTTATGAATACATTTTGTTAACAAAATATAATTTCGACAAATGACAATTTTGAAAAGGTGTAGGGAATACATTTCTAATTTCAGGTTACGAAAACGTTTTAAATTGTAATCTTAATCCTCTTTATTTATAAATCTTATTTCGAATTAATCGAAACGATTTACCCCTTTTTCAACAGCATTCTTTCATTAACATCTTAATCACTGAATATTTCACTCTATTTATGAAAATTAGTTCAGAACTTTGAAATTCATTTTTAGCACATCAACTGAATTTCCCCCTACCAGAACTTCAAAATCTCCCGGTTCTACGACCTTTTTCATTTCACGGTTCCAGATCGATAATTCATCTGGTGTAAGGATAAATTCAACAGTTTTAGTTTCGCCTTTTTTGATCTGTACTCTTTTAAATCCTTTCAGCGTTTTTTCAGGAGTGGTTACACTGCTGTAGATATCATGAATGTATAATTGTACTACTTCATCTCCGTCCAGATTTCCTGTATTCTTAACCTCTACGCTAACTTTCAATTCACCATCGGTTTTAATTGTTTCAGAACTGATTTTAAGATTTGAATATTCAAACTTCGTATAACTCAGTCCGTAACCGAATGTGTATAAAGGATGTTCGCTTTCTGCAACATATCGGTGAATCGCTGATGGTTTCTGGTTATAATATATAGGTAACTGACCTACTGATTTTGGAACTGTAACGGGTAATCTTCCGCCCGGATTGTAATCTCCAAATAAAACATCGGCTACAGCCTTTCCTCCCAACTCTCCGGGAAACCAGCCTTCGACTACTGCCGGAATGTTTTCACTAATCCAATTGGTAGAAAGCGGACGTCCGTTTAACAGTACACAAATTACAGGAGTTCCTGTTTTTTGAATGGCTTCTATTAATTCCTGCTGCATTCCGTGTAAGTCCAATGATGCAACGTCCCTGTTTTCTTCCACCAATTCGTTTGATTCTCCCAAAACTACAATCGCAACATCGGCTTTTTTAGCAATGTCGATTGCCGGCTGAAAATTTACTTTTTCCAGATTCCAACGCAAGTGAGCTCTGGCTCCCCAGCCGCCTTCCCACATTTCGATGCGGACTTTGTATTTTTTACCTGCTTCAATATTTTTGGGAGTCGTTACCATACTTGTCGCCCCTTTTGTCCAGTTGTCGATTACCAATTGATCATCAACCCACATTCTGATTCCGTCATCAGAACTTAAACCCAACCAGCCATCAAATGATTTATCGGATTGAATATAACCTGTCCAGCGAATAGAAAAATCATCATCTGTAACACCGTCTCCGGGAGACCACGGCCAGTCAAACTCTAATTGATTGTCGATACGGGTTAATGCAGGAGTTCCTTCTACTTTTCTGTTATTGAAATATTCTCCTTTTAATCCGTTTTGAGATCCATCCGGAGTAAATAAATATTTCGACGGAATAATTTGCCCTTTTACAATTAAAGGAACACCTTCTTCATACAGAACATTTGCTGTTTTTCCCACAACCTGCTGAACACCTTCTAAAACCGTTGTTCCTACTTTATTTTTCACTGCATATCCTCCTAATCTTGAAGCATTTGCATTGGGTCCGATAACCGCAACGGTTTTAATATCTTTTTTTAAAGGCAGTATATTGTTTTCGTTTTTTAATAAAACGATCGATTTGTGCGCTGCTTCTAATGCAACATCCTGATTTTCTTTGGTATGAAAACGTTCTTTAATCAGGTTTTTATCGGTATATGGGTTTTCGAATAATCCCAATAAGAATTTTAACCTTAAAACTCCTCCGGCAGCACGGTCGATTTGCTCCATTGTGAGTTTCTTTTCGTTGACCAATTCTATGATGCTGGTTTGCCAAAATTCATTGGTAAAATCATAAAACTGCATATCCACTCCTGCCGAAACTGCTTCTCTGATGCTTTCTTTAGGAGAACTTGCTACATAATGTGTTACCTGCAAATATTTAATAGCTCCTAAATCTGAAACTACAATTCCTTTAAATCCCCATTCTTTTCTTAAAACATCCGTCAACAACCAATGATTTGCCGCACAAGGGATTCCGTCAAGTTCAGAATACGCACACATGGTTCCCAATGCGCCGCCTTTTCTGAATGCTTTTTCAAATGATGGTAAAAAATCCTGACGTGCTGCACGCTCACCAATTAATACTGGCGAAGAATTTGCTCCTCCTTCCGGAATACCATGAACTGCAAAATGTTTGGGTTCTGCAATAATAGAACGGTCAGACCTTAAATCATCGCCCTGCATTCCTTTAATCATTGCGGTTCCCATTTCGCCCACTAAATACACATCTTCACCAAAAGTCTCGGCAACCCTTCCCCAACGTGGTTCACGGCCAACGTCAAGATTTGGGCCCAAACCAAAATGAACTCCGTGTGCCCTGGCTTCAGTACCAATTACACCACCCACTTTACCCATCAAAGTGGTATCCCAGGTAGCACCTAAACCAATGTTCATTGGGAAAGCCGTACTTCCGTCATCTAAATAACCGTGAAGCATCTCGCACATAATAAGTGCCGGAATGCCCCATTTGTTCTTTTTAATGATCTCACTTTGAAGATCATTTATCATTTTTGCTGAACGCGGATAAATGTCATGAATTGCTCCAATACCCAGATTTCCAATTTTAGCATCTGATTTAGATTTAGAAAAATCTTCTTTTTCTTTAAAAAATTCGCCTTTGTACATATCCATCTGACGTACCTTTTCTTCAAGGCTCATTCTGCTTAACAAGTCTTTTAGCCGGTCTTCAACCGGTAGTTTTGCATCCTGGTACGGGTATTTTTTCTGGGCACAGGCCGGGTTAAAAAAACCTGCAGCCATTACAAAAATAATGGCTGCTTTTTTGATTTTTAGTTGTAACATAATTGTGTGTGTTTTAATTTTGAATCACTTTTAACTTTGTTCCATTCACAAAATCTTCGTGCGAAATAAAAAAGCTATTAAGTGGTTTTCCGTTTATCTCAATCGAATTGATTTTTCCATCATTATTCTCTTGCCTTTCAATTACAATGCTTTCTTTTTTATAATATGCCGGATCTAATTTGATCGTCACTCTATGAAACATTGGTGTTGTAATGGTATAAATTGGATCTCCGGGCGATATCGGATAAATTCCCATCATAGAATAAACCAACCAGGCCGACATGGTTCCGGTATCGTCATTTCCGGGCAATCCTTTTGGTTTGTTTTGAAAATATTCTTTTACCAGTTTTTTAACCATTTCCTGACTCTTCCATTCCTCTCCTTTTACATAATTGAATAAATAGGGATAGGCAATGTCCGGTTCGTTTGCCATATCAAATTGTTTGAGATCAAAAACTTTTTGCAATTGATCTGAGAAAACTTTATCACCGCCCATTAATTTAATCAATCCCCTGATATCATGTGGCACCATAAAAGCATATTGCCAGGCATTCCCTTCGATAAAGCCTACATTTGCCTGAAAATTAGATCCTGCTTCAGGATCAAAAGGTTCATACCATTTTCCGTTAGCGGTTCTTGGCCGAAGTAATTTTAAATCTTTATCGTATAATTTTTGGTACGAGAGTGAACGTTTCGTAAAACGCTTATAATCGTCTTTTTCGCCTAAAGCTTTCGCTAAAAGTGAAATCGCATAATCTGAAGTATTGTATTCTAATGTGGTAGAAACGGGGCCCGGATAATTAGTGGATAAATATCCTTTTTCGATATATTCTTTAAGTCCGGGACGCAACGGATTATTTTCAGTTTTATCCGCACCTTTTAGCATTGCATAGTAGGCTTTGTAAATATCAAAATCCTGAATTCCTTTTAAGCAGGCATCGACTATAACTATACTTGCGGGATCTCCTACCATGGTAAATGTTTCTGTTGAATTTAATTCCCATTTGGGTAACCATCCGTTTTCATCATACATTTCCAGCATGCTTTTTATCATATCAGATTGTTGCTTAGGATATACTAAAGACGTTAACGGATGCATGTTTCGGTATGTATCCCATAAAGAAAATACGGTATAACGGGTATCTTTTGTTTTACCAATCTTACTTCTTTTGATTTCAGGATATTCTCCGTTGAAATCATTTAAGGTATTGGGATGAATTAAAGTGTGATATAAAGCGGTGTAAAAAATCGTTTTATCATCATTTGAACCGCCTTCAACTAAAATTTTAGAAAGTTCCTGGTTCCATTCCTGGTACGTATCTTTATAAACGGCATCAAATGATTTGTTTCCGGTTTCTTTTTCTAAGTTGTCACGGGCATTTTCGATGCTTACATACGAAATTCCAATTTTAACTTCAACCTTTTGTTCCTTTTCGAATTTATAGATAAAATAACTTCCAATACTATCTCCTACAACAGTTTTAACAGTATTTTCCATTATTCTGGTTTTTCCGTTATATCCCATCCATTGTGCTTCGACACCGTTATACTTCGTAGTCTTTTTCCAAACACCAAATTTATCTGCCGGTTTAGAAAATTTTGCCACAAAATAAACAGGATATGCATCCTCAGGGCTATTATAACAAAAAGAACCTACAGATCGCATTCCTTCAATTTCTGTTGAGGAAACGACTTTTATCATCGCGCCTTCTTCATTGGTTAATCCTAATCCGAGGTTTAATAAAATATTCGATTGTCCTTTTGGGAACGTGAACCTGCTTACACCTACTCTTTTTGAGGCCGTAAATTCTCCCTTAACTTTATACTTGTCAAGATTTACGCTGTAATAAGCCGCTTTGGCCACTTCATTAGAATATCCCGATCCGTATTTTAAATGATCGATTTCTACATTTCCTGTGGTAGGCATTAGTAAAATAACCCCTAAATCAGGACAGCCCACACCGCTTAAATTAACCTGACTAAATCCGGTTAAAAAGGTATTTTCGTTTACATAAGGATTCGATAACCACTGACTATCTTTTTCTAACGGACGGTTTTGCGGCCCTGCAACATTAAACGGACTTATACTTGCCATACCTCGTGGTGCAATAGGTCCCGGAAAAGTAGCTCCAAAATTGGATGTGCCGATAAACGGATTGACAAAATCAACGGGTTCTTGTGCAAAAATACTTATGCTAAAAAACAGCATGCAAAAAATACATGCTGTTTTGGATATTATTTTTTGTATTGAAAACATATTTTTATCTGTTAATAGCTTCAATTTTTAAAGTCCAGGCTTCTTTTGCCGGTAAATTATTTCGTAAGCTTTCCGGAATTACCACTTTAAATCCTTGCGCTTCTTTTGTCCATTTAAGGGAAGTTTTAGACCCTAACATTGTGATTTTTGTTCCTTTTTTAGGATTGATCGATTTTACGGTAACAGTGGCAGGAATTTTATCTTCTCCTTCTTTTGCTAAATAAAAGGCGAATACATTTCCGGCTTTATTTTGCGTAAAGCAAATATTTTCTTCTTTAAAAGGTTCGATTGGTTTTGTATCGTAAATCGCTATGCTGTTTACTTTCATCCAGTCTGCGTAAGCGGCTAATAAATCATAGGCTCCTTTTTGCCATTCTCCTTCGGGACTTGGCGCGATATTCAACAACAGGTTTCCGCCTTTTGCCACCACATCAATCAACATGTGAATCCCTTGTCTTCCTGTTAAATAGGTAGCATCCGGAGTATAAGACCATCCACCGCCAGACGTAATACATGATTCCCAGGGGTAAGGCAGGGTTTTTTCAGGAACTCTGTTTTCAGGCGTTAAATAATTTTGGTTTTTACCGTGAACCGCTCTGTCTACTACAATTAATCCCGGTTGTTTTTGGCGTGCTTTTATGACCAATTCGTCCATTTTAGGATCTTGTTCTACTACTCTGTGTTTGATGAAACCGTTTTTAGATTCGTTTTCTGCAAATTTCTCTTCGTAGTTTTCTTTGATGTTTTGCTGGTCCCTTTTTCTAACCCATCCTCCATCTAACCATAAAATATCTACTTTACCGTAATTGGTAAGGATTTCTAAAATTTGATTGTGTGTAAAATCAACATACTTCTGCCATTTTTCAGGATATAATGTTGGATCGTAATTTACGTTTCTGTCGAAAGGAGGAAAATAAGGATCCCAATAGTTTTCATTATGCCAGTCCGGTTTAGAGAAATAGGCTCCTGTTGAGATATTTTCGTTTCTAAAAGCATTAAAAACTTCTTTCAAAATATCTGCTTTTGGATTTGTGCTAAACGGACAAGCTGCATCTGTTACTTTATAATCAGAATATTTAGTGTCGTACATATTAAATCCGTCATGGTGTTTGGTGGTAAAAACCATGTATTTCATTCCTGCCGCCCTGGCTGCTTTTGCCCATTTTGCAGGATCAAATTTGGTTGGATTGAATGATTTTTTCAAACCTTCGTACTCTTTTACATATTCATTATAATTGCCGGGATTGCTGCCTTTTTTGCGTTCGCACCATCCATAATCTTCTGGGCAAATAGACCAGGATTCTACAATTCCCCATTGGCTGTAGGTTCCCCAGTGCATTAACAATCCAAACTTTTTGCCTTGCCATTGCTCTAAATTTTTCAATACTAACGGATCCGTTTCCGGTACATAGCGCTCATCTTCATAAATGGCCTGCGAAAACAGCTGGACTGAAAATAATATCGCGATTATGAATATTCCTCTTTTCATCTTAATTCTAATTTATGGTTTTTGTTTTTTGTTTTGTCTTTATTTTTAAACACATAGAAACATAGCTTTTTCCAGCTTTCAAAGGCGTTCACTTGCATTCATACACATAGAACTATGGCTTCCTGGCTTTAGTTCACTAAAATTTCATCTACGAATAACCACGACGATTCTCCTTTAGGGCTTTTCTTCAGGTTTGATGCAATTACTTTAATAAATCTGGTATTTGTTTTTGTAAAATTGATTTTGAAATCTTTCAGTTCCGAAGTCACATTTGCTGCGTACGGACGTGAAATTTTCCCGACTTCCTGATAATTGATTCCATCATTAGAAACCAGAACTTTGATTTTTACAGGAAAATTAACCCCTGAGCCCTGGCTTTCCAAAGTTCCAACGATTACCTGCTCCACAGCTTCCTGCTTTTCAAGATCAACTACAACTTCCATATCATTGACTAACCAGGCCTGCCATTGTCCGTCGTGGAAATTTTTAGATCCGCGAATGGTATTGACCAGGGTAAAAGGGCCGTCGCCTTTGTAATTATCATTAAATGGCGTTAAATATTTTACTTTATGTGCTACGGCTTTGTGAAAAACAATCGTATCTGTAAACGTTTTCCCAACTGGTTTCTCATTTTGAAACAAGGAAGCTTTTAAAACGGTTGTTTCGCCAACCTGAATTGGATTTACATATTTCACAGCATTCTGATCGATAGTTTTATTACCCAAAACATATCGAATATCCGGATTCGGAAATTCATTTTTTAAAGACAAATTGATTTGTTTTTTAGTCAAATCTGCGCTTGAAGAAGCGGTGACCAAATAAGCACTTTTTGCATAATTGATTCCCATATATTCATAACGCATTAGTAATGGCGCTAATCTTGTGGTGAAATCATTCCAGTTACGGCTTTCTTTAGAACTCCATAAAACTTCGGCCATAGCCGCGAGTCTTGGAAAAATCATATATTCTGAATCCTTTGGTCCGGCAAGATGTTCTGCCCATAAATTGGCCTGTCCGCCCAAAACGTGACTGGCTTCAATAGGCGACATAGTAGGCTCCACCGGATCAAATTCGTACACTTTGCTTAATGGCGTATAACCGTCGAAAGCTAAAGGTTCTTCGTTTTGAGGTCCCTGATAAAAATTAAAATAACAATGCGATTCAGGAGTCATAATTACATCATGTCCCTGGTCTGCCGCTTCAATGCCGCCTTTTGTTCCTCTCCAGCTCATTACCGTTGCTTCGGGAGCTAAACCTCCTTCTACAATTTCATCCCAGCCAATTACTTTTTTTCCTTTAGAATTAATGTATTTTTCAATTCGTTTTACAAAATAACTTTGCAATTCGGCTGTGTTTTTTAAACCAAGATCTTTCATCCTTTTTTGACAATGCGGGCATTTTGTCCAATTGGTTTTCGTCGCTTCATCTCCGCCAATATGAATATATTTTGAGGGAAAAATGGCCATTACTTCGTCTAGCACATTTTCCAGGAATTCAAATGTATTTTCTTTTCCGGCACAATAAATATCTGTAATGGGCCATAATCCGCCTGACGGAACGCCAATACGCTGATCAAAACAAGACAGTTCCGGATAGGATGCAATGGCAGAACTTACGTGTGCCGGCATTTCGATTTCAGGAATGACCTCTATGTTTTTAGTTGCGGCGTATTTTACAATTTCCTTTAATTCTTCCTGGGTAAAAAAGCCTCCATAAGTTCCTTTTTCATCCGGATTTGTGGTCAGTCTTGCATTCCAGGAAACATTTTCCTGATCGACTCTCCAGGCACCCACTTCTGTTAGTTTTGGATATTTTTTAATTTCAATTCTCCATCCCTGATCATCCACCAAGTGCAAATGCAAAACATTCATTTTGTGCATCGCTAAACGATCAATTGTCGCCAGAATATAATTTTTATCAAAGAAATGACGTGATACATCGAGCATTAAACCTCTCCATTTAAAACGGGGTTCATCCGTAATCGTTACATTTGGAATCTGCCATTTTGCAGTGGTAACAGGATAATGGCTTTCTATGGACACCGGAAGCAATTGCCTGATGGTTTCTAATCCGTAGATAAAACCGGCATTTCCACTTGCCGTAACGATAATAGTACTATTGCTTACTTCTACTTTATAGGCTTCCTTATGAAATGCCGGATCAGCTTTAAACTGGATAAAATTACTTTGTGGTGCTTTTGCTCCTAAAACCGGACGCCAGCCTGCAGCAACTCCAAATTTGCTGATCAAAGCATTTGAAATCTCTTTTTGAAAATCAGTAGTCACTACAAAAACAGTATTTTTAGAAAATTCAAAAGTTCCCGGCTGTACTGTCAGTTGATTCGGTTTTGGAATGATCTGAATGTCTTTCTCCGTATACACTTTCTGACTATAACCCGAACTTAAAACGGCTAAAAAGATGAAGACAAAAAAGGGCTTTAATGTTCTCATAATTATTATTTTAAAGAAGGTGTTATTTTAAATTGATACTGATAATTTTTGTCTCTCAACAGGTATTTTTCCATTGGCCATGCCTGCCAGCTGTCAATTCCGCCCACACCCATTTGTTTCGAATCGATTTTTAAACTCGTTAAATCTCTTTCCTTCAATTCGGCAGCGTGTCTTTGGTCTTTTTTCAATCCGTCATCTAAATCTTCATTTAAATAATGCAAAGCGGTTACGGCTAATAAATTATCTGATGTCACTGTTAATTTCAATTTATCGCCCGATAATTCCAGAAAACGTACATCCGTTTTATTTCCGGTTTCCTGCGGACGGATGTATGGGTAATACTGTTCTGAAACAGTTTGTGTATAAAGGCCTACCTGAGAACTGTAATTTCTGTCGATGTAATTTTCGTGCGGCCCTCTTCCGTAATACGTCATATTGCTGAAATCCTTTGGAACAATTATTTCCATTCCAAATCTTGGTAAGATTGGTGTTTCAGTTCCTTTATCAATATTTAATTCTTCTTTCACAAGTAGTTCTCCGCTGCTATTGATTTCGTAATTCAATATTAATTTTGCAAAAACCTGAGGCAAACTATAGGTCGCTTTTATCTCAATTTTATTGTCTTTTGTAGCTGTATAATTCCAGTTTACAAGTATTGGGTTTTCTGTTGCTGTTTTCCAGGCTACTAAGTTTACCTGAAAATTAGCGCCGAAATCATTATCGTTTGGTGCTCTCCAAAGGTTAGGACGCAATTGATATCCGTCTTTTATAATTGGTAAATTATTGAATGAATACCCCTTGATAAATCCGGTTTTCTGGTCGAAAGTAATTTCGGCTTTATCACTTTTAAAAACGGTGCTGTTGGCTTTTTTCTCTACTGTAATTTTTCCTGAACCTTCTATTTTAATATCATTTTTCCAGATACCTTTATAAGCCAGTTGTTCTGTTGCAATCTCGAATCCTTTTGGTAAAAACGGCTCGTCTTGTTTTAACTGATAACTTATAGTAATAAAAGCTTCCTGAAATTTTTTATCGCCTAATTTAATCGGTAATGTATACGTTTTGGACTGCCTTGGATCTATTGCTAAATAATCAATTACTCCTGAATCTTGTGTAATTCCATCCAAAATTAATTTCCAGTGCAAAGTCACATTACTCAAATCTTTAAACGAGAATTCATTGTACACTTTAACCGTTGCGGTTTCTTTATTTTCCCAGGAAGTCAGAATGTTCTGAAGCACATTTTTTACTTCAAAGGCATGCGGATTTGGTTTTCTGTCTACTGTAAATACGCCATTGTTCACAAAATTATTATCGCTTTTGACATCTTTTGGTCCAAAATCGCCTCCATAAGCTAAAATAGTAGTTCCGTCCGGTTGTTTTTTATACACCGACTGATCGATCATATCCCAGATAAATCCTCCCTGAAAGTTTGGATATTTACGAATCACATCCCAGTAATCTTTAAAATTTCCCATTGAATTTCCCATTGCATGTGCATATTCGCACTGAATGTAAGGTCTGGACGGATTTGGGTTTGCCAGAATATATTCTTCCATTTTATTAGGCGAACTGTACATTGGGTCGATGATATCAGAATCCCATTCAAATTTTAAATCTTTTCCGTCCCAGGCTCCGGCAGTGGCTCTTTCGTACTGAATGGGTCTTGATTTATCGCGGTTTTTAATCCACAAATAGCCTCTGTAAAAATTGTACCCGTTTCCGGCTTCGTTCCCCATACTCCAGATAATGATCGACGTATGGTTTTTATCTCTTTCGACCATGCGCTGCATACGCTGAATATGCGCCAGCTCCCAGTCCGGTTTATTACCCAGTGTTTTGGTAATATCATACCCCATTCCGTGTGATTCTATATTGGCTTCATCCACCACATAAATTCCGTATTTATCGCATAATTCATAGAAATATTCATCGTTAGGATAATGGGACATTCTTACCGCATTGATATTAAATTCTTTCATGATTTTAATATCCTGTTCCATACGTTCTCTTGAAATCGTTTGTCCGGTTACGGGATCAACTTCATGACGGTTTACTCCTTTTATGTAAATGGCTTTTCCGTTTACTAAGAGTTGCCCCCCTTTGATTTCTACTTTTCTAAAACCAACATTTTGATGGATCACTTCGACAACATTTCCTTTTTTATCTTTTAAAAGAAAACTGATCTGATATAAATTCGGGATTTCGGCACTCCATTTCTTTGGATTATTTACGGCAAAATCAAAAGTTTGTTTTTCGCTTACAGCGGGAATTACTTTTGAGGTTATAATCTTGTCGCCATCTTTTAACTGAACGTCTAAAGTATAACTGTCTTTTTTATCTAAATCGGACCATTGGGTTGAAATTTTTAAAGTTCCGTTTACATAATTTGCATCCAGGTCCGGAATGATTTCATAGTCTTTTAAATGGGCTTTGTTTCTCGCCACCAAATAAGAATCTCTGGTGATCCCGCTCATTCTCCACATGTCCTGACATTCTAAATACGAACCGTCATTCCATTTCATTACTTGCAAAACGATGGTATTTTTACCGGTTTTTACATATTTGTTCAGGTTAAATTCAGACGGGAGTTTTCCATCTTCGCCATATCCCACATAAACGCCGTTTACCCAAACCGTAAGATTTGATTTTGCGGTTCCTATATGAAGAAAAATGTCTTTTCCTTCCCACGATTTATCAATTGTAATTTCTCTTCTGTAAACTCCCGTCGGGTTGTATTTTGTGGGCACAAACGGTGGGTTTGGCGCCATCAAATAATCAAAATCGTAAGTAGTATTCACATAAACCGGATATCCATAGCCGTTTACATCCCAGCTTGCCGGAATTTTAAAATTATCCCAGCTTTTATCATTAAAATTCGTTTTCTCAAAATCTTTAGGAAGATCATTTGGGCTGTCCACGTATTTAAATTTCCAGGCTCCGTTAATGTCCAGGTAATTTTTAGATTGCCTCCATTCGTTTTTTGCCGCCAGTGCTTCATTTTCAAAAACATAATAAGCCGCGTGCATAGGTTCACGATGCTCTTCGTTGATTTTTTCATTCTGCCAAAACGGAACTTTCTCCTGTGCGTTAACCGCTACTATCGAAGTTATTAGTAATGATAATATGGATATTGTTTTGTTCATTCTTTATTTTTTTATTCTTGCGTGCTGTTTTTTTTCCGAACACATAGAAACATAGATTTTAAAGTTAAAAAAAAGACGTTTAAATCGTATAAAATTCACAGAGCAATGTGAAAATTGGGTCACTATTTTTAATTTTATGAGAGAAAATCTATGTTTTTATGTGCTTAAAAACAATCCATTATTTCAAACTTGCTTTTGTTGCAGCGATGGTTTTTAAATTACTTTCTGTCAATGCATTTCCATCAAAGAAAGAAACGCCAACTGCCCCGTTTTCTTTTGCCAGTAAAATAGCTTCTTTTAGTTCCTTATCATTTTTTAATCCCGGAATATAAATTCCTGTGTTGATTTTCGTTTTCTTGTCTTCTAAATCGGCAACACCTTGTTTTGTAGCGTAACCAACCCAGTCAATTTCTTCGTTATAAAAACTATGGTAGATCATGGGATATACCTCATCGATGTTCCATTTGTCCCAGCGCTGGCGCACCATGTGATCTGCCATTTCAGGATAAGGAAACACTGCGGCCGTTAGTTTTTTATTGTGCTTGTGGGCAATTTTATAAGCATCATTTACAACTGCTTGTATGGCATTTAACCTGAAATTTTTCCATTCCATATCGATCGAAGTGTTATGGCTTTCTTTTGGATTTTTATGATGGATTTTTTCGAATGCTTTGATACATTCATCACAGTAACAGAAATCGAATTGAGGTAATTCTGTGTCCTGTACTAAATTGTATTTAGGCAGTAAACTAATAGGTAAAAAGATGTCCGGAAAACGAATATAATCTAAATGAACGCTTTCGATCCCGTCTACTTTTGCTAATTCTTCTACTAAGGCTAAAACGTGTTCTCTTGATTCTTTTCTGGTTGGACATAACCATTGGTAATAATCTACATAAGGGCGATTGTCAAAACAGGATTTTCCTTCTTTGCTTACCATATACCAATCCGGATGTTGTAATGCCAGAGAATCTCCGGGTCTGTTCATGGCCATAATCCAGGCATGCACTTTTAGGCCCTCTTTTGTCGCTAAAGGCACTAATCTTTTTAAAAGTTTTGGGTCTGTAGTGGTATTGATTAATACTTCATCGATTCCGCCATCTTTGTATTTTTTAAATTCTTTTGCATAATCGGCATCTGATTTTTTAGCATCTGCAGTGGTCCAGACTCCAAATTTAAAGGTGGTTTGCCCTTCTTTTTTGGCACAGGAAAAAACAGTAAGCGCCAATAAAAAAAGGAATAGTTTTGGTAGTTTCATAGTGGTTTATTTTTGTATTATTTTGCCATCCTGCCTGATCACAAAGATTTGATTAGAAAATGGGCTTTTTACTGAAATATTAAATCCGGCAGAATGATTTTCCAGTATTGGTTTTAATATTTTACCCTCAACGCTAATTGGTTCTTTCGTAAGATCAGCCAGTGATTTTGCCCATACTTTATGCTTTTGATTGTATTCTTTTTGAAATCGGTATAAATTATAAAGTTCCCATTTTACTTTTTCATCCTGCGGAATGGTAAAGTTATCTTTTCCTTCTTTGGAAGAAAAATAAACATACCCCCATTTCTCCGGTTCATGCATATTGATCACACCCATTGGCGACCAAACCCAATTGTACTCGGGCAGAAATTTTCCGTCAGCTCCTTTTTTGCGTTCGTATTTGCCGTCAGCAATTGAATGCTGCCAGTTTACTCTTGAGAAATTAACCCGCCAGAATTTATCTATAGGAACGTTTTTGTCAAAATACGACGTTTTATAAGATGCCCAGGGAATCGCCATTTCTAAAACCCAACCCTGATCAATGTCGTTGGGATTATTTAGCGTTCCATGAATTTTAACTGCTGACTTCAGGCCCGGAATATTCCAGTCGTTTAAAACAACATTATCATTTTCACGATAAGGTTTTGATAAAAATAGATCCCAGGCGGTATTTAAGGCGTTTATTTCTAATTCATAATAGTTAAAAGTGTCGCTATCGGGATCTATAAAAACTTCAAAATCATTGTTATAAAAGATAATGGTATCACGTTGTTTTAAATTTGCCCAAACATGTGGTTCTTCTATTTTCGCTACAATATAGAAATTGGTTTCATCCCAGAGCATTTTTACTTTTGTGGCATATTTTGGTTTTATGCCATTCTCTATATCTTCAAAAAGATCTGTCCAATCTGCTTTACTCCAGGCTTCATCCGTTTCGTCACCATCGATCACGATTGGAGTTGTCGTTTTTGCAGCTACATAGGTTTTAGGAATAATGGTGTTTTTCTTCGACTGTGAAAAACTTACAACCGAAAGAAAACCAACAACAACTGTTAACCATTGAATTTTTAAACGCATGCTTTTTCTATAAACTGTTATCTTTTGTAAATTGAACTACTTCGCTTAATTTACCAAATGCAATAGCTACAACCGTATCTGCTGCACCGTAATATACGGCTAATTTATCTTCTTCAGTATCGTGTAAAGCGGCACATGGAAAAACTACATTAGGTACATCTCCCACCATTTCATAAATTTCTGCGGGACCTAACAAATATGGCTGTGTTCTGTATTTTACTTTATCCGGTGCATCAACTTCTAAAAGTGCCGATCCCATAGCATAACGGAAACCATTGCAGGTATTGATAACGCCGTGGTAAATCATTAACCATCCTTCTTCAGTAAGAATTGGGATTGGCCCTGCCCCTACTTTGGTGCATTGCCATGCGCTTTGTTCGAAAGGGCTTGGTTTCATTACTAATCTGTGTTCTCCCCAATATTTCATATCCGGGCTGTAACTGATCCAGATGTCTCCAAAAGGGGTGTGTCCGTTGTCACTTGGACGGCTTAACATGGCATATTTTCCGTTTATTTTTTGCGGAAATAAAACCCCATTCCTGTTGAAAGGCAAATAGGCATTTTCGCATTGAAAAAATTCTTTGAAGTCAAAGGTATATCCAATACCAATTGTTGGTCCGTTGTAACCATTACACCAGGTAATCCAGTAACGGTCTTCGATAAAAACCACACGCGGATCGTACTTATAAGCCGATTCGATCATCTCTGTATTTCCGGCCTGCATTACGATAGGGTCGTGATTGATATCCCAATCGATTCCGTTTTTACTAAATCCGGCAAAAATATTCATTTGAACCGCTTTGTTATCACATCTGAAAACTCCCGCAAAGCCATCTCCAAAAGGAACTACAGCACTATTAAAAACACTGTTTGATGATGGAATCGCGTATCTGTCGATAATAGGATTTTCAGAATATCTCCACATTACGTCGTTACTGTTTTCGGGTCTGTCTTGCCAGGGAATTGTGCTCATTTTTTTGTTTTTTATTTATTTTGTATTGTAAACTTTGTCCTTTTATTTAAACACATGGAAACATCGATTTGGAAAAACTCAAAAAGGCGTTTTACTTTATTTAAACACAAATGACTATGTGTTAGACACTAGTTTCTTTTATTCTTTTTTTTTATTTTCTCAATTCTGTGTTATCAGTCTTTGTCGGGTTACGGGTTTGATCCTTCGTTCCTCAGGATGACAAACTGTGTCGTTAATCTTTGTTGCCAGTCTTTGTCTGGTTACGCATGTGATCGTTCGTTTCTCAGCATGACAAAATAAATTCTTTTACTTAATCTTCAATTTTTCGAACTTTATCTAACCACGTGAATTTTAAAATTGTTGTAGTCACTAAAAATACTGCAAATGCTGTAATCGCTTTTGGATAATCTCTTATAATAAAGAATATCGGAAGCAAAATCATACTCGACTGCCATACAATCCCAATGGCACAGTTTAACATATCTTTCCAGAAATCATTATTTTTTTCGAAAGTCTGATCTTCTGTTTTTAATAATTTGTAAACCGGTTTCCACCAGCCCCACGGCCTTACATTGGTGTAAAAAGATTTCAGAACTTCAATATCAGTTGGTTTACTTAAAAAAGTTCCTAAAAGACAGCCCAAAATCGAAAAGCCAAATATTAATGGAAACAGATAAATAGCCTGTACTTGTGATAATTCATATAAAAATGATCCTTCGGACAAGCTTCCTTTGGCCTGCCCTAAAGCAAATTGTAAAGAAGCTACAATTAATCCGGCAAACATGCCCCAGAAATACCCCCAGCCGTTAAATCGCCACCAAATCCATTTTAAGAAATTGGCTGCGACATAACCTCCGTACAAAGCACTGGTAATCCATAAAGTTAAAGAATTGATCGAGTCTGCAAAGAATCCCATAAAAACCCCTAAACCAACTACAAGAAAAGAAGAAATCTGACTTACTTTGATATAATGCTGATTGGTAGCAACAGGTTTGAAATATTTTTTATAAATATCATTTACAATATACGCCGGTCCTGCATTTACAAATGCTGAAAACCCGGACATAAATGCGGCCAGTAAACCGGCAAGCAAAATTCCTTTAATTCCAACCGGAATATATAAATTGACCACTTTTGGCATTAACAATTCTAAATCGGCTCCGGTTAAGCCTGTATTGGCATTTAATTCCGGTGCCATATTGACCAACGCAATTACTACGATTCCGGTAATTAACAAATATCTTGGAATGAATAAAATCAAGTTCGTAAAACCACTCATGTAAGCCGCTTCTTTTACTGATTTGGTAGACAATACTCTTTGTAAATCATAGCTTGGTGTTGGGCCTGCAATACTGGCGAAGAAACCTTTAAACAAGGTCATGCCTATAAAAGCGCCAAACATTTTGTAGCCTTCAGAATCTATTAAGTTATTAAAGGTTTGAAATTTATCACTCCATTGGGTCTCAAACTGCCATCCAAAGAAAACATTCTTCCATTCTTCGGTGATAACCGAATTAATCTGAATATCCGTATAATTGATAAAAGCATAACCGGCAATCAAAACTCCCGCAATAATCATGATAAGATATTGAACGACTTCTGTGGCTACTACCGAAAACATTCCGCCTTTCACCGTATAAATCGTCGTTAAAAGAATGATGATCAAAGCATAAGAGCGCTCTGAAGTCAATACAATTAAATCACCGTAATGAAGCGTTAAATCCCATGGCAAAATAATGGTTACAAATTTCCCGATTCCTTCAAAAAAGTAGGCAATAAAACCAATGGTAGAAATAATAGCAAAAATAGCCACGATAATATGAGATGCTTTTCCGGCTCTGTCACTTCCAAAACGGGTTAAAATCCATTCAGAACCTGTCATCACTTTTGATCTTCTGATCCAGACAGCGAGAAACATCATGACAAAAATCTGGTTCCATATTGGCCAGAGCCACATAAACATAAAACTTTTTACACCGTACAAAAACAATACTCCAATCATCCAGGAGGTTCCTGAAACATCAAACATTCCTGATCCGTTGCTTAGTCCTAAGAAATACCATTTGATTGTTTTTCCGCCAAGAAAGTAATCATCCAGTCCTTTTGATGCTTTTCTTGAAATCCAAATTCCAATTCCTACCGAGAGCAGAATGTAAGCTACGATGATCGATACGTCAATTATATCCATTCAATTATTTGTTTGTTGGTTAGTTACAGTTTTTGTTTATTTTTTTGTTCCCCAGTTTTTATTGGGTTGTGGTCCCATCACAAAATGCAATGTTCCTCCTTTTACTATTTGCTGATGTGTGATTACGGTTTGATTGAATTCGGCCCCGTCTAATGTCACCGACTGGATATAAAAGTTTTTGTCTGAAACATTTTCTGCTTCAATTACAAAAGATTTTCCACCTTCGAGATTGATTTTTGCTTTTTCGAAAATAGGGCTTCCTATTTCATATTCTCCCGAAGCCGGGTTCATTGGATATAATCCCATGGAACTGAAAACATACCAAGCCGACATTTGTCCGCAGTCTTCGTTTCCGCTTAGACCGTTTGGTGTTGTATTGTATTGGGTATCTAAAATATGACGCACCCAATATTGGGTTCTCCAGGGTTGTCCTGCATGATTGAACATGTAGGCAATATGATGGCTTGGCTCGTTCCCGTGTGCATACTGACCAATTAAGCCTGAAATATCTGCTGAAACATTGCTTCCTGTAATCTCTGAACTTTCGGTAAATAACTGTTCTAAACGTTTTACGAAAATTTCATTACTTCCGTGTAATGCAATAAAATCTTCTACATTTTGAGGTACAAACCAGCTATGCTGCCAGGCATTTCCTTCGGTATAATCGGTATGTTCTCTGTGGTTGGAATGTTTTGGATCGAAAGGTTCATTCCACGATTTTCCATCTTCTGACTTTCCTCTCATGAATCCCGTTTTCGGATCAAATAAATATTGATAGGCTTTTGAACGCTTGAGGAAAAACTGATAATCTTCGTTTTTACCTAAAGCTTTTGCCATTTGTGCCATACACCAATCGTCGTAGGCATATTCTAAAGTAATTGTAACCGACTCGTCTAATAAATTAAAAGGAATGTAACCGAATTTTTTATAGAAATTCAATCCGCGCTCGTCCTGCATCATCGTAGTTTTCATGGCTGCATATGCTTTTTCGGCATCAAAACCTTTAATCCCTTTTAGATATGCATCTACAATTACGGGAATAGAATGATAACCCGTCATGGTATTCGTTTCATTTGCATAAAGTGTCCAGACCGGTAATATTTTTTTGGTATCGTAATACGCTAACATAGAGTTTACAATGTCTGAAGTTTTGTCCGGGGCTAATAAAGTCAATAGTGGATTTTCGGCTCTAAAAGTATCCCATAGTGATAAGGTCGAGTAAGCGGTATAATCTTTTGCTGTAACAATTTGATCATCCTCTTTTCTAAACTGACCATTTTTATCACTATAGGTTACAGGGGCAACTTGGGCGTGGAACATCGCGGTATAGAAAATTGTTTTTAATGAGTCTATTGGGGTTTCGACTTCAATTTTACTTAAAGCACTATTCCATACGCTGGCTGCCTTAGATTTTGTAGTATCGAAAGTTGACTTTTCATCGTCCAGATTGTCTTTGGCATTGGCTACACTTACAGAAGACAAAGCGACTTTTACAAATAATTCATTTGTATTATTGGATTTAAAAAATAATTGTGCTGAAGTATTTTCTCCATCGGCTTTATTTCCTGTAACTATTTGCTTATTAGCCAATAAAACGGACTCAGAAATGGGTTTTGAAAACTTAGCTACAAAAAATACTTTTTGATTTTTTGCCCAGCCAGTACTATAACGATAGCCGCTTATGGTATATTCGTCTTCAATTGTGATTCCGGTTTTTACCGTTTTATCCCAATTAATAGCAAAACCAAGATCGATAATTACGGATTGTGTATCATTCTTAGCAAAGGTGTATTTATGGAATGCAGTACGTTGTGATGAAGTTAATTCTACATTGATTTTAGGATCCTCAAGAAAAACTTGGTAAGAGCCCGGTGTTGCTTTTTCGTTAACATGATTGTATTTTGATTTATAAGGTAATTGATCGCGCGAAGTTGTTTTGATTGTTAAATCGAGTTTTTTATTGGCTGGCATGAAGAGAATATCTGCCAAATCGCCAATTCCGGTTCCGCTTAAGTGTAAATGACTAAAACCGGCCACGATAGAATCTGAATGATGGTATCCGGAACACCAATCCCAGCTTGAAACACCATTGTCAGGACTTACCTGAAGCATCCCAAACGGAACAGTTGCTCCCGGATACGTATGCCCGTGACCACCTGTGCCAATAAAAGGATCGACATGGTTAACAAAAAGTGTTTTTTGATCGTTATTTTTGTTTACATTTATTTTGCAACTTGCAGTCAAAATGACAAAAACAACCAATAGGGGAAAATTCTTCATATAAAACAATCTTAATTTAACCTTAAATTTATATAAAAGAGGTTTTTATTAAAACTAATTTAGACGGACGACACATAAACTAAGATAAACATCAAAAAAAGTCACAAAACATACTATTATTATGAATTTCAATTCCAGCAAACTTTATCGCATCCCGTTGCATTATCATATCCTATTTTGGCTTACTTACTTTTTATTTAACACATTTAGATGGGGAAGCTATTTTAATGATTACCTGTATTCATTAAAAACAAACTTATTGGGGTTTCCAATTCACATGACGTTATGTTATCTGAATATTTTAATCTTTATGCCCTATCTGGTGTATCGAAAAAAATATCTTTTGTATGTACTGGCAGTTTTATCGTCTCTTTTTATAATGGTTATTGTAAAATTTAATCTTACCTATTTATTAATTACACACAACGTTTGGCCTGAAGGACCAGAAACAATTGATAAACTGACGCTCAATTATACTATTGACATGATGATGGGCGAACTTTATGTAATTACTTTTGTAACAGCTATTAAGATTACACTGGACTTTTTGAAAGAACAAAAAAGAGTTACGGATCTTGAAAAATCTCAATTAGAAACGGAATTGCTTTTTCTGAAATCTCAAATTTCTCCGCATTTTTTCTTTAATACCCTCAATAATATTTATTCCCTGTCTGTAGAAAAATCAAACAAAACGCCCAAAATTGTTCTCAAACTTTCTGAACTAATGCGCTATATGTTATATGATACAAGAAGCAAAAGACAAACTTTAGAAAATGAGATTCTTTGTATCCAGAACTACCTGGATCTGGAACGCATTAGAAACGACGATCGGTTAGAGGTCAACATGTCTATTTCGGGAGATATTCACGATAAAGAGATTTCTCCTATTATATTATTAACATTTATCGAAAATGCTTTTAAACACGGGGTAAACAAAAACACCGGAAAAGTAGTCATTGATATTAACTTTAAAATAAAAGGTGATTATTTACATTTCACTATTTCTAATCCAACGCCAGAAATTACGCAACATGAGGACAATTTTAACAAGTCAAGTGGCATAGGTATAGATAATGTGAAAAAAAGATTAGAATTAGGTTATAATAAAAATGACTATAAGCTTTCATTTAAAAATAAAAAAGATATTTTTGTCGTAAAGCTTGTGATTAAAGTAACCTAACACGACTTTTCTTCGTATATAGATTTACCTGCTAACTTATTTCGCTCAAATAACTAAGATTATAGAAATGAAAATAAATTGTTTGATTATTGACGATGAGCCTTTGGCAATTAACGTAATTAAAAACTACTTAGAGCCAATTGAAAATTTTGAGCTAATAAATACTTTCAGTAATCCTATTGAAGGTTTAAATTTTCTAAAAAATAACAAGGTTGATGTTATTTTTCTGGATATTAATATGCCTGTTCTTGACGGAATTAATTTTATAAAGAGCCTGGAAAATCCGCCTATACTGGTCATTACAAGTGCATACAGTCAGTTTGCCATAGAGACTTACGAACTGGATGTTTTAGATTATCTAGTAAAACCTATCGAATTTCCGAGGTTAATGAAAACCCTGAATAAGATTAGCAAAAGACTTGAAAACAAAAACAACATTCCTCAGGAAAACAGCGCAGACAGCCCTTTTATATTCGTTAAAATTGACAAGAAAAGGATGAAGAAGATTTTCTTTAATGAAATCCTTGTTATTGAAAGTTTAAAGGATTATTTGAAAATAAACACTTTAACCGGTAAATATATTATTCACAGCACGTTATCAGACTTTACAGATTTACTTCCGGAGAGAAATTTTTTAAGAATACACAGATCGTATACGATTGCAATTGATAAGATTGATGCTGTTGAAGGAAACAGCATTGAAATTGAAGGTTTACGATATGTAATTGGAAGATCGTATATAGATCATGTAAAACAAAGAATTTTGAATTCTTCGATTTAAAAAATTGCTATAAAATTTATCACTAAACCCTCTTTCAAAGTTTAAACTTTGAAAGAGGGTTTTTAGCTAATACACCGTTTGTCATCATGAGGAATGACAAAGATTGTTGTTTTTCTGTACGGAGTTTCTTGTCTGATCCTTCGTTCCTCAGGATGACAAGAATGGGATGAAAATTGATTGTGGAATTACTGTGTGGAGTTTCTTGTGTGATCCTTCGTTCCTCAGGATGACAAGAATGGGATGAAAATTGATTGTCGAATCACTTTGCGAAGTTTCTTGTGTGATCCTTCGTTCCTCAGGATGACAAGAATGTGATGAAAATTGATTGTGGAATTACCGTGCGGAGTTTCTTGTGCGATCCTTCGTTCCTCAGGATGACAAGAATGTGATGAAAATTGATTGTCGAATCACTTTGCGGAGTTTCTTGTGTGATCCTTCGTTCGTCAGGATGACAAGAATGTGATGAAAATTGATTGTGGAATTACTGTGCGGAGCTTCTTGTGTGATCCTTCGTTCGTCAGGATGACAAGATTGCGGTTAAAGCTCAACTCTTAACATTTAACTTCTCCCTGTTAAAAACAAAAAAAATGCAGCCAACCACGGCTGCATTTTCAAAACTGGTAACTAACCAAATAAACCACATGAAATAGTTTATTATATTTTAAAAGATTATCTTAGAAAAAATAACGTTTAAATGCTTCGATAGCAGAGTAATCTGCCAAACCTAAAGCGTGATATTTTTCTGCTGTTAACCTGTTTCTGTCTTCTGCCCGTATCCAGAATTCCCTACTGTCATCGCCCTGGAACATTACACCATCTTTTTGAGACTGGTGGTAAAAAATAGCATGACGTTTTTTAAGAACCTGATCCGGACTCATCGGAACTGCCATTTCAATTTGGTACGTTTCCCATTCATGCCATGCTCCTCTGTACAGCCAAACCCAGCAATCATCCATAAAACTTTTGTGCTTCAATCGTTTTAAGGCTTCAAACAAACTGTCCAGACACACTTTATGCGTTCCGTGTGGATCTGCCAAATCCCCTGCTGCATAAATCTGATGTGGTTTTATCCTTTCGATAATATCACACATAATTTGTATATCAGCCTCTCCAAGGTTATTTTTCTTAACTGTTCCAGTTTCATAAAACGGTAAATCTAAAAAGTTAACATTTGAATCCGGTACCCCTAAATATCTGGTTGCCGCAACTGATTCACTTCTTCTAATCAATCCTTTTAATCTTCTAACCTCTAATGAATCAATATCATTTGCTTTTTTATTCTTTAAAAAATTAATGATATTTTCAGCTTCATCAGAATTTTTATTCAATGCCATCGAAATTTCGGCAAACTTTAAAGCTTCTTCATTCGAAACAGCTATATTTCCTGAGGTTTGATAGGCAATATGAACATCATGTCCCTGCTCTACCAATCGGTCAAAAGTTCCTCCCATCGAAATCACATCGTCATCCGGATGCGGACTAAAAATGATAATTCTCTTTTTCTCCGGAGTAGCACGTTCCGGCCTGTAAGTATCATCTGCATTTGGTTTTCCACCGGGCCATCCTGTGATGGTTTGTTGCATCTTATTGAACATTTTAATGTTCAAATGGTAAGCAGTTCCTTCTTCTGCCAAAACGCTCGACATTCCGTTATCGTTATAATCTTTGTCTGTCAGTTTCAGGAAAGGCTTTTTAGTCAATTCACTTAACCAGGCTACTGCTTTTAATTTTAATTCTTCAGTCCAGATTACCGATTTGACCAACCAGGGCGTTTTTACTCTCGTTAATTCCGATGAAGCTTCTGTATCTAAAACAAATGTTGTGTTGTTGTGCTGTTGTAAATATGTAGCCGGAACTCTCGATGAAATTTCGCCTTCGATGGTCTTTTTTATTATTTCTGCTTTGCTGATTCCCCATCCAAGAAGCACAATTCGTTTGGCATTTTTTACCGTACCAATTCCCATTGTAATGGCTTTTTTAGGCACATTATCAATTCCTAAAAAAGAAGAAGCAGCATCCTGACGTGTTAAATGATCCAGTGTAATGCTTCGTGTTGCTGAATTAACGTGAGATCCCGGTTCATTAAACCCGATATGCCCGGTTCTTCCAATTCCCAGAAGCTGAAAATCCAATCCTCCGTAAGCTTTAATTTTCATTTCGTAATCAATACAATATTGCTGCAGGTCTTCATTGCTGATATTTCCGTCAGGAATATTAATATTTTGAGGTAAAATATCGACATGATTAAAAAGATGCTCATGCATAAAGTACCAATAACTCTGAATGTTGTTTTTATCCATTGGATAATACTCATCTAAGTTGAAGGTTACTACGTTTGCAAAACTCAAACCTTCTTCTTTATGAAGTCTTACCAATTCTTCATATACTTTTACAGGTGAAGATCCTGTAGCCAGTCCTAAAATACATGGCTCGTTTAATTCTTCTTTTCTTTGAATTATATTGGCTATTTCCTGAGCTACTAAAATTGAAGCTTCCTGAGACGAATCGAAAATCACATTATGAATTTTCTCAAAACGGGTTTCTTCGAACTTTCCTGCTTCTTTGAAATTTATACTTTCTTTAATCATTTGCCTGCTGTTCTAATTATTTGATATAAAATTAAATATTAGACCATGGAAATAATCAAAAATTCGACTAATAACATGTAAACTTCGCTAGAAAACACAATTCGTAACTTTAAGAAAAAAGATCACAAATCAAAAGCTGTTTTACAATGTTTCAATTACATTTATTTCTGCAATAGAAACTGTCGCCCCCTTCGAAACTGCCGACTTAGCAACAAAACGAATATATCTCGCCTTATCTTTTTTAAATGTTTTTACCTGCTCGATCGGATTGTTTTTTATATTCGAAAATTCACCTTCAGACTGCAATGTCCATTTCACATTATCAAGGCTTGTATAAAATTCATAATTCGAAATCAAATTGAGGTTATTCCCCACTTGTTGCGGCACGTAGGTAAAACCATTTACAGTTAAAATGCTTCCCATATCGATTGTTATTTCCTGTGGAAGTTGATTCGCATCATTGCCAAAGCTCCAGTCTGTATTTGGATTTCCATCGATAATTCGGTTTGCCAAAGCCAAATCTCCGCTCGAAGCACTAAGTATTTTCCAGTTTTCTTTTGATGCGCCGTACTTTGCGGTTTTTACAGCACTGCTGATATTTTCAGACGCATCAATTGCAACCGCCTTTATGGTAACTGCTTTATTGTATTTGAATACTCCTTTATATAAAGTACTTTTTTTCGTTGGATTTTTTCCGTCAAGCGAATAATAAACAGGATTTTTATCTTCCGTTTTTATCGTTACATCTCCGTTTTTATCACGTTGAATTTCCGGCATACGCACAAACGTTGGTGCATTGTATGCCTGAATATTCGAAATTACAATACCCGCTTTTGAATCGGTAATATTGATTCTTAATGCTGATGCTTTGACCCTGTCGATTCTTAGAATTCGTTTGTAGCCAATAGTAGTTTCTGTTGCAACAGTTTTCCAGGTTCCATCTACTTTAAGCTCAACATTAAAGGCTTTAACACGTTGACCAAGCGCAATATATTCCTGAAGCAAAATACGATTTATAGCAGTCGGCTTACCAAATTCAAAAAGAATTGAGGCTGTTTTAACAGGATCATCTGTTGCCCAATAGGAGTTTTTATTTCCGTCAGAAACATTTTTTGCAGCAAATTCAGCACTATTCCCTCTAACATTATTGGCAGAAATTTTTGTTCCGGCTAATAATTCCGTTTTAAAATCGGCTTTTATTGTTGTTACCAATTCTTTTAATCTTGCCTCATCATTTTCATGAACCAAACCTCTTTTGTCTACCGGAAGATTCAATAATAAGGTCGCATTTCGTCCAATCGATTCGTAATAAATATCGACCATTTCATCCAGCGGGCGTACTTTATCATCTTCAACCGAATGATAAAACCATCCCGGTCTTATCGAAACATCGGCTTCGCCGGGAACCCATTTTTCTCCGTCTTCGTGACCGGACATGAATTCAGTATAATGCACTTTTCCTGCCAATTCATCTTTCTGGCGTAAAAGAGACCAGTTTGTTTTTCCTGCACGTCCTTCTTCATTTCCAATCCATCGGGCTTCTGAAGGTCCAACACCCCAAACCAAAGTTTTAGGGGCAATTTTATAAATCAATTTATAGGTTTCATCCCACTTGTAGTATTCCAGCGTATTAATTTTTCGGGTTTCATTTGCTCCGCCATAATAACCATCACCACCATTGGCACCATCAAACCACATTTCGAATACATCTCCGTAATTCGTCAATAATTCTTTTAGCTGATTTCTAAAATAGGTAACATATTCCGGTTTGCCATAATCTGCCCGGTTTCTGTCCCAGGGCGAAAGATACAGCCCCAATTTCAAACCGTATTCTTTACACGCTTCTGCGAGGTCTTTTACCAAATCGCCTTTACCCTGTTTCCATGGGGAATTTTTCACAGAACGTTCTGTATATGCCGATGGCCACAAACAAAATCCGTCATGGTGTTTGGCAACCAAAATAATCCCTTTCATTCCTGCAGCTTTTACAACACGTGCCCATTGACGAACATCTAAATGTGTCGGATTAAAAAGCTCCGGAGACTCATCGCCATAACCCCATTCTTTATTGGTAAATGTATTTAATGAGAAATGTACAAAGGCATAAAACTCCATTTCCTGCCAGTCGATTTGTTTTTGAGTTGGCAACGGACCAAATGGCGCAGGGGATTTTACCAATTCCTGAGAACAGACAGGTGTTATGATGCAAAAAAAACTCAGTATTAAAAAAATATTTTTCATTTGGAGATTAGCTACTATTTTGGTTGAAAGCGAATTAAAATATAAATTTAAAGTAAATGAAAATTTTATTTGCTGTTATTTCGACCAACAACATTTTTAAAAGAGTATAGGGATAATTATAAAGTCATAAAAAGATGCTTGTACATCTTTAGAACCCTATAAAACAAAAAGCGACTCCATTGAATCGCTTTTGACGGGAAACAGGTCCTGTAAAAACCAAACCTTTTAGCCCAGGTTTTAAATGAATAAAGACCGTCATCTCAGTCTTAACTCTTAATCCATAAATCTTAAGTCCTCTCTCTTCACTCCGCAAACTGGTCCAGCATATCAAAAGTAGGAACAAAGAAAAGAGTTCCGGTTTTGGCCGTACTAAAATCTAAAATCCTGTCATAATTGCCTATTGGAGAACCAACAAACATATTGGTCAGCATTTTTTGTATCGTAGTAAATGTACTGGCATACGCAATAAAATAAGTTCCCATTTCATTGGTAGACATACTTCCGAATGGCATATTGTCCCGTACAATTTTTAAGTCATCCCCCACATTGGCAAGTGCCGAATGGGAATTCGAAGGCTTTTCATCATCAGACATTTCGATATCATCCGCTTTTGACCTGCCAATTACTTTTTCCTGTTCCTCTACCGGCAAGGATTTCCAGGCGTTAAGATCGTGAAGGTATTTCTGGACAAATAAATAGCTTCCGCCTTTATACAAAGAGTCCTCATCTCCAATTATTCCAAAAAATTCCCGATCGCTGCCATGCGGATTTTCTGTACCGTCTACAAACCCCAAAATACTTCGGCTGTCCCAGTATCTAAATCCATGAATCTCTTCAATACTTTCCCCAATACCGGATAAGACCGCTGAAATAGCCGCAGCTGTATCAATACAAAAACTAAACTCTTTAGAGCGTATATGAAAATGCAAATCTCCGCTGGTAGCTACGGCCGTATGTTTAGATCCTGCAATAGGTTCAAATGACACTAGTTCTTTTGGAAGTGGTTTAGACAGGTTTAACCATAACCATGCTTCATAGCCAATTCCCATAACCACACTGGCCTTACAATCTGGAAAACGGGTATTCGCAGAATTATTAAGGTTAATAAGCAATGAGCAAAGTTTTTTAAAAGAATCGTTCAGGGAAACATCTTTCTTCAAATTCCAAACCATAAAAATGGTATTGTTGTTGGCATAATCTAATACATTTTGAGAATTAATACTCATAAATAAAATATTCTATAATTAGACGTAAATATCATTTCAGGATCAAAATTTAAAAGCCTTTTAACCTTTAACTTTTAAAATAATTATCGTTCTAAAGGTACAAAAAATGACCTCTGATTTTTCAGTAGTATCAGGTTCATTCTTTTTAAATGGCAGTACATTTTATATAACTGAGTAAAATCTAGTTCGAAGATTTTCAGACTTCTTCACTACCTTTTACAGACCTTAATGAAACAGAAGCGATTAGAATTTTAATTTGTATTTTCGCTTAGCTGAAACTACTTTGTTTTAAATTGATCGAATTTCTATTACCACGAAGATGAAGTGAAAATTTATAAAGCCGAAACAAAACTATATGAAACAACTGAAAATATTTATAGGATTACTTACGATATCAATTCTTGTTTCTTCCTGTTCAAGCGTTCTGAAAAGCACAAAAATTGATTATTTGACCACCAATTTTTGTCAGCCCACTATTGAATATGATTATTCTCAAATCGAAATTTCCAAAACGAATATAAAAAAAGAAGACAGTATTTTAAAGGCTAATTTGTCCCGACACGACATCCTGATTAGCAAAGCAATTGGTATTGAAACTTATCTGGCCGAGTATCTTCAGACCAAAAAAGACACTTTAAAAAGATTAGTTCTAAAACAAAAAATTACCGACCGCCTCCTGCTTACCAACATAGAAATAAATGCTCTGGCATCAGAATTAGATTGCAATGGCGAACGTATCAATAAATTAGCCGATTTTGTAGACGATATCAACAATAAAAGAACCAAAAACCTTACTGTAGCCTCTGTTACTTTAGGCGCATTGACTACTGTCGCAACTGTTTTAATAAAAAACAATAATGCAAGCAATTTAGCAGGCGTAAGTGGCGGATTGCTCAGTGCAGGATTGGGAGCATTGACTATTTCTCCAAAAGGCAAAAAAATTGACCTGAAACTTCAGAGAAACTTATTACGGAATATTTGGTACAATGACAATTCAAATCAAACATATCCTGACTCCATCTGGACAATCCTAAATGAAAAACAATTTAGCAATTCGGGAGAAAATGACTTACAGGAAAGCATAAAAAATAGGTGGTTACAATATAATTTTGACGGGAAAATAGATCCTGAAACCCAAAAACTCTTCTTTGATGAAGGCGGACTCTATACCGCAGACGATTTACATTCAAGAGCTAATATGCTAAATGAACTACAATCAACTATTCGTTC
Source organism: Flavobacterium sp. FlaQc-48 (assembly GCF_044007335.1). NCBI lineage: Bacteria > Pseudomonadati > Bacteroidota > Flavobacteriia > Flavobacteriales > Flavobacteriaceae > Flavobacterium > Flavobacterium sp. FlaQc-48. The sequence goes on along the minus strand of NZ_JBIPCR010000019.1, from coordinate 87,932 downwards.
CCTTGAACAAGATTTAAAAAGTTTAGCCATAAGACTTAATGGGTTTTAATGCATAAAAATCCGTTACATTGTCCATCACATTCCAATTTAAATAAAAACCTTTTTCCTCCAGCAAGCTATCTGTAATTTTACCACCTAAGACTGTAAACCAATGAAAAAATTCTCCGTCACCAGTTCTATACTTTCCTCATCAGACATTGCCGGTTTTGTGCGCGAAAAATATGGATTGTCATCCAATACAACTTGCAGATTATTAAAAACCGGCATCAATCACACTTATCGTATTGATAGCGATAACGAGGTTTTTATTTTTAGGGTCTATAGTTACAATTGGCGAACGAAAGAAGAAATAACAGAAGAATTAAAACTGTTGCAACTCTTAAAACAAAATGACATTTCGGTTTCTTTCCCAATTGCAGATACATTAGATAATTTCATCAACCCTATAGAGGCACCGGAGGGCTTACGATATGCTGTTTTATTCTCTTTCGCAAAAGGACACAAAATTTTAAATTTCAGCAAGGATACTCATTTTGAAATTGGAATGTTAATGGCTAAAATCCACCATACAACAAAAGGAATGGAGCTCAAACGCATTACGTATTTACCTGAAATTTTACTAAACCAATCCCTTACCGCTATCCAATCTTTTCTTTCTGAAGAAACAGAAGAGATGCAATTTCTTATCGCCACACGACCTATTCTTGAAAAGGAATTGCTTAATGCAGACCATAGGCTTTTAAGAAAAGGAATTGTGCACTTGGATGTATGGTTCGACAATTTGAACATCTCTGACGAGAATAAAGTCACGCTATTTGATTTTGACTTTTGCGGAAACGGCTGGCTTTGCTTAGACATCGCGTACTACATTTTACAACTATACAGTACCGAAAAAGACGAAATTGAGCGTTCCGAAAAAATAAAAGCATTTTATAAAGGCTACGAAACCGTAGAAAAAATAAATGACGAAGAAAAACGCCTTATTCCGGTTTTGGGTGTATGCCTTTATTATTTTTACCTTGGAGTTCAATGCAGCAGGTTTGAAAACTGGTCTAATACTTTTTTGAATGAAGTCTACCTAAAGCGTTTTATTTCAGTTTTAATAAAGGGGTATTACGAAAAAACAAATTAACCTAAAACACGTTCAAAAATAAGCGTAAGGTAAAAATGCATGCAGCAGAAATTTAAGGCAAATTAGAAAATCCCCATATTTTCAGGTTTGATAGTAAATCCAATACGCACCATGCTTTTATGTTCCTGATAATCAATCAGACTTTCTGTATAACCTACAAACCACTGTAGTGTCAGGTAATAATTCTCACTTTTGTAAGGTCGCCAGTTTACCTGTGTCTGCAGGGATCCGTATCGAATAAGGCCACTTCCCTTTCTAAAAAGAATATCCGCACTCCATCGTCCCGGTTGTATCTGATAAGTTGCGCTCGCTTCACCATAGCCTACATACTGGGTAAGATAAGGATTGTCTTCTTTATCCACCAGCGGGATCCAGCCTCTTAACCCTACAATCCATCGTGGAGAAATCTGTGATTTTAAGGAAAAAGCAAGCATATTCCAGGTTCTCGAGTAAATAGAGTCCCTGCCATTTGATTCATGTTCTAAAGAGATTGTACCATACGTTAACCTTCCGCCTTTTAAATAAAATGGACGAACAATGGCCACACCAGGATTAAAATTAATTTCTGAAAACGGTTTTGAACTTGCGTAAATATCCCAAAACGCCTTTTGGGTATACATTAAATAGGGAAAAAAACCACCCCACAAAGGTTTTGAATTCAACCGCAGCTTAAAGCTTACCTGATACTTTACATCAGCGGTGTTACGGGTAATATCGGTATTGATTGGTACTCCGGTTAGAAAATAGTTGTCTTTGTGAACAGAAAAACTAGGTTCCTTCAACAGTGAGTCTGCTGCACGGAAATTCTTTTTAGCTTCTAAAATTTGCGCATTGGATTGGATTGAAAATAAAACCAAACACAGTAATAGGTATTTCAGGTACATTCTTATAATTTAAATTGAGGCTTGTTTTCTCAGCTTTTAGCTCTTTACAATAAATGTACATTATTTAAATGAATCAAATTAACGCAATAAAAACAACAGTTAACCCAATAAAAATAAGAATACAGCAATCAATCAAATAGTCGATTCATTTTTACATCAAAGTTTCTCAAAATCAAAACCTTAGCATAATAGTTAAAAAAAATCAAAACAAAAAGAATATTTGGTAAATGGTACAAAACAAAAAAGCCACTCGATTTGAGTGGCTTTTGATGTGAACGCAGAAGGATTCGAACCTTCGACCGTCCCGATTGGAAATCGGGATGCTCTATCCAGCTGATCATAACAAAAGATTACTTATAAGCTTTTCAACTCTGATTCTACTTTTCCATTTTTTCACTTCTAATTCTCTTTTATAAGCCAGTGGTTTAGTCTCAAATTCTTCAAAATAAACAACAATCCAATCCTTAGCCTTGCCAGTAAATCCAGAATGATTTGATAAATGTTTACGTAATCGTTCATCTAAACTCTCAGATGTATGACCAATGTAATATTGGTCAAGTGAATTTGAATATAAGATATAAAAGTAATTCATGATTTTTTCAATCTAGAGTAAAAAAAAAGCCACTCGATTTGAGTGGCTTTTGATGTGAACGCAGAAGGATTCGAACCTTCGACCGTCCCGATTGGAAATCGGGATGCTCTATCCAGCTGAGCTGTGTTACTAAAACCAATACAAAACAAAAAAGCCACTCGATTTGAGTGGCTTTTGATGTGAACGCAGAAGGATTCGAACCTTCGACCGCCTGCTTAGAAGGCAGGTGCTCTATCCAGCTGAGCTATGCGTCCATTTGTTTTAAAACTTTATGGCAAAGTTTTTGTCGGGGTGGCAGGATTCGAACCTGCGGCCTCCTGCTCCCAAAGCAGGCGCGATAACCGGGCTACGCTACACCCCGAAGGCAAATTTATTAAGCGGAGAGACAGGGACTCGAACCCTGGCGACGGTTACCCGTCGACAGATTAGCAATCTGCTCCATTACCGCTCTGGCACCTCTCCAAGCTCAAGAAACGTGTTCTGTTTTGCGGTTGCAAATTTAAGACAACATTATATATCTCACAACTATTTTGGCGCTTTTTTTCATCTTTTTTTCATCTTTTTTTTAAACGGCTTCACAATCAAACAAATAGAATTAACAAAAAATTGATATTAAATTTAAAATCCAATCGAATTGCCCCAAAATTTGAATTTATTCAAATAAAGAGTAAATTTGCTTGATTAACTAATATTAACAGAAAATGAACAAAAGAGTTGTTATCGTTTCTGCCGTTAGAACACCTATCGGAAGTTTCATGGGAGGTTTATCTACCGTACCCGCACCAAAATTAGGTGCTGCCGCTATTAAAGGCGCACTTCAAAAAATTAACCTTGACCCAAAATTAGTTGATGAAGTATTCATGGGAAATGTGGTACAAGCAGGAGTTGGACAAGCTCCGGCACGTCAGGCGGCACTTTTTGCCGGATTATCTGAAGAAGTTGCTGCTACAACCGTAAACAAAGTTTGCGCCTCAGGAATGAAAGCTGTAATGTTTGCTGCTCAGGCTATCGCTTGTGGTGATGCCGAAATCGTAGTCGCAGGCGGAATGGAAAACATGAGTTTGATTCCACATTACGTACAAATGCGTAACGGAACTAAATTTGGCCCCGCAACAATGCTTGACGGAATGCAAAAAGACGGTTTGACAGATGCTTACGATAACAACGCAATGGGAGTTTGCGCTGATTTATGTGCATCTGAATACAACATTAGCCGTGAAGAACAAGACAACTTTGCTATTCAATCCTATGAAAGAAGTGCAAAAGCCTGGGATGCCGGAAAATTCGACAACGAAATTGTTCCTGTAGAAGTTCCGCAAAGACGTGGCGAACCAATCATTGTTTCTAAAGATGAGGAATACACTAATGTAAAATTAGATAAAATCCCTTCATTAGCCGCTGTTTTCACAAAAGACGGAACGGTTACTGCCGCAAACGCCTCAACAATAAATGATGGAGCTGCTGCTTTAGTTTTAATGTCCGAAGAAAAAGCGATCTCATTAGGATTAAAGCCCCTGGCCTATATAAAAAGCTATGCCGATGCTGCCCAGGAACCAAAATGGTTTACAACCAGCCCTGCAAAAGCATTACCAAAAGCTTTAGAAAAAGCCGGAATTGCAATTGGCGATGTTGACTATTTCGAATTCAACGAAGCATTTGCTGTTGTTGGATTAGCCAATTCAAAAATCCTTGGTCTTGATAACGACAAAGTAAACGTAAATGGTGGTGCTGTTTCATTAGGACATCCTCTTGGATGCTCCGGAGCCAGAATCATTGTAACTTTACTGAATGTTTTAGAACAAAACAATGCCAAAACAGGAGCTGCTGCAATTTGCAACGGCGGTGGTGGTGCATCAGCAATTGTTATCGAAAGAGCTTAAATAATATAACATTAGGAGTTATTAAATTCGATAACTCCTAATTTTTCAAACTAATACATTACCCAAATGTTCGGAATTTGCAATCTAGCCATAGTACCCGTTCGATCTGAGCCAAGTGACAGAAGCGAAATCGTTACACAACTTTTGTTTGGCGAACACCTCGAGATTTTAGAACGCCAAAATCAATGGGCCCGAATAAGAATGCAATACGATGACTACGAAGGTTGGGTAGATTCAAAACAGTATCAGGTAATTTCAGAAGCAAATTACAATCAATTAAGTAATGAATCCATTATTCTTAATGCTGATTTAATCGATTATATTACTTCTTCAAATAATTTATTATTACCCATTCCGCTTGGTGCTTCTTTATCTTTTTTGAATAATAACGAAATTAATACTTCTAATTTTGATTTCGAAGGCACAAAAACTAGTGGCGTAAAACCTAAAAGCGCTTTAATCAATACCGCATTTATGTATTTGAACGCACCTTATCTTTGGGGCGGCAAAACCCCTTTTGGTATCGATTGTTCCGGTTTAACCCAAATGGTGTACAAACTAAACGGATACAAAATACACCGCGATGCCTCGCAACAAGCACTTGAAGGCGAACCCCTGAGTTTTATAGAAGAAAGCGAAGCCGGAGATTTAGCCTTTTTTGATAATGACGAAGGAAATATCATTCATGTAGGCATCATAATGGACAATAATTACATCATTCACGCCAGTGGAAAAGTCCGCATTGACCGTTTAGATCACTTAGGAATTTACAATCCTGAATTAAACAAACATACCCATAAATTACGTGTTATTAAAAAGATCATTTAATTTCAAACAATCTCTAAAACTTAGCTCTTGATAAATTTTTCATTATCTAAAACACATTTTCAAATCAATGAAGTTGCTATTCAATTTCCAATTGAGATTGCGATTTTAGAAAAAATCCTGGGAGATTATCGATTAAAAAAGAATAAACACAACCACATTTATACCTGGGATAATCACGGTATTATTGCATTTTCTAAAGAAGGAGTAAAAGCAGAAAATTTACTGCTCGATCTTAATTACGGCACTTATGATTTCTGCTCAAAACAGTCGTTTTCAGGAGAATTTGTTTTTGAAAATCAAAATCTATTTGAGCTTTATAAAACAAATAAAAAGCAACTTGTAAAACTTTTTAAAGGAGATGACAGCGGTGCTTTTATTCTCAATGGCATAAGCGTTTGGTTTAATAGAGAAAATGATAAGATAACAGCGATAGACATATCTGCATACGAGGAAAAGATTAAAAACCCACGCTTGCCTGTCGATAAAGAATTTAAACAATTAGAATCTTTATGGCAAGAATGGATTATTGAAATTAATAAAATTGTCACAGCAGATAACGATTACTACAATCTTACTGACGGAATTTCTGCTGAAGATTTAAAAGAACATTTCATTTTAGAAAATGAAATCACAATTCCGCCAGCGCTTCAAAATTTTTACAAGATTCAGAATGTTGAATATAATGCAGTAACTTCTGCATTTCAATTTTTGATCCGTGATTGGACGTATGATCTCATTCCGTTTGAAGACATTAAGGAAGAATGGAATGCGATACAAGATTTACAATTTGAGGAAGACGATCTTCCCGAACTAGAAATAGATTTCGAGAAAATCAAAACCAATAATTACGCAAATCCCAAATGGATACCGTTTGCAACCGGACGAAATGGCGATTATTTAGTATACGATACCGACCCGGCAGATAAAGGAAAATTTGGTCAAATCATAGAACTTCAAAACGAATCCTGGGAACGAAACATAGCTGCAGAATCCTTAGAAGAACTTTTAAAAAAAGAAATCAACAACCTAAAAACAGGTAAAACACAGCATTTCGATTTTATAACCGGCAAAGAAAATCAAGATTAAAAATCCGTTCAATCTAAAACAAAAAAATCCGCGATAATCCGTGTTTTCGCTTGCGAATCCGCGTCATCCGCGTGCCAACATCATGCACTAACACGTATCACTTTCCTAAACTCCGAAGTAAAATCCCCTCTTTGTGTTTTGTAAGTGAATTTGACTTTAATCAGATATTATTTTTTTTCTTGTCTATTAGGATAGGGATTTTCTAAGCTCGATTGTCTCCATATACTTTTATCAGATCTTTGTAGTGCTTTCAATAAATCGAAATCATTTCCAAGTTTATCTTTATAAAAATCAAATTTGTAATTTTTATCATTAAAATAAATATCCCCATCTGTCTCCTTCATTAAAAAATAAGCTACTCTATTTGCTATAATTTGGTTTTCAGATTTAACAATATAAATTAAAGGATTATCTTGTGCCTGATCTATCGAAAATCTTTCATTTTCATTTTCCCTACTTTCCATATCTAAGAAAGCCCAACTTCTGCTTGCAGGATTGTAACTATCTCCATCAGAATCAACATTATGATCATAATCCCATAAAAAATCAACGAAAAGTCTATAATCTGGAAGACTTGAATTTATTAGTACATTTATTTTATAATCACTTCTGCCCATATGTAAACAATTTATTAAACAGAAACAAAAGTGAGAATTTTACATCATTAAAACAATTAAGCACTAATTCTTATTACTTTTCGAAACTCCGAAGGACTATTCCCTCTCTGTTTCTTAAAAAACTTATTAAAGTGGCTTTCATCCGTAAAACCAAATTCATACGCAATTTCATTGATTCGTTTATCACTAAACTGCAAACGATGTTCAATCAGTTTCGTTTTATAATTGCTGATATATTGCTGCATGGTTTCATTCGCGTGTTTCTTGAAATAACGCCCTAAGTACGTATTCGAAATCCCAAAATATTCACTCAGCGATTCTGCTTTAATTCTCTCCGGATAATAAATATTGTTCTGGATGTATTGCAAAATATCCATCGCTTTCGCTTCACAGCCAATATTAACCTGCTCCGGCAAATATTTCGCAATATTTCTCGCCACAATAATAATTAAGGTATTCACCAATTGCTGAATCAGTTCTTTATTATACACATCCTTATCCTGACGTTCTCTAATAATGGCTTCAACCATTACTTTTACCAGACATTTATCTGCCTGATTCTTTAAAATACAACCCGGCTGATGATTCGCATTTTGCAGAATATATTCTAAACGCTGAATATTCTCATTCTGCAAACTCGAATTTTTCAAATAAATATCATTAAACCTCAAAAAGAAAAACTCTGTTTTGGTTTCAATGGTAAAATTATGGCAATCCTCAGGCGTCAATAAAAACATATGTCCGGCATCATATTCAAAAACATTTTTGTTGATACACTGTCTTCCCGTTCCGCCCAGAATATAAACCAGTTCAAAGAAATTATGACGATCTCCAACATCCGGATATTCATCCAGCGTTTCAAAGGAAACCGTAAAAGGCTCGTATAAGTTTTCTTTCTTCATCATGCTCTTTATTAATTCGGCTACAAATTTACATAAAAAAGACAAATATATACAACTTAACAGCCTTAAAAATGGTATAATTTTGCCAAACAATTTTTAAGCATTAAAATATAATATTATGGAATATAGAAAATTAGGCAATACAGAACTTGAATTATCAACTATTACATACGGAGCCTTTGCTATTGGCGGAAACATGTGGGGCGGAAACGAAAAGAAAGATTCCATCGATTCTATCCACGCTTCAATCGATCACGGCGTAACCACAATCGACACCGCTCCTTTCTACGGATTTGGCTTAAGCGAAGAAATGATTGGCGAAGCTTTAAAATCTCAAGATCGTTCAAAAGTACAATTGCTAACTAAATTTGGTTTGGTTTGGGACGGAAGCAACAACGGAAAAGGAGAATTCTTTTTTGATGCCGAAGACAACGGAAAGAAAATCCCGGTTTACAAATACGCGTCAAAAAGCAACATCATCAAAGAAGTTGAAGACAGCTTAAAACGCCTTCAAACCGATTATATTGATTTATTACAAATTCACTGGCCAGATGCCACTACACCAATAAGTGAAACAATGGAAGCGCTTGAAGCTTTAATTCAACAAGGAAAAATCAGAGCAGCCGGAGTAAGTAATTACAGTCTTTCTCAAATTATGGAAGCACAAAAAACAATTCAATTGGCATCTAATCAGGTTCCGTACAGCATGCTGAATCGTAGTATCGAAGCAGATGTTATTCCGTACACAACAGCAGAAAATATCGGAATCATCGCATACAGCCCAATGGAAAGAGGTTTACTAACCGGAAAATATTTTACAGACAGCAAGCTAAAAGACAACGATCACAGAAACGGATATTTTGGTCAGTTTGATCTTCAAAAAGTAAAAACTTTGGTCGAAGAACTGAGTTCTCTGGCGAATACAAAACACATGTCCATCTCTCAATTGGTATTGCGCTGGACTACTTTACAAAAAGGAATTACGATTGTTTTAGCGGGAGCACGAAACGCAGCACAAGCCATTTCAAACGCAAAAACTTTAGATTTTGACTTATCAGTTTCTGAATTAGATTTTATCAATCAGGCCATTTCGAAATTAAAATAATATTAAACGTAAAATATTTAAACACATAGAAACATAGCCAATAGAAATGAAAAAAGGCATTTCACTTGTTTAAACAAACATAGCCTGCACAATCTTGTCATTTCGGGGAACGAGGAATCGCACTCGGGATTCGACAAAGATTATCGTCATTCTTTATAGAGTTTTTATTGCGATTCCTCGTTCCCCGAAATGACAAACTTTGAGAACTATGTGTGAGAAACTAGTTTCTTTTTACCACCTTTTTCAAAAGCTAAAAAACCTATGTCTCTATGTGTTTAAAAAAAATCTCAAAAATTAAATAATACGAATTTGGGCGTGTCCCAAGGGCCGGGCTATCCGTTGCAATCTTTTATGCCGAACACCGGCATAAAAGGATTTTCACTCCTATCCCTCACGCAACCCAAATTCATAAGAACATAAAGAAAAATGAAGAAAATATTTATCATTAACGGAAGTCAAAATTTCGCTCATTCAGGCGGAAAATTCAACGAAACCGTTACCAATTGGACAATCGAATACTTAACCAACAGCAAGCAATTCGAAATCAAAACAACCGATATCAAACAAGAATTCGACTTAGACGAAGAAGTAGAAAAATTCGTTTGGGCTGACGTAATAATTTATCATACACCAGTTTGGTGGTTTCAGTTACCCAACTTATTCAAAAAATATATCGACGATGTTTTCACCGCCGGACACAACAAAGGAATTTACAAAAGCGACGGAAGAACCAGAACAAATCCGGATATTAATTACGGAACGGGCGGACAATTACACGGACGTAAATACATGTTAACCACAAGCTGGAATGCGCCTGCAACCGCTTTTACACTTCCGGGAGAATTCTTCGAAGAAACATCTGTAGACGACGGAGCTATGTTTGGCTTTCATAAAATGAATAAATTTACAGGAATGCAAAAACTGGATGGCTTTCATTTTCACGATGTCGAAAAAGGTGCAACCGCTGAAAACATTGACAGCTTTAAGAAAAACTATACCCAACATTTAGAACAAACCCTTAAAACTTTATAACTATGATCTCAATTACAGCGCTTTTTAAAAGCAAACCAGAAAATACAGAACAACTAAAGAGCAGACTAAACCATTTGGTTACCGAAACCCGAAAAGAAGCTGCCTGCATACGTTATGACCTTCATGCTGCTGATCATGTTTTCATTATCTGGGAAGAATGGAAAGATCAGGCAGGACTTGACATTCACAACAATCAGCCTTATTTACTTGATTTTATTGCCCAAAGCGAAAGTTTAGTCGCTTCACCTATTCAGGTTTATAAAACCGCACAAATACTATAATTTAAAAACAATGAAAGCACTCTTTACTAATACTTACGAATCTGAATTTGTAAGCACCGAAATAGAAAAACCAAGCCCAAAAAAAGGAGAAGTCTTAGTTAAAATACATGCCAGTGGCGTAAACCCGATCGACAACAAAATCCGAATTGGAGTTTCGCCTTATGCATCACCGGTATTGCCCGCTATTTTAGGAACAGACCTTGCCGGAGTTATTGAAGCAATTGGCGAAGATGTTACTAAATTCAAAGTTGGCGACGAAGTGTACGGACTTGCAGGAGGCGTTTTAGGCCTTCAGGGAACTCTGGCTGAATATACTGCTGTCGATGCCGATTTACTGGCCATAAAACCAAAAAACCTAAGTATGAAAGAAGCTGCGGGGATTCCGCTGGTATTACTTACCGCCTGGGAAGGTTTGATTGACAGAGCCAAAGTACAAAAAGGAGACAAAGTTTTGGTACATGCCGGAGCTGGTGGCGTTGGTCATATAGTGGTACAACTTGCCAAAATTTTTGGTGCGGAGGTTTACGCAACAGTTTCTCAACAAAAAGCATCTATTGTAAAATCGTACGAAGTAACCCCAATTGATAAAAATACCCCGGTTGAAGATTATGTTAATCAGTATACGGACGGAAAAGGCTTTGATATTATCTACGATACCCTTGGAGGACAATCTTTTGATGATTCCTTAAAAGCGATTCGTCATTACGGTCAAATTAGCAGTTGTTATGCTTTTGGAACCCATACACTGGCAACAAGTTCTCTGCGTTCTGCCAGTATTCATGGCATTTTTGTATTACATCCGGCCATAAGTGGCGAAGGAAGAAAACACCACAGCGATATTCTGACAGAAGCTGCAAAACTATTCGAAGAAGGAAAGTTAAAACCCCTTATTGACAACAGAACATTCACTTTAAACAATGCCATAGAAGCTCACAAAGCTGTAAGCGATGGTTCAGCTATTGGAAGAATTGTTGTGGATATTTATTAATCTTTTACATAAAAAAAGCTTTTAGAACTTATCCAAAAGCTTTTTTTTTAATCGTTTTTATTGTTGTCCGTAGATCGCTAATGATGCTTTTTCTAAGCTATTGGCATTTAGCATAAAACCTACTAAAGCAGAACTTGCATCTTTATCTAACGTTAATTTAGTCTTTAAAGCATACACAGTTATCAAATACAAATGACTTTGTCCAACAGGCGGACATGGCCCTAAATAACCAAATATTCCCGCATCATTAAGACCGTTAATCGCCTCTTTTGGTAAATTTTGCTGAGAAATATTTCCGGCATCTACAGGTAACATTCTTGTACCTGCCGGAATATTATAAACCACCCAATGCCAAAAACCACTTCCTGTTGGGGCATCTTTATCATACATTGTTACAGCAAAACTCTGTGTTCCTTGTGGGGCATTTTCCCAAAAAAGCTCCGGTGATTTATTCTCTCCATTACACCCAAACGTGTTACTGAAATTTTTACTCCTAAATTGTCCTCCTAAATCATTACTCTTCAATATAAAAGTTTGAGAAGAAAGCCAATTAAAAATCAATATCGCGACAATTGAAAATGTTATATTCTTCATATTTTTATTTTTTTTAAAATCTATCTAATACCGCCAAAAGCACCAAAACACATATTTTTGTGCAAAATCTCAACGCTGGTGAAACCTACTTTTTTCATCAAATCCAATTGATAATTCATTGATCTTGGTGTATCTTCTTTCTCCACATAATCCAAAACTTTCTTGCGGTATTCTGCACCACCAATTCCTTCTAAATAATCACCATAGCGCTGCCAGGTGTATTCGTTTAACAATTCGGTATCTTGTGTAATCAAATCCGAAATCATGAAACATCCTCCCGGTTTTAACAATTTGAATATTTTAGTAAAAGTCGTTTCCCAATCCTGATCATCACGCAAATGGTGCAAAACTGCCCCGGCCAAAATAATATCAAAATGATTCTCCGGTAAATCCAATTCCCGAATATCACCTTGCTTCACTTCTACCCTTCCATCAGTTTTGTTTGATACTCTTTCAAAAGCCCTATCCAACATTGGTAAACTCAAATCGACCAAAGTGCAATTCAAATTTGGGATCTTAGACAACATTTTCAAAGTATAATTTCCGGCTCCGCAGCCAATATCCAAAACATTTGAAGCATTCGGAACAATTCTTTTAGAAGCTTCTGTAATTAATTCTAAGGATATTGTCGCATCAATTGTGGCAACCTGCCCCGTTTCTAAATTCGAAAATCGTTCGACATCATTATCAAAACGTTCTCTGATTTCTTCAATAGTTGATTTTTTCATAGTTTTTGTTTTTTTTTCACGCAGATTTTAAAAAGATTAAAGCAGATTTAAAATGATATTCTATTTTGAAATCGGTACAATTAAAAATAATCTGCGTTAATCAGCTTAAATCTGCGTGAAACATTTTTTATCAAAACTACTACTTTGATATATACTTCAAAAATACTTATTTTGTCAATTATTAATACTTAATAGGTATTTATGGAATTACGTCATTTAAAATATTTTCTGGCTGTGGCCGAAGAATTAAACTTTACCAAAGCCGCGGAGAAACTATTTATCTCTCAACCTCCCTTGAGCCGGCAAATCATCGAACTCGAAGAAGAAATTCAGGCACGTTTATTCATCCGAAACAATAAAAAAGTTGAATTGACAGAAGCAGGAAAGTATTTTGAAAAAGAAGTACGAGAACTTTTTCAGCATTTGGAACGCATTTCTGTGAAAACAAAAAAATTTGCAGAGAATGTGTCCGGAGAATTCAGGATCGCCTACATCAGTTCTATCTATTCATCAGTCATTTCAGATTTGATTAAGCACCTGAAAAATCAATTCCCATATGTAAATTTCAAACTTTTTGAAGTCTCGACAACCAAGCAAATTGATGCTTTAGAGCAAGGCAAAATTGATCTGGGAATTATTCGTTCTCCCATAAAATCTCCTAAGATAAAATCGCAATTGTGGTTTCGGGACGGGTTTTCTGTCGTTTATAATAAAAATGCCACTCAAATTAATTCCGAGAAAGAAATTCCAAACCTGAAAGATGAAACTTTTGTGTTTTTCAATAAGGATTATGCACCTCATTATCATGAAGTTTTACTGGAACTGTGTGCCTTTTATGGCTTTACGCCAAAAGTCGTACACGAATCCAACAACATCAATTCGATTGTACAACTGGTAAAAAACGGCTTGGGAATTTCGATTGTTCCGTCGAATATCGCCAAAAACAATCAAGATTCACAAATTGGCTTTATCGAATTGAAAAAGGTCAATTTATTTACAGATGTTTCATTGATCACTTCAAAGGAAGACAATTCAGAAATTACAAAATCAGCCGTTGAATTTTTATTGCATTTTTCTAATAAATAAAAAAAAGCCATGACGATGGAAATCCGTAAAAGTTAATCACCAGAAGTATTTAAATTGCAAACTATAAATTAATCGCGCAAAGTCGCAAAGTTTTTTGTAAGCTAGAATAAGTTTGTCATTTTCGACCTAAGGGAGACTCGAGCAATAGCGAACAGACGAAATAAATCGCACTAGAAACTTGACAAAGGTTTGAAGAATTGCCAGATGGAGCTACTAGTGTGATACTTCTTTCATCAGGATGATATAAAATGAGAAAAAAATCCTTTTAGTCTTTACAATCTGTCGCTTTAAATTAAATTCTTTGCGTCTTTGCGACTTTGCACGATTATTATGATAATTCGTAGCAAAAAAGTTACAATTTATCACAGCTAAATCTCCCAAAAAGAAAGAACTTTTAGATACCTTAGCAAATTATAATTCTACTCAATAAAAACAATAAAAATGGCGGAGCAATCTTCAATTCAGTGCCCAAATTGCGGAACAACTATCGATGTAAATGATATTCTTAAACATCAGCTGGAAGATAGTATACGCAAAGAATTCCAACAAAAAGCCAATGCTCAAACCAGAGAATTAGAACTTAAAAACGAGCAATTCGAAAAAGCCAAAACCGAATTTGAAGCCAAAAAGAAACAGGAAAACGAACTCTTTGCAGAACGTTTAGAGCGTGAAAAAAAGGTCGCCGAAAAAGAAATTACCGAAAAATTAAAAACCAAACTCGATGAGGAAAATAAAGATCGTTTGCTTTCGATGGAAAAAGAACTTTCAGAGAAATCAGAGAAACTTCGTGAATTGAATAAAATGACTGGCGAAATTGCCAAACTACAGCGTGAAAAACTGGAAATGAAAGAAGCCATCGAAGCCGAAGCACAAAAGCAACTCAACGCTACTTTGGTTCTCGAACGGGATAAAATCCGCAAACAGGAAGAAGAAAAAAACGAATTAAAAATCAAGGAATACCAAAAACAATCAGACGATCAGAAAAAGCTGATCGAAGAAATGAAACGCAAGCAGGAACAAGGTTCTATGCAATTGCAAGGTGAAGTAATGGAATTAGCGATCGAAGAATGGCTGGCCAATAATTTCCCGCTTGATAGTATTGACGAAATTAAAAAAGGCGCAAACGGAGCCGATTGTCTTCAGATTGTGAATACACGCGAACTTCAAAACTGCGGATCAATTTACTACGAAAGTAAACGTACAAAAGCGTTTCAACCTGCCTGGATAGAGAAATTCAAAAACGATATCAGAACCAAAAGAGCCAATATTGGAGTTTTAGTTACAGAAGTTATGCCAGCCGGAATGGACCGAATGGGAATGCGTGACGGAATCTGGATTTGTACGTACGAAGAATTTAAGGGATTAAGTGCTGTTTTACGTCAATCACTAATTCAGATTAGTCAAGCCGTTCAGGCGCAGGAAAACAAAGGCGATAAAATGTCGATGTTGTATGATTTCTTAACGAGCAACGAATTCCGTTTGCAGATTGAAGGAATCGTTGAAGGATTCACGCAAATGCAAGGCGATCTCGATGCCGAAAAAAGAGCCATGCAGCGTATCTGGAAACAACGCGAAAAACAAATCGAAAAAGTAGTTCACAATACATTAGGAATGTACGGTTCGATTCGGGGTATTGCCGGAAATGCCGTTCAGACTGTTAGAGCTTTAGAGCTGGACTTTATTGAAGAAGATAAAGAAGATCCTAAAGAATTGGAATAACGATGTGTGATGGCAAGCAGATTAGACAGATTCGCTAAAGCGAAAACGCTGATTTACAAGGATTTTTTATATTTATAATAATTAAACACAATATTTTTCATTGCGAGGAACGAAGCAAAAACTATATACAGAATTTACACAAAACTATAGCAAAAAGGCTTTAACTATTATTAGTGAAGCCTTTTTACTTTTAACAAAATCTTTTCAAATAACTTTTTTTTTGAAAGACATAATGAGCCTAAATTGGTTTGAAAGGTATATGTCATTATTATCATTAAGGCATATTTACTGGCTGCAATCTCAATCCACTTTTCTAAAAACCAAAAGTTTCCCTGAAGGGTTTGAAAGCGTTAATCTGTTATCTCCAATAGAATAACTCGTGGTATTTTGAAGTGCCTTTATAAACTGATCTTCTTTATTTCCAGATGCACACGCCATCATAGTCGAGATTACTTTTGAAAATCGAAGCAAGTCTTTTTCATAAAAAATACTGCCGCTAATCGCATTGCAGCCTCCATAACCCATAAATTTATTTTCTGTAGAATTAATTTCAATTCGTGGTAATTCTTTTTGAAAATCGGTTAAAAAAACTTTGAATCCGTTTAACTCTTCGAGAACCCAAATATCATGCAGGCGATAATCCGTATTATAATTTCCGCATCCGCTTAATTTTGCAGCAGTAAGTTCTGTGTTATTTTTAATTTCAACAGCCACTTTATAGGGAGAAATTGCGCCGGACATTGAATTCTGACATTCTAATTGCTGAATCGTAATTGTGGCAGTTGATGTTTCATTAGTTACTTTATACATCTTTACATTCGCATCCATCGCCTTTATGGCTTCTGTTGCAGGAAAAATTAATTTCTCCTTTCCGGAAATTAAAGAGGTAAACTCAATATTTTCACTTCCCATTTTTACTCCCCAAAAAGGTTCGTTTCCGGTTCCTGTAAAATAATATTTCATTTGATCTTCCTGAGTTCCGTATTCAGAAGTAGTGTTTTTTGTATCAGAAGTTTTGCCGGCTGTAGATTTACAAGCTACTATCAATGAAAGCAATAGCAAAAAATAAAGTAATTTTTTCATATCAATTATGTTAAGAATATTCTATTTAAATAAAATACATATAAAATTCTTATGAATTTACGACATTTTTTCGAAATTCTTATTTAGAATCTTTTCAAATTTATAATAATTATCTCCAATAAAATGTGTTCAAAACCCGCACTACGTAAAAGATTACGATAAAATACGTAATAACAACACCTTAGTCTATTTATAAAAAAGAAACTAGTTACGTATTTTAATAAGTATAAATACTTATATTTGCGTAGTAATACTTAATTAAAGAAATCATGATAAGAGTAATAGTAGTTGGAAACGGCATGGTTGGTTATAAATTTTGCGAAAAATTCATTGCAAAATCAGGACATGAAAAGTATCAGATAACCGTTTTTGGCGAAGAACCAAGACGAGCCTACGACCGTGTTCACTTAAGCGAATACTTTGGAGGTAAAACTGCAGACGATTTATCACTTTCAACCAGCGATTGGTACTTAGAAAATAATATTACTCTCAATACTGCTGAATTAATCACTGATATAAATCGATCAGAAAAAACAATTCACACACATTTAGAAAAAACACATACGTACGATTACTTAGTTTTGGCTACCGGATCATCGGCTTTTGTACCGCCAATTGACGGTGTCGAAAAAGAAGGTGTTTTTGTCTACAGAACTATCGAAGATCTTGATGCGATTATGGCTTACGCCAAAAAAATAAAACAAAAAGGCGCAACAGAAGCGGCCGTTTTGGGCGGAGGATTATTAGGTCTTGAAGCAGCAAAAGCAGTTCGGGATTTAGGCTTAAACCCTCACGTTGTTGAATTTGCTCCGCGTTTGATGCCAAGACAGTTGGACAAAGGCGCCAGCGATATGCTGCAATCTAAAATCGAAGAATTAAATATTGGCATTCATCTTAACAAAGCCACACAATATATCGACGGTGCGGCATGTATAACGGGAATGATGTTTGCCGAAGACGAATTGTTAAAAGTAGACATGTTGGTGATATCTGCCGGAATTAAACCTCGCGATGAACTGGCCAGAGTTTCGGGACTTGAGGTGGGTTTACGAGGCGGCGTTGTGGTAAACAATCAAATGCAGACATCAGATCCTTCTATTTATGCCATTGGCGAAGTAGCGCTTTACAACCAAAACATTTACGGACTTGTTGCGCCAGGTTACGAAATGGCAGATGTTGCTGCTGAGCAAATCTTAAAGGGTTCTAAAACCATGAGAGAAACCATCGATATATCGACACAATTAAAATTAATTGGCGTTGAAGTAGCGAGTTTTGGTGATCCTTTTATAGAAAACAATGATGTAACTGCGATTATTTATGAGAATAAATTAAGCGGCATTTACAAACGAATCAACGTGACCAAAGATTCTAAAACCTTATTAGGCGGAATACTAGTAGGCGATTCAAGCGATTACAATTCCCTTTTTCAAATTTTCAGCAATGCCATGGCTTTGCCAAAAAATCCTGAAGATCTGATTTTAGGTTCCAGAGACGGTTCTGAAGGTTCAAGTTTAGGAAGCGTTTTAGACCTGCCTGATACCGCTGTAATATGTTCTTGCGAAAACGTGACTAAAGGTGCTATCTGCTGCTCGCTTTTAGACGAAACATGCTCTAACTTTTCAGATGTGGTCAAACATACCAAAGCCACTTCCGGTTGCGGAGGCTGTAAACCAATGGTTTCTGATTTGGTAAAAGCCACTCAAAAATCTCTTGGTAAAGAAGTAAAAGATGTTATTTGCGAACACTTTAGCTATACGCGCCAGGAATTATTCGATTTGGTAAAAATCAACAAATACGAAAACTTCTATGAAGTTATTGATCATCATGGCAAAGGCGATGGCTGCGAAGTTTGCAAACCTGTTGTAGCTTCCATTTTCTCCAGTATATATAATGATACTGCCAACAAACACGTTACAACACAGGATACAAATGATAGATTTTTGGCCAATATTCAACGAAACGGAACCTATTCTGTAGTTCCAAGAGTTGCCGGAGGCGAAATTACGGCAGAGAAACTTATCGTTATTGGCGAAGTAGCCAAACAATTCGATTTATATACTAAAATTACCGGAGCCCAACGTGTCGATTTATTTGGAGCACATTTAAGTGACTTACCAAAAATATGGAAAATCCTAATCGATAATGGTTTCGAAAGCGGTCATGCTTATGGAAAATCGCTTCGAGCCGTAAAAAGCTGCGTTGGAAATGCCTGGTGTCGTTACGGAATGGATGACAGCGCCGGATTCGCCATAGAACTCGAAAACAGATACAAAGGAATTCGTTCTCCTCATAAACTAAAAGGCGGAGTTTCGGCCTGTATTCGCGAATGTGCCGAAGCCCGAGGAAAAGATTTCGGATTGATTGCTGTTGAAGGCGGCTGGAATTTATACATTGCCGGAAACGGTGGTGCCAACCCAAAACACGCCGTTTTATTAGTTGAAAAAATCGACAAAGAAACCGTTATCAAATATCTGGATCGTTTTTTAATGTATTACATCCGCACCGCTGGTCCGCTAATTAGAACCGCAACCTGGCTGGACAAATTAGACGGAGGTTTAGAATATTTGAAAGAAGTAATCATCGAAGACAGCCTGGGCATCTGTGAAACACTTGAAGCCGAAATGCAGACTCTGGTCAATACTTTTGAATGCGAATGGAAACAAGTACTGGAAAAACCAAGATTGTTAAAACGTTTCAATCATTTTGTAAACTCTGAAGACAAAGATGATAATGTTGTTTTTGTTCCGTTAAGAGATCAAAAAGCACCAAAAGCGTGGACGTAACTCTATAAATAATTTTTAAACACATACAAACATAGCTTACAGGAGCGAATAAAGGCGTTTTACTTAAAATAAATCACATCGCTATGTGTGAAGAAACGAGTTTCTTTTTGATTTTCTTTCTTTAAAACTATCCAACCTATGTCTCTATGTGTTTAAAAAAAGCTCCAAAAAAAAAAAAATATCACAAAAACGTTTGCTGTCCTCTTACCCTCTTTTTTACTGCGCCATCAAACTCTCTTGATTGTAAAAAGAGGGATAAGAAACAGGAACACAAAACTTATCAAAATGGAAGAAATCTTAAATCAATACGAAACAGTTCATCCAAACGATGCGACAATTTGGTTCAAAGCCGGAAAAACAGAAGACTTCCCAACCAATCGCGGCGGCTGCATCAAATACAAAAACAAACAAATTGCCATTTTTAATTTTACACGCCGTAACGAATGGTACGCTTGCCAAAACGCCTGCCCGCATAAAATGGAAATGGTTCTGGCAAGAGGAATGACAGGATCTACAGAGGACATCCCAAAAATCGCCTGTCCGATGCACAAAAAGACTTTTTCGTTATTGGATGGATCTAACTTAAATGGTGATGATTATAAAATTGCCACCTATCCTATTAAAATTATTGAAGATGAAGTATTTGTTGGTTTCGTGGATTAGACTTTTTAGAGGCAAGAAACAAGAAGCAAGATTTTAAAAACGTTTATCGTCTTGCTTCTTGCTTCTTTCATCTTACTTTCGACTTTTCTACTAATTTATGTATCTTTGAAATCTATTATCTTACCAAAAAAATGAACACACCTTTTCAAAAAGCAAGCGAGTGGATTGATGCCGAAAATGCACAGGATCCCAACATCGAAATCGACCAAAATACCCAATATCCAAAAGAATTATTGTATTCGAACAGAATGTACGAAAGACTGATGCAGTTCGAACCCGAAGCTTCAGAGCAAATTCAGATTGCCTCAAAAGCACAACACATTTGCCGATGGAAAGTAGCCCGAGAATCCTACCCAATGGATCGTGTGGGGTATTTGAGATGGAGAGAAGATCTTAAAAAATTTCATGCTAAAACTACAGCCGAAATTCTGGAAAAATCAGGATATAATCAGGATTTTATAGATCGTGTTTCTTTTTTAATCGAAAAGAAATTACTGAAGAAAGATGCTGAAACACAATTGCTCGAAGATATTATCTGTCTCGTATTTTTAGAATATTACTTAGATCCGTTTGTTCATAAACACGATGATGAAAAACTAAAAAACATTATCAAAAAAACCTGGGATAAAATGTCTGACAAAGGACATCAGGAAGCCTTAAAAATTAATTATTCTGAAGAAAACCTAAACTTAATAAAAGCCTCTTTAGGATTGTAATCTGATTGGAAAATGAGCTAAAGGCGAATTCCGTTTTCCGACAAAAGACAAATCTATTCGAATGAAAAAAAGCAATCAGGAAGCTGCAGATAAAATCAATTTCAAAAATTTACGCCGTTGGTATTTTTTTGCACTCTGGACTATTGCCATAACCGTCATTCTTAGCCAAATCCTGGTTCAGTACAACTTAAAACAGCAATTAAGTGATTCTAAAATCATTAATATTTCAGGTAAACAGCGAATGTTAAGCCAGAAAATTGTCAAAGAAGTGCTGATCTTACATTATGTTTCTGATACTATTTCACAAAAACAAATATCACATCTGAAAAATGTTCTCGAACTCTGGAAAACAACTCAAAACGCACTTGAAAATGGTAACGACAGTTTAGCTTTTCCGACAGAAAAAAGTGAAACCCTAAATAAATTGTATAAAGAAATCAATCCTGTTTTCAGTACCATAAGTCAATCTACTGATTTTTTTCTTCAAAACTTACAACAAAAAAGCAATTTAAACCAGAATCAAAAACTGGTTCAGACCGTACTAAAAAACGAAGGCGTTTTCCTTTCGAAAATGAATCAGATTGTAAGTCAGTACGATCTCGAAGCACACGAAAAAGTTACCGAACAGCGCAAAATAGAATACTGGATTTTTGCCTTTACGCTTTTCGTTTTACTGATGGAGTTTTTCTTCATCTTCAAACCTACCAACAAAAAAATCGAGAAACTCATCGCCAAGCTTTTATCTTCTGAAAAGAAAGCTTTAAAACTCGCTTATGATACCGAAATCATTAGCGAAATAAAAGAAAACTCAGTAAAAGAATTAAAGTCCCTGAACTATGCCATGGAAAATACGCTGCTGTATTGCCGTATTGCGCCCGATGGTTCGATTATTCATATTGGCGAAAAATTTGCCAAGCTTTTAAACTACACCCGATTTTCTTCCAACAAAAAATTCTCCGAAGTTCTGACAACCGACGAAAAGGAACAACTGAATATTGACCGAATCATTTTCGAAAAACATCGAAGTGGCTGGCAAGGTGAAATTAAAATCATCAATAAAGAAGCCCAGACTTTTTGGCTTGATTTATCAATGGTTCCGGTAACCATCAAAAAAGAAGAATCGGAACTTTTAATTATTTGTTTCAACATTACCGAACGTAAAAAAGCACAGCGCGAAGTCGAACGCCTGAACATAGAAAACAGTACCGAAAAAATCAATCAGCAAAAGATTATTTCAAGTAAAATCGTTGAAAATCAGGAAAACGAACAAAACCGAATCGCAAAAGAAATTCACGACGGAATCGGGCAAATGCTTACCGGTTTAAAGTTTAGTCTGGAAAGCATCAATCTCGACGATAAAGAAAAATCGGCTCAAAAAATCGAGTATTTAAAGAAATTATCTCTCGATATCATAAAAGGGGTTCGTACCGCAACTTTCAACCTAATGCCTCCGGAATTGAGCGATCACGGTATTGTTTCTTCACTCGCAAAACTGACGCAGGAACTTTCAAAACTAACCGGAAAAGAAATTCTGTTTTACAACAAAACCGATTTTAACCAACGTCTAGATTCTCTAATCGAAATTAATATTTACCGCCTAACGCAGGAAGCCATCAATAATGCCATAAAATATGCCGAATCATCGCATATCATTGTGCAGCTTTCACACAGCAACAATTTATTAAGTATTATTGTAGACGACAACGGAAAAGGCTTTGACATCAACGCAGTAGACAAAAAGCGCAACAGCGAATCCGGAATGGGATTATTATTTATGAAAGAGCGAATTCAATACGTAAACGGCCGCGTATTTATTAATTCTATTCCCGGCGAAGGAACGAGAATTACATTTAATATTCCAATATAAAAAAAGGAAAATCTAAATTTTAAATTCCAGTTCTCACACAATCTTGTCATCTCGACAGAAGGGAGAGATCACACAAGAAACTCCGTTATAATGATCACCAATTTAGATGAAGATTCTTGTAATCTTGTCAGGCTGGCGAAGTCGAAGCCACAATGTAAATCAAAATAAGTTCTACAATCATTTGGGCGAGACACCATCCCGGTAAGAGGGCAAAGTTGCTTTGTCTTTATTCGCCCTCTTACCGGCATGCTGTCGGGCTATCCGCGCTACTTCGGTAGCCAGCTCCTATCCCTCTCGCGGGCAATCGCTTTCAGAAGATCTTAAGATTACTCCGAATTTACCAGAAATGACATCTAAAACCTTTGTCAAAGTTTCAAACTTTGACAAAGTTCAACGCAAACCTATCCTCAAATAGCAACATATAACTTTTAATGTAAGTCATTTTTTAATGAAATTTTAATGTTGGCTTTAATGTTAGAATTTAGTCCCGAAACTTCGGGATAAAAAAATTAGAATTTCAAATCCAAAAATTACGTATATTAGCGTCTTCTTTGTAGATGAATATACGTAAAAATCCAAAATAAAATTTAAGTAAATTATGAGTAATATCATTCGTGTAGTACTGGCAGACGATCATGTTTTTGTAAGAGATGGAATTAAATCATTACTTGAAAACGAAGCAAACATCGAGGTTGTAGGAGAAGCCATTGATGGTGCTGATGCTCTTGAAGTGGTTGCAGCCAGCAAACCAGATTTACTTATAGTAGATATTCGTATGCCCAACTTAACCGGTATCGAGGTAGTAGAAAAACTTAGAAGCGAAAATAATAACGTAAAGATCATCATGCTTTCTATGCACGAATCTGAAGAATATGTATTAAAGTCAATAAAAGCCGGAGCCGATGGTTATTTACTAAAAGGTTCAAGCAAAGAAGAATTCCTAAAAGCACTGCATACCGTTGCTGCCGGCGGAAAATATTTTAGCGGTGATATTTCCTCTATATTAATAAGCCAATTGACCCACTCTTCGACATCATTAGAACCTAAACAAAGTTTAGCCGACGAAATGATGATTACCAAAAGAGAAAAAGAAATCCTTACGCTGCTATTATCCGGAAAAGGAAACAAAGAAATCGCTGAAGCACTTGATATCAGCAAGCGTACAGCCGAAGTACATCGTTTTAACTTAATGAAAAAGTTAAAGGTCAAAAATTTAATGGAACTTTCGAATAAAGCGACAGAGTATTCCTTGCTTCAATAATTACGTATTAATACTTAATTATTTTTCAAAAACTGCGTTTTAGCATCTTTAAACTAAGTTATAGTACTTATTTTTATCAAAAATTATAAGTGCTATGAAAACTACAAACCCATTATCTCAATCTCACAAAATTTTATTTTTGAACACATTGGCATTTACAGTGTGTTTTGCCTGCTGGACACTAAACGGCGTTTTGGTAACTTTTTTAGTCGATAACGGAATTTTCCACTGGAACGTTGTTCAGGTGGGCTGGTTACTCGGGATCCCAATTCTGACGGGTTCAATCATGCGTTTACCAATTGGTATTCTAACAGATAAATTTGGCGGAAAATATGTTTTTTCCCTTTTATTACTCCTCTCCTCTATTCCATTGTTTCTCCTTCCCTACGCCGACAGCTTTTTTATGTTTGCTTTACTGAGTTTTTTCTTCGGAATGGTAGGAACAAGCTTTGCTGTCGGGATTGGATATACCTCTATTTGGTATCCAAAAGAATGGCAGGGACGTGCCTTGGGAATCTTCGGGATGGGGAATGCCGGAGCCGCAATAACCACTTTTCTGGCACCTTCATTATTAAATCACTTCTCTATTGATGATCCTCAAAATGGCTGGAAAATATTGCCCGTTATTTATGCCATTTCTTTACTGGTAATTGGAGTCGCCTTTTTGATTTTCGCCAAAAATAAAAAAATAGAGAACAATACTAAAAGCGTTTCTCAAATGCTGGGATCTTTAAAATCAGCCAGAGTGTGGCGTTTTGGAGCTTATTACTTTTTGGTTTTCGGTTGTTTTGTCGCCTATTCACAATGGTTATTGCCCAACTTTATGAATGTCTATCAAACCAGTTTAGTAATGGGTGGCTTATTTGCTACACTTTTCAGTTTGCCATCTGGCGTAATCAGAGCTTTTGGAGGATATTTATCAGATAAATTCGGAGCCAGAAAAGTGATGTACTGGGTTTTAAGTTCATCAGTAATTTTAAGTGCCTTATTAATGATCCCAAAAATGGAAATCACCACCACTGGTCCGGGAGTTTTAGCAACAAAAAAAGGCACTATAACTTCCGTTTCAAATAACAATATCAAGATTGGAGAAACAGATTTTGCTGTTGCGCAAAAGAAAGAAGATCTAAGCGAAAGTGCCATCTTTCCCATCAGTACATCCTGGCAGCAAGTCGTGGTAGAACAAAACCAAACGGTTAAGAAAAAAGAACTTTTGGCTAAAGGAATTACAGTTATAAAGTTTGATGCCAATATGTGGGTTTTTCTGGTTCTGGTGATCTTAATTGGAATTTCATGGGGAATAGGGAAAGCAGCAGTTTACAAACATATTCCTGAATATTTCCCTACCGAAGTTGGGGTTGTTGGAGGAATGGTCGGTATGATTGGCGGTTTAGGAGGTTTTTTTGGCCCTATCATTTTTGGGTATCTACTGACTGCAACCGGAATCTGGTCCAGTTCATGGATTTTTATATTGGTGTTTTCAGCCATTTGCTTAATTTGGATGCATTATACCATTACAAAAATAATGAACGAAAATCAGCCTAAATTATCCAGATTAATTGATGCACAATAATTTAAAAGACAAAATAAACAAATATGATTTTCACCATATTAAACAAGGTATTTTTCTTATAGTTTTGCTGATATTTAAAGAAACCAATTATGAAAAAATTAAAATTAATTCTATTCTTATTACTAGTAGGAATAAGCCTTGACATACAAGCGCAGGAATTAAACGTAAATTTGCAATTAAGACCACGTTTTGAATACCGTAACGGATATAAAACCCTTATACCGGAAGGTAGAGAGGCAACTTCTCAAATCTCACAGCGTTCAAGATTAAATTTTAATTACAAACAGGATCAGTTATCTGTAAAATTAACTTTTCAGAATGTCAGAACATGGGGAGATGTGCCAACAACTGCCACTTCGGATAAAAATGGTGTAGCCGTTTTTGAAGCCTGGGTACAATATGATATCAGTGAAAAATGGAGTGCAAGAGCAGGACGCCAGGTACTTTCATACGACAATCAACGTATTATGGGAGAAATCGACTGGTTACAACAAGGACAAAGCCATGACGCGTTAATGATTTCGTTTCATCCAAAAAACCATCAGCTTGATATGGGATTTGCCTATAACACTGATGCCGAAAACAACTTTCAGACTCCTTATACTGTAAACAATTATAAAGCGATGCAATATGCCTGGTACCATACTAATGTCGACAAATTAGGCGTTAGTTTATTAGTTTTGAATACAGGTTATGAATATGCAAACCTCGATAAAAAATTACTAGTTGATTACAAACAAACTTTTGGAACTTACCTGACTTACAAAACCAAAAAAATTGACAGTAACTTAAGTTTCTACGGCCAAACCGGAAAAAGTGCAGACAAACAGGTGAGTGCCTGGGATGGTGCTGTAAACTTTGCATACAGTATAACAGATTCTTTTAAAGCTGGTATTGGTTACGAATATTTATCAGGAAAAGATATGGATGATGCCAGTACAGTGATCAAATCATTCAACCCTATTTTTGGTACCAATCACGCTTTTAATGGTTATATGGATTATTTTTATGTTGGAGGTGGTCATCAAAACAGCGTGGGTTTACAAGATGCTAATTTGAAATTCAGCTACAATGTAAAAAAATGGCAATTTGCCTTGATGCCACACGTATTCTTATCTGCTGCTGATGTCGTTGTAGCAAACAAAAAAATGGATTCGTACTTAGGAACTGAGGTCGACTTTACCGCCGGATTCAATTTCAAAAAAGATATTACCCTTACAGGAGGTTACTCTCAAATGTTTGGCACTAAAACTTTAGAAGTTTTAAAAGCTCCGGGATATGCGGGACATACCAACAACTGGGCATGGTTAATGATTTCTGTAAACCCTGGAATTTTTAGCTGGAAAAAATAGTTTTTTCTATCTAACCACTATTTATATTTTACCCTTTTTCTTTTTTGGAAAAAGGGTATTTTTTTTAGGGTCAGTAACACATTCTTTTGGTATATTTGATTTAGATTTATTGGTTCTTTTCCCAATTTATAACAAGTCTCACTTCTACTAAACACAATTAAATCCGGTACAAAAATTCTTCACTAAATGAAAATCATAGCCTGGAATTGTAATATGGCATTCAGAAAAAAAGCCGAATTCATTTTGGCTTACGATCCTGATATTGCAGTAATTTCTGAGTGTGAAAATCCTGAAAAACTCAAATTTCCTGACGGAATACAATTACCAACAGATATTCTTTGGTACGGCACAAATCCGCATAAAGGGCTTGGTGTTTTCTCCTATAGCGATTATCGCTTTGAACTGCTGGATTGCCATAATCCAAACTTCAAAAATATTCTGCCCATTGCCATTACTGGCGGAAAAGTCGATTTTACACTATTTGCCGTTTGGGCAAATAACCCAGCAGATAAAGATGGCGCTTATGTAACACAGGTTTGGAAAGCCATTAATTTTTATGAAGATCTTATTACAGAAACTGGAACAATTTTAGTGGGAGATTTTAACAGCAATACCATTTGGGACAAACCACGTCGGGAAGGAAATCATTCTACTGTTGTCGAAAAGTTAGGATCAAAAAAAATCTTTAGCACCTATCATAAATTTTACAATCAAATACAGGGAAGAGAACAGCACCCAACTTTATATATGTATCGCCACGAAAACAAACCTTATCATCTCGATTACTGTTTTGCATCAAATGACTTCATAGAAATTTTAGAAAGCGTACAAGTAGGAAATTATCAGGATTGGACTTTACATAGCGATCATAAACCTTTAATCATTAAATTCAATTTATAAACTATGAACAACACCTGGACAGACAGATGGAACGACCGTTACAGCAGCCAAGAATTTGCTTACGGCACAGCACCCAACAATTATTTAAAAGAACAACTTGAAAAACTAAACCCCGGAAGTATTCTTTTCCCTGCTGAAGGCGAAGGCCGAAATGCTGTTTTTGCTGCCCAATCAGGCTGGAAAGTGGCAGCATTTGATATTAGTGCCGAAGGAAAAAACAAAGCACTTAAATTAGCTGAAGCGAACAATGTCGAAATGGATTATCAGGTTGGAGAACTGGAAACTCTCCATTATCAGACTGAACAATTTGATGCTATTGCACTAATTTATGCACACTTTCCGGCAGCAATTAAATCCTCAATTCACAAAACATTAGAAACTTATTTACGTAAAGACGGATTCATTATTTTTGAAGCTTTTAGTAAAAAACATCTCGAATATCTGGCCATAAACGATAAAGTTGGCGGGCCAAAAGATATTGAATCCCTATTTTCTATTGAAGAAATACAATCTGATTTTCCTGATTATGAAATCATTCAATTAGAAGAAAAAGAAATCGAATTAAACGAAGGTCTGTTCCATAACGGAAAAGGTTCTGTCATTCGATTTGTTGGAAAGAAAAAATAACCACTATAATGTTGCCAGGAGGCGTACTTCTGTACGTCTCCGCCAAATCCCTTTACTTCCTTTTAAGTAATAATACTTAATTAAAATATTTATGTTCCATAATTTCGGATCTTAATTTAGGCAGCGCCAAAATCCCAATTCTTTTTCCGACGGTTTTAATCAGCATTTCTTTTTTTAAATTAGAAAGTACACGAATCGCCTGCTCTTCTGTAGTTCCGGCAAAATCAGCAATCTCTTTTCGGGAAAGTTCAATGTCTATCACATCATTTATTTGACCAAACTTACGATGAATATAAAGCAACAAATCGATTACACGTTCACGTACATTCATATGAGCAATTTTACGAATGTTGTTTTCGCTTTTATTTAATTCATCGGCATAAAATAACATTAATGCATATGTAAATTCAGGAATGTTCTGAAGAATTTCAAGCATAGTTTCATTACTAAAATTACACAAAACACTATCTTCTAAGGCAGAGGCGCCAATCAAATATCTTTTACTCGTTCCAAATCCGCGAAAACCTATTGTATCTCCATTTTTTGTTAACCGGACAATTTGTTCCCTTCCATTTATTCCGGTTTTTATCGTTTTTACTTTTCCCGAACAAATAAAATAAAGTCCCTGTATTGGATCTCCTTCAGTAATAAAAGGATTTGATTTTTTACAAACAAAAGTATTCTTTTTCAAAACATACTTTTTCATTTGCTCCAAATGCAGATGCTTCTTAATAAAACAATTTTCATTCAGGCAGGTATAACAAACGGCTTCTTCTTTCATGAGTTCGAATTTTATGCATTTAAACTAATTTGTTGTTGCTCATTTATTTTTATCAAAAATAGAAAAATAAATTCTAAAAATAAGTATTTATACGTAAAAATACTTATTTTTGTTTAGAGATAAATAAGTGAATTATTTAGAATCTAATTAGGATTTAACTAATCGTACTTAAAAAGAAGTGTAATGCAAAATACCAAAATCAAAACTACCTGTTCGTATTGTGGCGTTGGCTGTGGCATAATCGTAACCAAAGATGCTAAAAATGGCGTAATGGTTACGGGAGACAAAGACCATCCGGTAAACAAAGGAATGTTATGTTCTAAAGGAATGAATTTGCATTACGTAGTCAATGATACTTCAGACAGGATTTTATATCCGGAAATGCGTGGCAGTAAATCCTATCCGCTGGAACGCGTAAGTTGGGATACTGCACTTGATCGCGCTGCAGCCGTTTTTACTTCTATCATAAAAAAACACGGTCCCGACAGCGTTGGGTTTTACATTTCAGGCCAATGTTTAACCGAAGAATATTACCTTGTCAACAAATTGGTAAAAGGATTTTTAAAAACCAATAATATCGACACGAATTCCCGTTTGTGCATGAGCTCAGCCGTTGTTGGGTATAAAAAAACATTTGGTGAAGATGCTGTACCCATTGCTTATGATGATATCGAACTTGCCGATACGTTCCTGATTACAGGTGCAAATCCGGCTTGGTGCCACCCTATTTTATTTAGAAGAATAGAAAAACACAAGGAGAAAAATCCAAAAATAAAAATCATTGTTATTGATCCAAGACGCACGGATACAGCCGCTTTTGCCGATCTGCATTTGCAGATTATTCCGGGATCTGATATTATTTTATATCATGCTATTGCCAAACGCATCATAGAAAAAGGCTACGTAGATCATGATTTTGTAAAAAATAATGCCGAAAATTTCAAACAATACAAAGACTTAGTTCTAAGTACTTCTTTAGAAAAAGCTTCAAAGATTTGCGGTATATCAGTAAACGACATTAAACTTGCCGCAGATATTATTGGCAAAGCCAAAGGATTTATTTCGCTTTGGGCGATGGGACTCAACCAAAGTGCCGTTGGCGTAGATAAAAATACCGCTTTGCTGAATTTATCATTATTAACGGGACAAATAGGAAAACCCGGTTCAGGACCATTTTCGTTAACAGGACAACCCAACGCAATGGGCGGACGAGAAGTGGGCGGAATGGCAACACTGCTGGCTGCACATAAAGAAATCGCAAATCCGGAACATCGCAAAGAAGTAGCCGATTTTTGGGGCGTTGATGAAATTTCAGATAAACCGGGCCTGACAGCAACTGAAATGTTTGAAGCATTGGAATCAGGTAAAATGAAAGCGGTCTGGATTATCTGCACCAATCCTTTAGTAAGTTTACCGGATTCCCGCCGTATCGAAAAAGCATTACAAAATGCCAAATTTGTTGTCGTTCAGGATATTTCGCACAATGCCGATACTTCAAAATACGCCGATTTACTATTGCCCGCAGCAGGCTGGTTAGAAAAAGAAGGTACAATGACCAACTCTGAGCGTCGGATTTCTTATTTGCCAAAAGGAATCAATGCGCCCGGTGAAGCACTTTCTGACATTGAAATTTTAATTCGCTTTGCTAAAAAAATGAATTTTAATGGTTTTAATTTTAATAGCGCCGAAGAAATTTACAAAGAACATTGTGCCCTGACTAAAAATACCAATATCGATATCTCGTTCTTAAATTATCATCGGTTAAAAACCGAAGGCACTTTTCAATGGCCTGTTCCTGATTACGGACATCCGGGAACCCCTCGCCTATTTACCGACAAGAAATTCTATACACCATCGCAAAAAGCAATTTTCAATTTACCAACTGCAATAGAAAACACATCGGAACAGCCCAATGCCCAGTTCCCTTTTATTTTAACAACAGGACGCGTTCGCGATCAATGGCATACCATGACCAAAACCGGAAAAGTATCCCGATTGATGACACATACACCAAGTCCGGTTTTAGAAATCAACCCAATTGACGCTTTTAAAAATGATATTAAAAATGGAGATATTGTTATTGTATCCAGCAAAAATGGAGAAGTTCGTGTAAAAGTAAAAGTAACGGATTCGATCAAAGAAAAAGTTGTTTTTCTGCCCATGCATTGGGGAAAACAACTCGAAAATGATTTAAACCGAACCAATAATCTGACGAATACTGTTGTCGATCCGGTTTCTAAAGAACCTGATTTTAAATACACAACGGTTAACATTAGCAAATATGTAAAACCTTTTCAGAAAATTGCAATTGTAGGCGCCGGAGCCGCAGCGTTCAGGTTTATTCAAAATTATCGTGAGTTCAATTCTACAGATGAAATTGTCGTTTTTTCGAATGAAATAAATCCCTTTTATAATCGTGTCTTACTTCCGGAATATATGACAGGGGAATTTTCCTGGCAACAATTGCTAAAAGTAAAAGATGGAGAAGCTCTCAATAAACTAAAAATTACCATGAATGCCGGCATCGCCATTACTAAAATAAATGCATCAAATAAAACAATAACAGATGGCTTAGGCGAAATACATGCTTATGATTCTTTGATTATGGCAACAGGAAGCCGCCCGTTTGTTCCTGAAAATGCACAACTGCATCTTCCCGGCAGATTTACCGTACGACGAAAAGAAGATGCAGACCGATTAAAAAAACACCTTGACAGCACTAATTTACCAACCGAGGAACAACACGTTGTTATTATTGGCGGCGGTTTATTAGGATTAGAATTGGCTGCTGCCCTAAAACATAAAAAAGTTAAAACGACTATTATTCAAAGGGCATCTCGTTTAATGGAGCGTCAATTAGACCGAATTTCAAGTAAATTATTAGCCGAGGAAGTACAGCTTCGCGATATTCAGATTTATTTTGACAACGAAGTAAGTACCGTTTTTGAAACCGATAATCCGAATGAAATAGAAATTGCCTTAAAAAGTGGCAGAATCATCACCGCAAATGCAATTGTTTATACTATAGGAACAATTCCGAATATTGAAATCGCCAGAGAAAGCGGTCTGGCCTGCGGACGCGGTGTAAAAGTAAACCAGTATTTACAAACCTCAAATCCTGATATTTTTGCTATTGGAGAAATAGCTGAATTCAATAATAAATTATTCGGAATCACATCTGCCGCCGAAGAACAAGCTGATATTTTAGCCAACTTTTTAGCGGGCGATATCAGCAGTTTTTACAAAGGATCTATTCTAATGAATATTCTGAAACTGGAAGATATCAACCTATGCAGTATTGGTGATATCGAAATTCCTGAAAACGACGATTCATACGAAGAAATTATTTTTGCCGATCTGAAAAAACGTTATTACAAAAAATGTATTGTTAAGGATGATCTTCTGGTGGGTGCTATTTTAATGGGGGATAAAAATGAATTTGCCGAGTTCAAAACCATGATAGAAAGCAAAATCGAACTATCAGACAAACGAAATTTATTACTAAGAGGAACTTCAAATGCAAAACCAGTCCTCGGAAAATTGGTTTGTTCCTGCAGTCAGGTTGGAGCCGGAAATATCGAAGAAACCATCAAAAGCGGCGTAAACAATTTTACAGATTTATGCAAAAACACCGGCGCAGGATTAGGCTGCGGAAGTTGTAAAACAGAAGTTAAAGAGATTTTAGCGAAGTGTAAAGTTTAAAAGTTGTTTCAGGTTTCAAGTTTCAGGTTATCGCATTGTGTTGATCTAACCGCAAAGTTCACAAAGGTTTTTTGCAAAGTTTCACAAAGCTATGCAATAAGATCTTTGCCCAAAGCTTGGTGAACTTTGGCTACTTATTAAACATAAATTAAAAAATATTTGCGAAACTCGGTGAAAAAAAATGGTACACTCTATGGTAAAATTTATGCTCAAAGCAAAGTAACCTGAACCCTGAAAAAAAAGAAAAACCTGAAACCAAAATAGAGATATGGAACTAACAAGATTAATAGTAAAAGGAGGCGTTATTTCGCCCGGAGAACTGAAAGAAGTAGTCAATATGGCAATGGATCAGGGTTTAGATTCTATCTCCTTTGGTTCAAGGCAGGATATTATTTTTCCAAAAGGATTTAAAACCTTAGATAAAGAAAAACTGGGGAAACATCATTTTGTTTTTCCCGAACAAAAAAGCGGAAACAATATCGTTTCCTCCTATGTTTCTACCGATATTTTCAGGAACACCAATTGGCTTACAGGCAATAAGTTTTTATATATTCTGGAGCAGTTCAAAGAGCAGCCACGATTAAAAGTCAATATCAATGATCCCAGGCAGCAATTGGTACCCTTGTTTACGGGACATCTTAATTTTATTGCTTCGGAGCATGAAGACTATTGGTATTTGTACATTCGCCTACCCAATTGGGAACGTATGGAAGTCTATCCAATTTTGATTTACAGTTGGGATATTGCTCAGTTTTATTATGAAATCGAAAAAATTACAGCCGAAGAATCTATTGGTATCGATATGATATTTGCGCTTGTAAGCGAAGCTTTAGACACCAATAATCGAACAATAGACAAGCCATTGAATATTCCGTTTTATCCCTTCCCCTATTACGAAGGCATGAACCGAATGGGAATCGACCAATACTGGCTGGGTTTGTACTGGCGAAATAATTTATACGATTTAGGTTTCCTGAAAGAAATGTGCGACCTGTGTTTTGACTGTAAAATTGGAAAAATATGCATCACGCCCTGGAAATCGTTTATAATAAAGGGAATCCCGAAAGATCGAAAACTCGAATGGGAAAAATTCCTGGGTAAACGAGGCATCAATGTCCGCCATTCTTTATTAGAGTTAAACTGGCACTTACCTGTAGCAATGGACTGGGCGCTAAATCTTAAAACATATCTTGTTCGGACACTCGATCAATTTGATATTAGTACATACGGATTAACTTTTGGGTTATCAGAATACAATCGCGACGGGCATTATTTTACGTCGATTGTAGTAGAGAAAAATGAATTGCCAAAAGCTCTCGAATCAATCAAAATCAGAGATACCTATAATGTCTTATATGCAAAGAACTTCGATGCCAATACACGCGAATATCTGGTGCATTCGCAAGATATAGACAAACTCGAACTGCCTACAATATTAATTGAACTGAGTCGGAAATATTTCGAAGAACTCGGAAATTCTGTTCCTGAAACAACCGAAAATCCTCAGAAAAAAGAAAAAACACCATTAGATATTTACCAATGTCAGGAATGCTTAACACTATATAAATCCGAATACGGAGATAAAAATCAAGGTATTCCAAAAGGTATTTTATTCACAGATTTGGCCGAAACTTATTGCTGCTCCTTATGCGAAGCACCAAAAAGCAATTTTAAAATTTTAGAAATTGTCGAAAATTAGACTATATGCTTTCATTATAATTTTCAGGAGCTAATCCAGCTGTCCTCTATATCTTTTGTGTCCGCCGCGGCGGACACAAAAGGATGCCGTTTCCATCTGGGCCAGGGCACTCGTTTTCAAAAGAAAAATTATTCAAACTACCATTTATCATTCCTCTGGTAATTTACATTATTTCTCAGGTAGAATTGTTAAGAGATTTTCGACTTTTATTTCTACCAAAAATCCAACATATTAAAAATAAACACCTTATAGTTAATTTTTAAGTAAAAACTTAACATTGGCGGACTTGTTTTATGTTTATCTTTACTTAACTGTTAATTAACAATTTAGTTACATTGTAACAATATACTCATTAAAAACGCATCAATATGGAAAACGACAACGAAAAAATTACCCCAGAAAAAATTGATTCACCAACACCTGAAAATATTCAGCCTGCTACAGAAAATAAAAAAACAGTAAACACACCGGCTGCAAAAACACCAGTTCGTAAAGCAACACCGGTTAAACCAACAACTGCCGCAAAACCTGTCGCGCCAACAACTACAGCACCAAAAGCTACAACAAAAACGGCAGCAACAACTTCTCCAAAACCTGTAGTTCGCAGAGCTCCTGCAAGAAAAGTAATTCCTGCTGCTGCTGAAAAAACAGAACAAATAACAACTCCAAAAGTAACAATCAAAGAACCAGCAAAAAATGAAGCATCAGAAACTAAAACTGATGACGCGGTTAAAACAAAGGGAGAAACTAAAAAAGATAAATCAACAGATAAACAGAAGAAAAAAGTGAAAGACAAAGACAAGGAAAAAGAGAAAAAGAAATTAGCCAAGAAAAAAGATCAGGCTAAAAAAGACAAAAAGAAAGAAAAAGCTAAAAAAGCAAAACAAAAAGCTGCTGCTAAGAAAAAAGAAAAGGCTAAAAAAGCGAAAGAAAAAGCAAAAGCTAAAAAAATAGCCAAAAAGAAAGCTAAGTCTAAGAAAAAAGACAAAGCTAAAAAGAAGAAATAATTTAGGAAGAAGGTTTGACTTGAAAAAGTTAGACCTTTTTCATTTGGTAAAGACTTATCCTTATAGTTTGTCATTTCCATGGACGGGAAATCTCCACGAGAAGTTCGACAAAGATTGGGTTTTCGTTGCGGAGTTCCTTGCGAAGCTCTCCTTCGTCGAAACGACAATATTGCGTAAACTCCAAAAGAGCTATCCCCCAATCGCAATCATACTGCGATTATCAAAATGAAGTTTAGGATCGTCCATTTCCTCAAGGGTAATCATTCCGGCTCTGACTTTCTTTTTGCTCTTTACAGCATCAGAAATCAGGTTTGTGATCGATTCACGATTTCTGAAAGGTGTCAATAAATCAGTTTCGGAATTAGAGAAAAGACAATTTTTAATTTTTCCGTTTGCCGTCAGGCGAATTCTGTTGCAGCCATCGCAAAACGGATTTGTAATAGAACTTATGATTCCGAAATCGCCTTGAAAATTTTTTATTTTATAGGTTCGGGCCGTAAAGTTTTTTTCGTCTTCCAGTTTCTTAATTTCCTCAGAAGAAAAAGTCTTTTCCAACTCTGATAAAATATCGCTTTGAGAAATCATTTTACTGCGGTCCCATTCGTTTCCGGCAAAAGGCATAAACTCAATAAAACGAACTGATAAAGGCAAATACTGTGTTAGTTTGACAAAATCTACAATTTCGTTTTCATTAAATCCCTTGATCAAAACCACATTTACTTTTACCTTAAAACCATTATTCAAAAGCAAATGCAAATTATCAATTACCTTCTCAAACTGATTACGAAGTGTTATATGATGAAATTTAGAAGCAATCAGCGTATCAAGGCTCAAATTGATCTTATTGATTTTATATTGCTTTAAAACATCAATATGGCGATCGACTAAAATACCATTTGTCGTAATCGAAAGAGCAACTTCTAATTTTGCTAATTTCGATACAATTTCCGGAAAATCTTTTCGCAAAAGCGGTTCTCCTCCTGTTAACCTTATTTTATCAACACCATTTTGCACGAAAGTCCGGGCGATAGAAAAAATCTCGTCTGCCGTCATTAAACTGGCTTTTGGAGATAAGGCGATTCCGTCAACAGGCATGCAATACGTACAACGCAAATTGCATTTCTCCAGTAACGAAATACGCAAATAATTGTGTTTTCGCCCAAAATCATCCGTTAAAATGGTTTTAGAGGGTATCATGATTTTTTCCTTTTAAAATATGAAAAACATGCAACACATGAGGGAAAACGGCATCCATAGATTCTCTGGCTCCATTGGTTGATCCCGGCAAGGCCAAAACCAAACTTTTTCCTAATGTTCCTGCAACTGTTCTGGATAACATGGCATAAGGCATTCGTTGCTGACCGTAATCGCGAATAGCTTCTTCAATTCCAGGAATTCTGCTTTCCAGTAATGGCGATAGCGCTTCCGGCGTAACATCTCTCGGGGACAATCCTGTTCCTCCGGTAAAAATGACCAACTGATGTTCTTTGGCGAAAGCCTTTGTTTTTTCCTGGATAATATCTAATTCGTCCGGGATAATTTCATAATGTGACGTTTCAACTCCGCATGCATTTAGTTTTTCTACAATAATTTTTCCGGAACGATCTTCTTTGTCCCCGGCAAAAATAGAATCAGAACAAACAAAAACCGCTGCTTTGATTACATTTGAAAATTTATTTTTGAAAGAGGATTTTCCACCGTCTTTATTAATTAATTTAATAGTCGAAATTTCGATTTCCTTATCAATCGGTTTCAGCATATCATACATCGTCAACGCCACTATTGATGCACCGTGCATTGCCTCGACTTCAACTCCGGTTTTATAGACAGTTTTTACATTAAAGATAATTTCGATTGTTAACCCCTCAACCTTATATTCAACCGACGTAAATTCAATTGGAATAGGATGACAATCCGGAATCGACAAATGGGTATTTTTCACCGCAAATAATCCTGCCGTTTTGGCCATTTCGAATACATTTCCTTTTGGCACCAGATTATTCACCACAGCATCAATTGTTTCTTGTTTACTCACTTTTACAATTGCCGTAGCTGTTGCAGCTCTTAAGGTGCTTATTTTATGCGTAATATCAACCATTAGTATTTTGTTTCCAGGTGAATGTATCGTTTTCAAACATTTCTTTACCAAAAATTGGCACATCGGTTTTTATCCAGTTCACAATGGCTTCTGTTGCTTCATAAACTTGTTTACGTCGTGTTGCGGATACAAATACAAACAAACAAATTTCACCCGCTTTCACTACTCCTAAACTATGGTAAATATGCATACAGGTTAGGTCGAATTTAGCAAATGCTTTTTCGCGAATTGCATGCAATGCTTCATTTGCCATATCCGTATAAGCGGAATAGTCAATGGCTACAACGGTATTATCATGAATCACATCGGCGCGAACTTGTCCTAAAAAAATATTATGTGCCCCAATCGTATGCTTCGATTGATGTTTAGCAATTGACTCAGCTATAAATTCAGGAGCAATTGGCCCTTCTACAAATACATTTTTACTCATTTTTTTTTGTTTTTTTTTGCCACAGATTATTTTTTTGCCACAGATCACACAGATTAAAAGGATTTTCTTTTACAACGAATAACACGAATTAGCACGAATTAATTAACCTACATAGCATTTGTCAGCGCAAGCTTTGTCATTTCGAGGAACGAGAAATCACATCCGAAAAGCAACGCACTGTGTGTAAATTTCTAGTGTGATTTCTCGTTCCTCGAAATGACAAACAGCACGGATGATCTATACTTTTATATTTTCCTCTTTTAATAATTGCTTCAATCTAGAAACTCCTCCGGCAATACTTTTTGCATTTTTAAATTGATGTTTCTCAAGCAATTCTGCTGCAATTTTACTTCTTATTCCGGATTGACAAAAAACGTAAATGGTTTGGCTTTTATCCAGCTTTTCCAT
This sequence comes from Flavobacterium sp. FlaQc-48, assembly GCF_044007335.1. Taxonomy (NCBI): domain Bacteria; kingdom Pseudomonadati; phylum Bacteroidota; class Flavobacteriia; order Flavobacteriales; family Flavobacteriaceae; genus Flavobacterium; species Flavobacterium sp. FlaQc-48. The sequence goes on along the minus strand of NZ_JBIPCR010000019.1, from coordinate 49,528 downwards.
TTCATTTTCTAAATTCATGAGCGGAATCTGAATTCCATTTTTGAAATTAATTTCAGGAAACTCATCTTCATTTCTAACATCCAGAAAAAGAACCTCATCATTATCTATTTTATCTAAAATTGATTCTGCCGAGATTTCTTCAACCTGATTTTCATTATTGTTATATCTTTTCTGAAAATCATTTAAATTCAGTACAACATTTGTATTCTTTTCAAAATCATACTTCTGCTGTTCATTATTCAAAATAGTATACACCAGAATTTTACCATTTAGAACCTCTCCTGTTTCGAGAATCATTTTGATGACTTCATTGGCCTGAAGCATTCCAATAATCCCAACTGTAATTCCAATTACTCCGGTATCTTCACAACTGGCAGATTGGGTATTTTCATTCGGATACAAACATCTGTAAGTAGGTCCGTTTTGATAATTAAAAACCGAAACCTGCCCCTGAAACCTAAAAACAGATCCGTAAACCATTGGTTTATTTGTTAGTAAACAGGCATCATTGATAAGATATTTTATGGCTATATTATCTGTTGCATCAACCATAATATCATATTTTTCAAATAAATCAATTGCATTATTACCGGACAATCTTTCAACAATAGCATTCACTTTTACCAGGGGATTCAGTTCAGCAATCATCAATTTAGCTTCTTCTGCCTTGTATTTCCCAACAGCGGAGCTTTTATAAATTACCTGACGATGCAAATTCGAAATTTCGATAATATCATCATCCACAATTCCTATTTCACCTACTCCTGCTGCAGCTAAATAAGGCAATATAGAAGCCCCTAAACCTCCTGCTCCAATTACCAGAACTTTAGCTTTAGATAATTTATCCTGACCCGTTTCTCCTATTTCAGGAAGGATTACTTGTCGGTTATATCGGTTTGTTGCATTCATATAATTCATTTTATCCTCCTGCAAAAGGAGGCAATAAAGCAATTACATCACTGGTCTGTAAAGTATAATCTGCTGCTTTTGGTACTATTTTTTGGTTGACAGCCACGCTGAAAGAAATCGATTCAAATTGATATTTCTTTTCTAAATCCTGCAATAATTCCTGCAATGATAATTCAGATGAAGATATCTTTTCGAACGAACATTTTGTTTTTTCAGCTACAGCACCAAAATATTTAATCTCAATCATTATTTTAAATTTAAATTCTGAAAAATAAACTCATCCTCAAAATGTTCCTGAAAATAAGACGTTAATCCTGACGTATTTTTTACTACTTCGCCAATAACAATAATTGCCGGTGACGAAATTTTATTTTCAGCTACTAATTTACTAATCGAACTTATCGTTCCCACTACTTTTTGTTCTGTGTTTTTTGTTCCGTTCTGGATAATTGCAACTGGTAAATCGTCTGTTCTGTTTTCCTGATAGATAGAAATAATCTGATCTAATTTATGCATTCCCATCAAAATAACCACCGTTGCATTCGATTTTGAAGCCAAATGAACATCTTTAGACAATTCATGATTTGAAGTTGTTCCTGTAATAACCCAAAAACTCTCTGCAATCTGGCGTTGTGTCAAACTGATCCCAACCGAAGCCGGAACACCTAAAGCTGACGAAATTCCCGGGACGATTTCTGTTTCTACTCCAAATTGTTCTACATAATCAATTTCTTCACTTCCTCTTCCAAAAATAAACGGATCTCCGCCTTTTAGACGCACGACATGACCATAACGATTCGCCATAGAAACAATCAATTCGTTAATCTGGTCCTGCGTGTAGGCGTGACATCCTAATCGTTTACCAACAAAAACAATTTCTGCTTTTGTCGCGTATTGCAATAACTCTTCGTTGACAAGCGCATCGTATAAAACAACATCTGCTTTTTCTAAAGCTTTTATCGCTTTTAGTGTGATTAATTCAACATCTCCGGGACCTGCGCCTACAATTGTTAGTTTTGGTGTTTTAAAATCTCGCATAGCTTTTAACTTAAATTGATATTCAGGTCGTTTAATTCGTCAAGCGAATTAATGTTGGTCAAATGAAAGTTTTCGCTTTCTTCTATTTTGATGATTTGATGCGGAATTTTCGATATTAAATTCATCATTTTTAAATCGTCGCTATCAATTGCGCTTTTGATAACGGATACTACTTTTTTAGAATAAATTCCAATTAAGGGATGCATTCTGCTTTCAGAAGCAAAAACCGTAATTTCAGCTTCCTGATTGTGTTTGGAAATTAATTCTGATAATAATTCGGTTGAAATTAACGGGATATCACAACTCAGAATCAAATTGAATTCCGTTTCTGAATTTGTCAAAGCTGTGTAAATTCCGCCCAAAGGCCCTTTATCAGTAATGATATCCGGTATTTTTTGATACTTCAGATAATCGTATTCTTTATTATTTGTTATTAACTTTATGTTTTGTGTAATTGGTAAAACTGCTTTAATGATATGCTCGATAAAAGGTTTATCCTGAAATAAAACCAATCCTTTCTCTGATTGCATTCGGGAACTTTTTCCTCCACAAAGGATAAAAACGGATAGTGATTCCATGACAGAACTATTTATGATTAAACATATTTTCTTTTAACACATAAGAACATAGCTTTTGATGTTGTAAAAAAGGCGTTTCACTTGCATGAATACACTATGTGTGATAACTTGTTATCTTTATTATCTTTTCGCAAACTATAAAATCTATGTTTCTATGTGTTTAAAATTGAAACTCATTTATGGAAAAATCAATTTTATGCTTGCCATTAAAATCACCACTCCTAAAACCATTTTTAATGTTCTGTTAGAGAAATATCCACTCCCGTAAAACCCTCCCAAAACTCCTCCTATAACTGCAATTGGAACCCAATAAAAACTCTCTATTGGAATTGTTTTTCCTCCAAAAAAGAATCCTAACATTCCCGCAAATGAATTCACAAAAATGAATAAACCCGAAATTGCTGCCGATTCTTTTACCGTTGCCCAGCCTAAGAATAATAAAATCGGGCTCAGGATAATTCCGCCGCCAATACCCAACATTCCAGACAATAAACCTATTATAAATCCTATTGCTAATGCAAAAGGCAATTTAATTTCGACTGCTTCTTTTTCTTTAAAATTAAATATCCCAAACAATCTAAGTGCTGCAAAAACCAATACAAGCCCTAAAATAATTTTATAGATCGTACTGTCTAAAGTCACAAAACCACCAATGAACGCTGCCGGAACTGAGGCTATCGCAAACGGATAAAATAACTTCGGTTTAAAATAATTCATCCTGTAATAAAAGAAAAATGAAATACTCGAAACAAATAAATTCAACAACAAAGCCGAAGGTTTCATAATTGCCACCGGAAAAGCAAAAATAGTCATCAAAGCCAAATAACCCGAGGCACCGCCATGTCCTACGCTGGAATACAAAAAAGCAATAACTATTAAAGCAAAGCTGAATAATACAATATTTTCGGAACTAAGAAGGCTCATCAGTTTTGTTTCAGGTTTATTTTTTTTTGTCTCAGGTTTATTTTTTTGTTTCAGGTTTCAGGTTCTCTTTGTTTCAGGTTTATGCTGTGTGTTTAAATTTACATACTGCATCTCGAACTTTTTACTGATCTCTCTATTCTATTCTCTCTATTCTATTCTCTTTATTCTTTTCTCTTTATTCTTTACTCTTTATTCTTTACTCTTTTCTCTCTATTCTATCCTCTTTATTCTATCCTCTTTATTCTATCCTCTAAAATCTAATCTATTGGCAAAAGAGTAACAAGTTCTCCTTTTTTGATTGATTCTACATCATGCGGAACCACTAGCAAACTATTCGCAATAGCAAAAGTATTTAACATTGCGGAACTCTGACCGTCTAAAACCGTAACATGAGTTTCATCATACAATGCTTTTAAAAATAATGTTTTTCCGGTTGTGTTGGTCACATTATCATTTAGTTTCCGGAGCATTTTTTTTAAATGAACATCGGCGAAACCCATTCGGTTTTTAATTGCCGGATATACATAAATATAAAAATTAGTTAATGATGACGCCGGATTTCCAGGCAAAGCAAAAACTAAAGTATCATTTTTAGATCCAAAAAACATTGGTTTTCCGGGTTTCTGATTGATTTTATAAAAAAGTTCCTCTACTCCGTTTTCCAATAAAGCTTCTTTTACAAAATCATAATCCCCAACAGAAATTCCACCTGAAATTAAGATGATATCGTATTTCTTTAAAATTTCTTTCAGTGCTTTTTTAGTAGCTTTGAGATTATCCTTTACTTTATAAACTTTCGTTTTTTTTATTCCTATTGTCTGAAGTGTAGCCTGCAGCATCACCGAATTACTTTCGTAAATTTTTCCTTTCGATAATTTCTTACCGGGCTTTACTAATTCGTTTCCGGTTACTAAAATCACAACCGTGGGCTTTTTATAGACCTCAACTTCAGTAATTCCTAAACAGGCTAAAAAACCAATTGCAGCGGGTGTAATTAAAGTATTGGCTTTAAAAACAACTTCTTCTTTACCAATTTGCTCTCCTCTATTACGAACGTTCGTATATTGTTCCGGCATCCTGGTAATTAAAATTGAATTTTCAGTAGCCATTACATGCTCCTGCATGATTACAGTATCAGCATTATCAGGCACATGAGCTCCTGTAAAAATCCTTATTGCTTCATTCTCTTTTAGTTTTATTTTTGAATGATCGCCAGCTTTTGAAATACCTACAACATCATATTGATGTTTTTCGCTGTGAATAAAAGCATAACCATCCATGGCCGATTGACGAAATGGCGGCATTGCAATAGGAGAATATACGGTTTCTGCCAAAATATATCCCAGTGATTTACTCACCTGAATTTTCTGAACCGGCATATTAGTGCTATTCTCTGCAATAATTGATAAGGCTTCTTCGACTTGAATCATGGTTATTATTTTATATATAAGCAAAAAATACTTATTACAAATATAAGTACTTTTACTTAGTTTAAATCATTAATAATCTAAAATTTTAAAAGAATATAAATTTAAGCTTAATTCTTCATATACTTCCAGAAAAAAGGACAAATAGCTTTATTGTTCTATTTAATAGATTTCTTTTCGATATTTTTTTCTGAAATTTCCAGTAGGTAAATAATACATCCGTGCAAATCCAATAAAGAATACTATGGCAGAAGCGATAAAAGCAGGTAAGTTTTTAAAAACTAGGAAATTAAGTATAAAATACTACATTTTCAATCCTCTGAAAGGTGCTTTTTTAACATTTGTTATCGTGAGACAACAAAACACAATGAATTGTTTTACAAGGCTTTAACCTAAAATTATTTTAATTTAATTTATTTATTTTGCTTTAGATTAAAAAAAAAACGAACAAATTTTTGGATTTTATTATATTAAAATTAACTTTGTCTATAGGATTAGTAGAGTATAAAAATATTTGAAACCTTAAAGAATTATATTTTGAAAACAATCGAAAGCATAGCGTATTACATTCTTCCTAAAAAATATACTTATAACACAGTCTGTTATATGTGCTTCTGTTGCTAATTCTTAGCATTATTTTCGTTTACATTCGATATCTCTTTTTCATCGAATCGATTTAAAAAACAAAATTCAAAATACACCAAAAATTACTTATTGAAATTCTTGAAACTATACCTATACATTAAAAAGAAAAATGACTAATAACTAAAAAAAACAAAAATGAAAAAGACACAAAGCTGTTGCTGTAAATAAAAAAAGCCATTTCTGCGGCAACAGAAATGGCAAGGCTTAAAGAACATTTATCACTAAATCAAGAATACCATTAGAGAGTTGAAAAATCAACTTTCAGGGCGCCTTGTTAATTACTTAAACCAGTACAAAGAAATGAAAAAAAATTTAAAAATATACTCCCTATTATTTCTCCTGCTCCTATCGGCAGGAATTAATGCCCAAAATACAACCCCGCTGATACAATCTAAACTGGATGGAACTGTTGTAGACGATGTTACCAACCAGCCTGTTATTGGGGCATCTGTAGTAATTAAAGGTACTACTCACGGGGTTCAGACAGATGCAGAAGGAAAATTCTATTTTCAAACCGGTCAAAAATTCCCTTATACTTTAATTGTAACCTATATTGGTTACAAAAAAGCAGAAGTAATTGTTGACAAAAACCCCGTAACGATCCATTTAAAAGAAGAACGTCAGGAACTGGACGAATTGGTTGTTGTGGGATATGGTTCTCAAAAAAGAAAAGACATTACAGGATCTGTAGCTTCAGTTCCAAAAGCAAATTTATCACAAGTAACTTCATCTGCTGATAACTTACTTAGGGGTGCAATTCCGGGTGTGGTAGTTACACAAAGTTCAGGACGTCCGGGAGCTTCTTCAAGTGTTCGCATTAGAGGAGGAAACTCAATTACAGCAGGTAATGAACCACTTTATGTTGTAGACGGAATATTAATTTATAATGATAACAACAATAGTACAGCCGGAGTGACCAATGCCGGTGCAACAGTCAATGTATTATCAACCATAAACCCGGGTGATATTGAATCTATAGAAGTCTTAAAAGACGCCTCTGCAACAGCCATTTACGGATCCCGTGGTGCAAATGGTGTTGTAATTATTACGACTAAAAAAGGGATAAAAGGACAAGATAACATTTCATACCAGGGATACTTTGGATTCCAGAATGTTTCAAAAAAATTAAACTTAATGAATGCCAGCCAATGGGCAAGCTTACGTAACGACGTTCAGGCAAGTATTGGTCAGGCCCCTTCTTTCTCTGCTGCTCAGATAGAAGCCCTTAAAACATCGGGAAGTTATGACTGGCAGGATGCTCTTTTTAGAACTGCTGCCCCAATTCAAAATCATCAATTGACTTTTTCCGGTGGAGACGAACGTTCACGTTATGCTATTTCAGCAGGATATTTTCAACAGGACGGAATTGTAATTGCATCTGATTTTAAAAGAATTTCACTTCGTGCCAATTACGAAAGAAATTATTCCCCGAATTTTAAATTTGGCGTCAATGCAAATTACAGCAATTCCATTTCAAATGGTACAGGAACAAATGGCGGTGCCACTGCCGGAAGATCTCCAAACCCGTTAGTTGTTGCTTTATATCAGCCACCTGTGGTGCCTATTAAAAATGCAGACGGAAGTTATAATTTAACCAACAATCCTTATGCAACAGCAACAAATGGTATTATACCAAACCCTATTAATGATTTGGTAAGTACAACAAATGAAACTAAAATCAACCGGATCCTGACCAGTTTATTTGGTGAATATAAAATCACCAAAAAACTTACTGCAAAAGTAGCTGTGAGTGGCGACGTTATCAACACCAAACAAAATTACTATGCACCGGCAACTACAACTACCGGTGTAGGGACTAAAGGACTGGCTTCGGTTGGAGATCGATTGGTAAGTTCTGTTCTGAACGAAAACACCCTGAATTACAACACTACTTTTGGCGAAAATCATAAGTTCTCAGCTTTAGGCGGATATACACTTCAATACACACAAGGAGAAGTAGTAAATGCAGGAGCACAAACTTTTGTAAACGATGCAAATACCTACAACGCTTTGCAAGATGGGGTTCCGGTGAAACCTTACAGCGATGCATTCGAAAGTGTCCTGAAGTCCTGGTTAGCCAGAGTAAACTATTCTTATAGAGGAAAATATAACTTTACGCTTTCTGCCCGTGCTGATGGTTCTTCAAGATTTGGATCTGAATCACTATGGGGCTACTTTCCTTCTGCAGGATTTTCATGGAACATTACCGACGAAGATTTTGCCAAAAACATTAAAGGGGTAACCGAAGCTAAATTAAGAATTACAGCCGGGACAACCGGAAACCAGGAAATAGGAAACTACCTTTCTCTTGCCCAGATGGGTTCTGTTAATTATTCTTTTGGAGGAACATTATATACTGGTTTAGCTCCTACCCGACTGGCCAATCCGGATTTGAAATGGGAAAAAACAAATCAATACAACGTAGGTTTAGATTTATCCTTATTAGACAGAAAAATAAACTTTGTGTTTGATGTCTATTACAAAAAAACAAACGACTTATTAATCAGTGTACCCATTCCGTTAACTTCCGGCTATGCGAGTGTGCTTCAAAATATTGGCGGAGTTGAGAATAAAGGAGTTGAAATTGGTGTAACAACCGAAAATGTAAAAACAGAAAATTTCTCGTGGAACTCAAATATTGTTTTTTCAGCAAATAAAAATAAAGTGGTTTCAATAGGAAACGGAGTAGATCAGTTTTTTCCTGTAGTGCCAAACGGTTCTTTATTACAGCAACAACCTGTAACGGTAAAAGTAGGCTTGCCTTTGGGAACTTTCTGGGGATACAGAACCAACGGAATTTTCCAGACTCAGGAAGAAGTAAATACACAACCTAAAATAAACAGTTTAGCCAATACAAAAATTGGGGACAGAAAATATGTGGATACCAATGGTGATGGTGTAATTACAGCACTTGACAAAGGAAACTTAGGAAGTTCACAACCTAAATTTGTTGGAAGTTTCAGCAACACGGTTTCTTTCCATGATTTCGATCTTAACTTCTCTTTTCAGGGATCTTACGGTGGTAAAATATTCAATGCTTTAAACCAGCAATTAGAGATTTCTACTCTGGGAACTAATGCAAATGTTACACTGGATGATCGTTGGACCCCCACAAATCCAAGCAATGAAGTTCCAAGAGCAACCAGTTCACCACTGGGTATCGTATCAGAACGTTACGTAGAAGATGCTTCTTTCCTGAGATTGAAATTAATTACACTGGGGTATACTTTACCTAAAAGCGTTTCTCAAAAACTGGGCGCCAAGAGTGTAAAATTCTATGTATCCGCAGAGAACTTAATCACATGGACTAAATACACCGGATATGATCCCGAAGTAAGTTCATACGAACAAAACAACTTATATCCGGGAATTGACTTTGGTTCTTATCCAAATTCTAAAACATTCATTTCTGGTCTGAACGTAACTTTCTAAGTAAAAAAATATACACAATGAAAAAGATTATAATTCTATTAATAGCTAGTGCCGGTCTCTTTGTATCGTGCGCAGATTTAGAGGTAACACCAACCTCGTTTGTTACCGAAGAAAATTACTTTAAAACACAGGATGATGCTATTGCAAGTGTAACAGCCGCTTATGCTTCTTTAAGTCTGGATCCGGGAGAGCAAAGTTTATTTGGCAGAAACCTTTATTTCCTAACTGATATGGGATCTGATTATGCAGCAGCGGGAGTTTCCGCAACCAATCCGCAGGTAAGAGCCATGAGCAGCCTGACCCATGATGCTACCAACGATCGTGTTCAGGTGGCCTGGCGCCAGATTTATAACGGGATCAACAGAGCCAATGTTTCTATAGATAACATCCCTAAAGTTGTGGGTACAGATGCCGTTAAAAACAGACTGATTCTGGAAGCAAAATTCATCAGGGCCTTATTGTACTTTCAGGCGGTTCGTCTTTGGGGCGGGGTTCCAATTGTTTTGCACGAACCTACTTCTATTCAGTTAGAAAGTTTAAAATCAAAAAGAGCCACCGTTGACGAAGTATACACTCAAATTATTTCAGACTTAAAAGATGCTGAAGGTTTGCCATCCACTTATGCAACAGCTGATGCAGGTCGTGCAACATCCGGAGCTGCAAAAGCCATTTTAACCAAAGTCTACCTAACCAGAAAAGATTATCCAAATGCCATTTTAAAAGCCAGGGAAGTAATCAACGGCGGTTACGGATATGCTCTTTTTGAAAGTTTTGCTGACATCTTTAATAAAGCCAAAAAGAATGGAAAAGAGCATATTTTCTCTGTTCAGTTTGAAGCAAATCAGGCAGGAAACGGATCCAGCGGAAATAATTTTCAGGCTACATCATTTATTGGTTTTACTGCTACAGAGCCTGCCGATATTATCTCAGACGTTGCTTTATTTTATGACATTTATGCTGCCGGAGATACCAGAAGAGATGTAAGTTATGCCAAAACATTACCCATTACAGGAACAGCAAACATCTATACTTTTCCTAAACCAATTTTCAAAAAATATATTGATTTTACCAATTTAGCTACTCCCGGTAACGTAGCAATCAATTTCCCAATTATTCGTTATGCCGATATTTTATTGTCTTTAGCAGAAGCGATAAACGAACAGGGAGCACCAACTGCCGAAGCTTATGAACTCATCAATCAGGTAAGAAGAAGAGCTTTTGCAAAACCAATTACCACGCCAGATCCAACTGTAGACTTAGCAGGATTAAATCAAACTACTTTTAGGGCTGCCATTCAGGAAGAACGCAAAAAAGAGTTTGTTCAGGAAGGACAACGCTGGTTTGACTTGGTACGTTGGGGAACTTTGGTTGCCGAAGTCAAAAAAGTAACGGCTAAAAACTCAGTTTCAGAACGAAATAACCTTTATCCGATTCCGCAAAGCGAAAGAAATATCGATCCGGTTGGTTTGCCACAAAATCCCGGATATTAATAAAGGGTTTACCTGCTAATTAAATAAAAATGATAAAAAAACTGTTGATTCTAGTCCTGTTGTTTGTTGCACAATTTCAGCTATTTGCACAGAAAAAACAACCTAACATCATCGTCATTCTGGCGGATGATTTAGGTTTCTCCGATATTGGTGCTTTTGGCTCAGAAATTACAACCCCCAACCTGGATAAGCTCGCTAAAAACGGGCTCATTCTAAAGCAGTTTTACAATGCGGGACGTTGCTGTCCTTCGCGGGCTTCCTTACTCACGGGCCTGTATCCACACCAGGCAGGTGTTGGCGACATGGTTCAGGACAAAGGGGTTCCAGCCTATCAGGGATATTTAAACGAGCATTGTATCACTATTGGGCAAGCACTCAAACAGGCAGGATACAACACCATTGTTTCCGGAAAATGGCACGTGGGTTTAGTACCATCAGCTTGGGCAGTTAACAGAGGATTTGATGATTCTTTTACTTTACAAAACAATGGCAGCAGTTATTTTAACTCGCAACCACTGTATAACGACGGAAGAAAAGTCATTTTTATGAAAGGAGATAAAGAAATTATCCGCACGGATACTGCTACTTATCTGACTCAGGAAATCACCAATTTCGCTATTCGTTCTTTAGAAAAACAGCGAAATCAGCAAAAGCCTTTTTTTCTTTATGTGGCTTATAATGCTCCGCACTGGCCCATTCAGGCATTGCCGGAAGATATTGCAAAATACAAAGGCAAATACATCGAAGGCTGGGATAAATTGAGAGCAAGCCGTTTTAAAAAATTGAAAGAACTGGGAATCATTGATAAAAGCTGGGACTTATCAAATCGTTTTGAAAAAGTACCGGATTGGGAAAAACTAACTGCCGAAGAAAAAGACAAATGGGATACCCGAATGGCAATTTATGCCGCCATGATCGACAGAATGGATGCCGGAATTGGAGAGATCCTGCAGAAAGTTAAGTCTTTAGGAGAAGAAGATAATACGCTTATTCTTTTTCTTTCGGATAATGGCGGAAGTGCCGATGATGTGAAAAACTGGAATTATGTTACCCAAAAAAATGGAATACCAGGCTCAGTTGCGTCGATTGACAGTTACGAAAGTCCGTGGGGAAATGTGAGTAACACGCCTTTTCAATTATTCAAAAAGAACACTCACGAAGGCGGTATTGCTTCCCCTTTTATTGCGTATTATCCAAAGCATATTAAGGCCGGAACCATAAGCAACAGGGTAAGTCATTTGATTGATGTTTTTCCCACTTTTCTGGAGTACGCAGGTTTTGAATATCCGGATACTTTTCAGGGAAAAAGTCTCACTCCTTTAGAAGGTATTAGCTTAAAAAAAGAATTTGAAGGACAACAATCTAACGCACATGAAGCCTTGTTTTGGGAACATGAAGGCAGCAAAGCAGTACGAAAAGGAGATTGGAAAGCAGTAGCTGAAAACAATCAGCCCTGGGAATTGTACAATCTTGCTACAGACCGGACAGAAACCAAAAACCTGGCAAAATCAGAATCAAAACTGCTCCAAACCCTGATTGAATTACATCAACAATGGTCTGTAAAAGTAGGTGTAGAAGATTGGAATAAAATAAAATAGTTAAACAGTGATTACGCATTAAATAATTAAAAATTTAATCTAATGAAAAAATTCAAATTTAATAGTACAATCAAAAGTTCACAAAAAGGGCTTTTGATTACTGCATTGCTTCTTGCACAATTAGGTTTTGCTCAGGAAAAACAAGATGCAGATTTCAAAGGTGTTATTGGTAAAACACTAGCCGATTCTAAAGAATATTGGCCAGATCCCGTAAAAGCTCCTGCAGGTGCGCCAAATGTTGTTTGGATCTTACTGGACGACGTAGGATTTGGAGCTTCAAGTGCTTTTGGCGGATTAATAGAAACGCCAACTTTTGATGCTTTGGCCAACAATGGTTTACGATATACCAACTTTCATACAACAGCCATTTGTGCTCCTACCCGCGCTGCCCTATTAACCGGACGAAATTCAGGAAGAGTACACGTAAGCGGGTTTTCGCATACTATTTTATCAGCAGGTTTTCCGGGTTGGGATGGGAAAATACCAGCCGATAAAGGAACAATCGCCGAGATTTTACGCGAAAACGGCTACAATACTTTTGCTGTTGGAAAATACGGCGTAACTCCGGATGAAGACGCTACAGATGCGGGACCATTTGACAGATGGCCAACCGGAAAAGGTTTCGATCATTTCTACGGATTCTTAGGCTCTCAAACAGATCAGTACAATCCTGATTTAGTAGAAGACCAGGTTCACATCAAACCAGACGGACGTCACTTAAACGAATTAATTACAGATAAAGCAATTAGTTACATTCAAAAACAACAAAAAGCAGCACCCGGAAAACCGTTCTTTTTGTACTATGCACCAGGAGCAGCGCATGCACCTCATCAGGTAGCTACAAAATGGAGTGATCCGTACAAAGGAAAATTTGATGAAGGCTGGGATGCTTACCGCGAAAAAGTAATTGCCAACCAAAAGAAATTAGGTGTAATTCCTGCCAATGCTGTATTACCGGAACGCAATCCATTAATTACAGACTGGAAGAAACTAACTCCGGATCAAAAGAAAGTGTATGCGAGATTCATGGAAGTTTATGCCGGATTCCTAACCTATACAGATTATGAAGTAGGACGAGTGGTGAATTATCTAAAAGAAACCAATCAGCTGGACAACACTGTAATTTTTGTAGCGATTGGTGATAACGGAGCCAGTAAAGAAGGAACTACAGAAGGTACCATTAACCAGAGTCTGTTTTCGCAAGGAGGTTCTGATGATGAAAACCTAAAGAAAAACTTAGCCAATATCGACGAAATTGGTACTCCAAAAGGTTTAAATACTAATTATCCTTTAGGATGGGCACAAGCTACAAACGTTCCGTTCAAAAACTGGAAACAAGATGCACAATCAGAAGGTGGAACCCACAATCCCTTAATTGTTTTTTATCCAAAAGGAATCAAAGAAAAAGGCGGTATCAGAAACCAATACAGTCATGTAACCGATTTATTGCCTACAACACTGGATATTACAGGAATTAAAGCACCCGAATACATCAAAAATGTAAAACAGGATATTATTCAGGGTTCTTCTTTGTATGCTTCGTTGAATGATGCTAAAGCAGAATCATTGCACAAAGTTCAGTATTACTACATTTTTGGAAACAGAGCGATTTACAAAGAGGGATGGAAAGCCGGAGCAGCTCATTTACCGGATTCTTTTGCTGTGAAAAAAGCATTAGGCAAAAATGAAAAACCTGCTGACAGCAATTTTGACACAGATGTTTGGGAATTGTACAACCTTAATGAAGACTTTAACGAACGTAATAACCTGGCCAAAAAATATCCTGAAAAATTAGCCGAGCTTAAAAAACTGTTTGATGACCAAGCCAAAGAAAACAATGTTTATCCGTTAATTGACTGGCAGGATGTATACAACAGAAGAATACACAATACCGGAGCAGATAAAGGTAAGACGCTTCAGGATTTGGTGAAACAAGTCACTAAATCGGGAGATGCCGGAAGTTCTAAATAACATATGATTTTAAATCCTGCAAGTTTAAAATCCTTGCAGGATAATAACTTATAATAATTAAATTATGGCAGCAACAAAACCAATTTTGAAAAAAGGCCTCTTCGCCTTGATTCTTGTAGTAATTGCAGTAGGTTTTTACTACCTCACTATTTGGGCAACTCCCTATTACGTGCAACATAAATTTGCCGAAAAAAGTCTGGGTGCTATCAACACTCCCCGATTTGGAGATCAGCCCAATGCTGAAAACAGCAGAGTAATTCCGCTACCAAATCCTGACTTTTTGTATTCGACAATCAATTATGATTTGAAAGATGATGTATTGAAAATTTCAGGAATAGTTCCGGATTCGACTTACTGGTCCATCTCGGCTTATCAGGAAAACACCACTAATTTCTTTGTTGAAAACGAAGAAAAAGTAAAAGCCAAATTCGAATATTATTTAGCTCCGGAAGGAAGTACATCAGAAGCATTGAAAAATATTCCAAAAGAAAAAATCATTTACAGCCCTACGACCAAAGGATTGATTTTGTTTCGTTATTTAGTTTCAAAAGCATATCCGGTAAAAACATTGGCGGAATTGCAACATGGTGTTACGGTAGAGAAATTAGGGAAATAATCTTTGTCATGGTACGCAGATGCTACGGATTTGCTTTGCAAAGACGCGGATTTAAACGGATTTTTTTACTTCCAAAAATGTCATTGGCAGGAACAAGGGATCTCATTGAATAACTCGACAAAGATTGATAAAATTCAGCACGGAATTTCTAGTGTGATTCTTCCTTCGTCAGGATGACAAGATTACGCAAAAGAATTTTAAAAAAACGTTCAACATAAAAAAATTAAAATGGCATTAAATCAAAAAATTAAAAAGGCAGGACTTGCAGTAGCACTGATTATTCTGGCTATTGTATTAGGAAGCGCCGTAGGTGTTTACAACATCAAATCCGGCAAAAGCGATTCACAACGCATCATTGGCAATTGGCAGACTGTCGATAAAGACAAAGATCTCAACTCAGCCGATTTACTTACAATTGCACAAGTGGCAGTTTATGGTCCTTATGCCCTCACCAAAAAAGAAGTGATTTACCTAAGCACCAATACAGACAGCGAAGGAAACGAATTAGATCCTAAAGCAGATTATGTAATTAGCGGAAAAAAATTAGATGCTAAATACTGGAGTATCACAGCCTATGACGAAAATGGCTTTTTAATTAAAAACCCAATCAACAAATACAGCTACAATCTTGAAACTGTAAAATATGAAGCAGATAGTACTTCTTATAAAATCAATCTTTCAGGATCAGAGAAAAAAGAAAACTGGCTGCCAACAACCAATGTTAAAAAAGAAAGCCTGATCATACGTTTGTACCTGCCTTCTGAAAAACTGAGAGACAATTTAACGGTAGAAACACTTCCGGCTATTCAAAAAGTAAAATAAAAATAACTAAGTATTATAACAAATTTTGAAAAATCTTATAAATAAAACTCTACTAAATCCATAGAATTAGCAGTTTATTTTATTTATTTTTACATTTCACAAAATACACTGATTTTCAATACAGTTATAATCATAAAAATTAGAAATCATGAAACGAGTTGACTTTGAAATTATAGGAAAAAAGATTGTCGTTGGGGCAATTGTATTTCTAGTTCCGCTAGTTATTTTGGCGGGAGGTTTAGCATTAATTAGTAATTTTTTAAAATAAGATATCATGGCAATAATAGATCACAATTCAAGAGGCAGACTAATTAGAGATTTAAGCATAAGTCTTGTAATATACTCACTACCGGTAGTAGCAATTTTTCTTTATTTTAAATTCACCAATGGCGTCATAACACAATCGCATCTTACACTGCCATCATTTTTAGAATTTTCAAAACCGGCTTTCGAACACATTCGTACCTGGGGATTAACCGTTTTTATGTTAGTTTTAGGAATTATTGAATTCACAGCAGGTTTATACGATGACGACTGGACAGGCGAAGAACGCAAAGTAGACATTATTTGTTTCTTAGCCCCAAAAGTACTTTTACCGCCCGTAATTGCTTTTTTCAGCTTAACAGCATTGCCTTATTTAATCCCAAATTTGGCCAACTCACTTTCATGGGTTCCGTTTTGGGGAGGCTTTTTCCTGATCGCAATTGCTGATGATTTAACGCAATACTGGTACCACCGCTTGCACCACCAGGTTCCATTTTTATGGAGATTTCACAGAACGCACCATTCAGCTCCGTACATGGGAATGGCGATGGCATCTAGACAAAACTTTATCTATACCGTTTTCTTCTCTCAAATTTATTTAACAGCTACCTTAACCTATTTAGGCTTAGGATTACCGGCCTTATTTGTTTTGGTGATTAAAAGTTTTATCACTTTGGGAGCACACTCCAGTATTAAATGGGACAAACCTTTTTATAAATACAGAATATTACATCCAATTGCATGGGTTTTAGAGCGTTTAATTTCGACTCCGGCAACACACCACGCTCATCATGCTGATACAAGCGGAGATGGTGTTGGACACTTTAAAGGCAACTTTGGAAACATGTTTTTTATCTGGGATATTACTTTTGGAACCGGTTTAATCACCCGTAAATATCCTAAATCATACGGAATGAAATCGTATAAACAAGAAGAATGGTACGCACAATTTTTGTGGCCAATATTCAAATCCAAAAAAGAAGGCAGCGCTTTGGCCGAAGGCGTTTTGGCAGTTCCTTTGAAAGCAAAAGCAGAAACTATTACGCCAAGTCCGGTTTATTACGAGCAGGCGCAATCTTAAAAATACGATGAAAAAAAATAAAATAACGACACTGTTAATCGGTTTCACCATTGTTGCCAACGCACAAGCGCCAAAACAGGCGTCAACTTTTACCCAAAAATCAAATGAGGCAGTATATTCAAAGTTAAACTTTGATGATACTGCCGATTTTACCGACGCCAAGAGAGGTTTTATCGCCACTCTTGCCGACGGTAAAATTCTTTCTAAAACAGGAAATGTCGCTGTAAACTTAAATGATTTTGCCTTTATAAAAGGAAAATCCCCAGCCACGGTAAATCCCGCTTTATGGCGTCAGGCACAACTCAACAACATCAACGGATTGTTTAAAATTACCGATGGTGTTTATCAGGTTCGTTCTTTTGATGTGGCCAATATTTCGTTTATCGAAACCAAAAATGGTTATGTTGTAATTGATGCTTTGACTATTGGTGAAGCTTCATCAGCCGCTTACGAATTAGTCAAAAAACATGTTGCTAATAAACCTATTCTGGCTGTAATCGTTACCCATAGTCATGGCGATCATTATGGTGGTCTGGAAGGTTTGGTTTCAGCCGATGATATTAAATCCGGTAAAGTAAAATTCATAACGCCAAAAGGTTTCTACGAAGAAGCGGTGAGCGAAAATGTACTTTTAGGAAATGTAATGCGCCGAAGAGCCGGATATCAATTTGGCTTAGGTTTAGAAAGAAGTATTACAGGCCAGGTCGATGTGGGTTTAGGAAAACCGTTTTTATCCGGAGGTTCTTCCTCTCTTTTACAGCCTAATTTCGAAGTTGAAAAAACCGGACAAAAAATTACTATTGATGGTTTGGATTTAGTTTTTCAGCTTACGCCGAATTCTGAAGCTCCAGCCGAATTAACGGTCTTTGCTCCTGCCCAGAAAGTTTTCTTTTCTGCCGAAATTGCCAGTCATACTTATCATAATGTCCTTACGCCCCGTGGTGCCAAAACCAGAGATGCCAAAGCCTGGGCCGGATATCTGGACGAAGCGATTGACTTGTTTGGTGATAAAACCGAATTCATCGTTCCGTCGCACACCTGGCCGGTTTACGGACATGATAAAGGAATTACTTTCCTGGAAAAACAAAGAGATTTATACAAATATGTGCACGATCAAACCGTTCATTTGGCCAATAAAGGCTTAAATAAAGATGAAATCGCCGAAGAAATAAAATTGCCTGCCGAATTAGGCAAAGAATGGTACAACCGTGATTTTTACGGAACTGTAAAACACAATGCCAAAGCAACCTACCAATTCTACTTAGGCTGGTGGGACGGAAATCCTGCCGATTACGACAAATTACCACAAGTAGAATCGGCTAAAAAATATGTCGAATGGTTTGGCGGTGAAGAAACCGCCTTGAAAAAAGCAACTGAAAGCTACCAAAAAGGCGAATACCGTTGGGTTGCCGAAGTCCTAAAACATGTCATTTTTGCCAATCCGGATAATGCTGCTGCCAAAAATTTACAAGCCGATGCTTTCGAACAAATTGCCTATCAAAGTGAATCCGGAATTTGGAGAGATTTATATTTATCCGGAGCCAAAGAACTTCGCGAAGGTGTGGTTGTTCCTAAAAATCCTGTGAATCGTGCAGCCGGTTTTTTGTCCACTTTAACTCCTGAAGCTATTTTCGATTATTTATCGGTTACTGTTGACGGAACGAAAGCAGCCGGAAAAGACGTAAAATTGCGTTTCATTTTCCCGGAACTCAATAAAAACATTCTGGTTTATCTAAAAAATGGCGTTTTGCACCAAAGTCAGACACGACCAAATGATAAAGCCGAATTTACCTTAACGATTCCAAAAGCTAAATTTGTTGCCTTATTATCAAACCCTGAAACAGCAAGAGAGATTCTAACTTCAGACGGTGTAAGTTTTGAAGGCGATCCGTTTAAATTCAGAGAATTGGCCAGCACTTTCGAACCGGCAAATCCGTATTGGAATATTGTTACACCCTAAAAATCAAAATCATGAAAAATAAAATATTCAAAAATAGTATTGCAGCCGCAATTTTACTGTTTACAGTCGTAGGTTTTTCACAAAATAAAAGTTCAAATACAGTTTCACTAGACGTGTTTTATTCGAAAATTCAAAGCCAGAAAAATCCGCAGATCATTGATGCGAGAGGGGCTGAAGAATTTGCACTGAACCATATCAATGGCGCACAAAATTTTAATCTGGAATCAAAAGATTATGACAAACGTATTGCTGCTTTAGACAAATCAAAACCTGTATTTACCTATTCGATTGGTGCAGGAAGAAGCGTTTGGCTGGCAGATGATTTATTAAAAAAAGGGTTCAAAGAAGCGTATAGTTTAGAAGGAGGAATCGCCAACTGGATTGGAAACGGAAAACCTTTTTATGCCAACTCAAAAAGCAAATTAACTTTAGCAGAATACAAAAAAATCATCGCTGAAAACAAAGATGTTTTAGTAGATATTGGATCTGTTTATTGTGGGGCCTGTAAAAAAGTAAAACCGGTTTTAGAAACGATCAAAGCACAATACGGCTCTAATTTAAAAATTGTAGAAATTGATCTGGAAGACAGCCCGCAAGTAATCGCCGATTTAAAAACAGTAAAAGTTTTCCCGACTTTGATTTTATATAAAGACGGAAAAATAGTGTTCAAAAAAGAAGGTTTAGGCGATTTGAAAAATGATGTTGATGTGGCTTTGGCGGCTAGATAATTTTTTTTCACGCAGATTGGGCAGATTATTATTTTAATCTACTAAATATTTTAATCTTTCTTTTGCAATCATAAGCGTCATTTTTGTCATCCCAAGGAACGAGGGATCTCACTCGTAAATCGACAAAGATTGACGATTCAGTTTGCGGAGTTTCTTGTGTGATCCCTCGTTCCTTGGGATGACAAAAAATGTGCATAAGAAATTTGACAAAGATCACAGTTAAGCCTATTATTTCTCGAAATTAAACCAAAAAACTATGGCATTATCCAAAACAAAAAAGATTGTTTTTCCAATCCTTATTATAATTGCTATTCTGGCTATCTTTTTATTCTGGCCCATCAACACAGATGGAACTTTAATAAAACCAGATCCCAAATTATTAGCAGGAAAAGCGACATTTCTCGCTGAAAAAGTCACTACAGATAGTGCCTTCAAAAAACCAAACATCATTATTCTTTTGGCCGATGATTTAGGAAAATATGATATTTCGTTATACGGAGGCAAATCAACACCAACCCCACAAATAGATTCTTTGGCAGCATCAGGAGTTACTTTTCAGGACGGTTATGTTTCGGCTTCGATTTGTTCGCCTTCCCGTGCCGGTATTTTAACCGGTCGTTATCAGGAACGTTTTGGACATGAATATCAGCCCGGAGACCGTTATCCAAAAAACAACTTAGAATATTATGGTTTTAAGTATTTGATCAACACCAATAACTGGAGACTGAATGATAAAATCAATTACCCGAACGAAGCTTCGATTGCGACACAAGGTTTGCCACAATCTGAAATTACCTTTGCTGATCTGGCCAAAAGAGAAGGTTACAACACTGCAATTATCGGAAAATGGCATTTAGGACACAACAAAGGATTTTTTCCTTTAGACCGGGGTTTCGATTATCATTACGGGTTTTATCAGGCCTTTTCGCTTTACACACCCGAAGATGATAATCCGGATATTATCAACCATCACCACAAAGATTTTACCGATAAAATGATTTGGGGAAATGGCCGCGTTGGCATTGGACAAATTCGTCGTGATACTACTATCATTCACAACAAGGCATATCTGACCGAAACATTTGCTGATGAAGCCGAAGCTTTTATTGATCGAAATAAAAACAAACCGTTCTTATTGTACGTTCCTTTTAATGCCCCACATACGCCTTTTCAGGTTCGTAAGAAATACTACGATCGTTTCCCAAATGTAAAAGACGAAAACAAACGTGTTTATTTTGCCATGATCAGCGCACTGGATGATGCTGTGGGAAGAATCAGGGCAAAAGTTAAAAAAGAAGGACTGGAAGACAATACCTTAATCATTTTTGCCAGCGACAACGGTGGCGCCGATTATACTTTTGCCACTACAAACGCACCTCTAAAAGCCGGAAAGTTTTCTCATTTTGAAGGCGGGGTAAATGTTCCGTTTGCACTTTCGTGGAAAGGAAAAATCAAACCTCACACGATCTATAAAACTCCGGTAAGTACATTGGATATTTTCAGTACAATTGCTGCGGCTATACATTCTGATTTACCCAAAGACAGGGTTTATGATGGTGTTGATTTGATTAGTACTGTGAATGAAAATAAAGAAGCACACAAAACGTTGTATTGGCGTTCCGGCGATGCAAAAGCGATTAGAAGCGGTGACTGGAAGCTAATCATCAGCGGAAAAACACATGAAGAATGGCTTTATAATTTAGCGACGGACAAATCAGAAACAACAGATCTGGCTCAAAAAAATCCGGCAAAAGTAAACGAATTACATCTTGCTTTACAAAACTGGGAAAAAGGTTTGGTAAAACCTTTATGGCCAAATCTAACCCATTATGAATTTGATTTTGGTAAACAAAAATACTTTGTTGATTTGTAATTGATCAGCAAACCGACATTTAGTTATCCTAACAGGTTTTTAAAACCTGTTAGGTATTTAGTTTTAAGGTCAGTCCTACCAATATTCGGCTAAAGCTAATGTCAATCACAAAACAATAACCTCAAGCTAAGGCTGGAGATTATTCAAAAAATAAGACCCAACAAATTAATACCTAACAGGTTTTTAAAACCTGTTAGGATAAAAAAATAAAATTTAAAATGTCAACCCCAACCAAAACATTCAACATTCACGAAGACTGGACCGTCGTAATCTTAGGATTTATAATCATCGGGATTTCCCTTTTTATTTTTCTTCCTGAAGTTCCTGTTTTCAAATGGTCCACCGGATCAGATTTATTTCATGATGTATTCGATTTCGGAAACCTGAAAATTATCGGATTGCAATTTTTATATCTCATTTCCATCGGAACATTAGGTGCTTTTTTAATTGGTAAATCGGTAAAATATTTTTTATTGGGGTTTCCAGTCGTATATATTTTAACGGTTCTTGCCCTGATTATTGCGGGAAATACCGAAGTAAAAGGACTGAATCTCGAAGCTGTCATTTTCAGTTTGGCAATTGGTTTAGCGATCGGGAATTTCTTTAAACTTCCGGATTGGTTTCGATCAGCACTTTCGACAGAAGTATTTGTCAAAATTGGGTTGGTGTTATTAGGCACCAGCGTCATTTTTTCAGACATTCTAAAAGCAGGTTCTTTAGGATTAATTCAGGCTTTGGTGGTGGTTTTATCCGTTTGGTATTTTGCTTTTTGGCTGTGTAAAAAACTAAAAGTCGATGACGAATTGACGATGATGATTTCGAGTGCCGTTTCTATCTGTGGCGTTTCTGCCGCCATTGCCACTTCTGGAGCAATCAAAGGCGATTCCAAAAAACTATCTTATGTGATTTCGATTGTTTTGGTAACTGCAATTCCTATGATGATTTTCATGCCGATTATTGCCAAATATTTCAATTTCCCTGAAGAAGTTACCGGAGCCTGGCTGGGTGGAAGTATCGATACATCCGGTGCAGTGGTGGCTTCCGGATCTTTGGTTGGCGAAACGGCTTTGAAAATTAGTACAATCGTAAAATTCTCCCAAAATGTCTTATTAGGAATTGCTGCTTTTGCGATCTCGGTTTACTGGACGTACACGCACAACAATTCGGCGGAAGCCATAGCATCAAAACCTACATTAAGTGTTATCTGGGAACGTTTTCCAAAATTTGTTATCGGTTTTATTGCCGCTTCCCTGCTCTTCTCTTTCCTGCTTACTGCTGAAACCAGAGATGGCGTAAAAGACAGTTTGAAGAACTTACAAGGCATTTGGTTTGCACTGGCTTTTACAAGTATTGGCCTGGAAACGAACTTTAAAGATTTACTGCGCAACAATAGC
The DNA here is from genome assembly GCF_044007335.1 of Flavobacterium sp. FlaQc-48. NCBI lineage: Bacteria > Pseudomonadati > Bacteroidota > Flavobacteriia > Flavobacteriales > Flavobacteriaceae > Flavobacterium > Flavobacterium sp. FlaQc-48. The sequence goes on along the minus strand of NZ_JBIPCR010000019.1, from coordinate 26,778 downwards.
CGAAAACCTTTGTATGCTTTTTTAATCGCACAATTATTCAATGTGATTATTACGCTGCTTATTGCTTTTTTATTGTTTAGTAAATAACCGCCATCATTGTCATCGATTTCTATGATAAAACCAAATCCTTTTTTTCAGGAGCTAATCCCGCGATCCGTTACATCCGAGCGAAGCAAACAAACGAAGTAAATTACACTAGAAACTCTACAACAATTATCGCTATTCTTTGCGGAGTTTCTAGTGAGATCCCTCGTTCCTTGGGATGACAAAAATGCGCATAAAAAACCCAACAATTTTCGACAAATTAAAATATCAATTACAATGAAAAAAACACTTATTACATTAAACCTCCTATTATCAGCAGTCGTTTTAGTTTCGGCGCAAAACAAAACAACTGCTGAAAAACCCAACATCATTTTAATCATGGTCGATGATATGGGTTATTCTGATTTGGGAAATTATGGTTCCGAAATTAAAACGCCCAATCTGGATAAATTAGCCAGCGAAGGTTTACGCTTACGTGAATTTTACAACAATTCGATTTGTGCGCCAACCCGCGGATCTTTGCTTACAGGACAATACCAGCACAAAGCCGGAATGGGATTTTTTGATGTCAATTTAGGATTACCAGCCTATCAGGGTTATTTAAACAAAGAATCTTTGACATTGGGAGAAGTTTTCCGTTCCGGCGGTTACAGCACTTTGCTTTCCGGAAAATGGCACGTAGGTTCTGAAGATCAGGCTCAATGGCCGAACCAGAGAGGTTTTGATAAATTCTATGGCATCTTAAAAGGGGCCTCCAACTATTTTGATACCAAACCGTTGCCTTTCGGGAAAACGCCTTACCCGGTAAAATTGATTCGTAACAATGAAGAATTACACCCCAAAGATGATTCGTATTATTTTACAGATGAAATCGGGAATAATGCCGTGACTTTCCTGGACGAACAAAACAAAGAAAACAAACCGTTCTTTTTGTATTTGGCATTTACGGCTCCGCATTGGCCATTGCAGGCAAAACCGGTTGACATTGCGAAATACAGAGGGAAATTTGATGAAGGCTGGGATGTGTTAAGAGAAAAAAGAATTGAAAAACTAAAAGCAAATGGTATTTTACCCGCCAATCAAACCGTTTCTCCAAGAGATCCTGAAGTGCCGGAATGGAGTAAACTAACCTACGACGAAAAACAATTCTGGAAAGCCAAAATGGAAGTTTACGCGGCCATGGTCGATAACATGGACCAGAATGTGGGGAAAGTTCTCGAGAAATTAAAAGCGTTGAAAAAAGATAAGAACACCCTGATTATTTTCATTTCAGATAATGGAGCACAGGGCGGTTTTAATACCTATAATCCGTTAGGACGTGGTTTGGTTCGAAATGACGGGCCCGTTGGAACTTCAGGGTCTTTTGATTATCAGGAACAAAACTGGGCATACTTATCGAACACTCCATTACAACAATATAAAAACAATATGCACGAAGGCGGATTCAGTTCTCCGTTTATTGCCTGGTTTCCATCCAAAATAAAAGCGGGCAGAATTGATAAAGGAACGGGGCATATTATTGACCTCGCCCCTACTTTTTATGAATTGGCGGGAATTCAATATCCTAAGGAATACAATGGCGTAAACTCCAATCCGTTAGCAGGAAAAAGTTTGTTGCCGGTTTTATTCGATACTGTTTCAGAAGTAAACCGGGGCGCGCCGTTATTTTGGGAAAGAGCCGGAAACAGAGCCGTAAGAGATGCCAAATGGAAATTGGTTTCAACTTATCCGTCGTACGAATGGGAACTTTATAATATTGAAACGGACCGTGGCGAAACCACCAATGTGGCGCAGCAAAACCCGGGAATTGTAAACCAACTTTCGGCTGCTTATTTTGACTGGGCTGATAAAACCGGCGTTGTAGAATACAGTAAATTTAAATTAAAGACGGAGGTTATGCCTGGAGGAGCAGCATTAAAAAAGTAACTGGTCATAATTATTTTTAACACATAGAAACATAGCATTTTTAAACTTAAAAAAAAAGGCGTTTCACTTATTTGAAATACACATAGCTGTATGTTTAAATTTCTCCCGCAGATTTGCTTAGCCTGTTCGCTAACGCTCGAGTGGCCCCCTTTTAATTCGCATAAAACCCTTAAAGACAGAAAAATAAGTATAAATATTTAACGTATACTTATTTTTTTGTTTTTTTTATTTAAACAAGACAAAATTCAAATCACTAAAAATCAATACATTAAACTAAATTCCATTTCAATTCCTAAGTCCTTCTCTCCTGTTGACTTAAATAAAAATTAAAAAACTTTTGGTTTTTATTATATTAAATTTAACTTTGTCTATAGAATTAGTAGAGTTTAAAACCAAAAGAACTACATTTTGAAAACAACCGAAAGCATATCATTTTACATTCTTCCCAAAAAATATACGTATAACACTTTTTGTTATATGTGCTTCTGTTGTTAATTCCCTCACATCCTTTTCGTTCATAATCGATTTTTATCCGAAAAATCAGAATTTAAAAACGAAATTTCTTAAACCTCAACGGTTTCTTATTGAATATTATACCATCATTTTGATGCATTTTCTGCCTCAGGAAGAAGTATCACGCATAACTATAAATCATCCAGAAACAATAACCAAATACGAACAAACATGACACCAATACTGCTACAAAATTGTACCTAATATTTCTGCGGCAACAGAAATGGCAAGGCTTAAAGAACATTTATCACTCAATAAAACAAGGCAACGGACATCCAATCTTACTGCATTTTTTAATTACAAAAAAAATCAATAACCAAGAATGAAAAAAAATACCAAACTTATTTTATGGATTAGCATTTTGTTTATTTCCATCGGAATAAATGCTCAAAACACAGAACTGCAATATTTAGTCGAAACTTAACGGAACGATTGTCGACCAAATATGATATCCGGGAACGATATCTTTCTGTTGATGAGTTATTCGATCCGCTTTCATAACATTATAATTCAACAATTTAGATGTTATTAAACCGTAAATTAAACAACATTTATTTCTGATGTTTTTATTTTTAACATAAATTTACTTATACAATAAAATGGCCTTTTTTACGAATGAAAATTCTTAAAATATTGTACCAAAAATAAATTAACCTTTAAACCTTTAAAGCCATGGCTGAACAAAAACAACAACAAACAGCATTAGGAGATGTTGCAGCAAGACAGTTAGCAATTGCAACACGTACGGTCCCTCAAATTGGAACCATTTCACCACGTTGGTTAACCCATCTTTTACATTGGACACCAGTAGAATCGGGTGTATTTCGTTTGAATAAAGTAAAAGACGGAAGTCATATCGAAGTAGACTGTTCTGCACGTGACGAAAGAGTTTTACCCAATACTTTTGTCGATTATATCGATAATCCAAGAGAATACAATCTGGCAGCGGTTCAAACTATTGTAGATGTACACACGAGAGTTTCTGACTTGTACAGCAAACCATACAATCAAATTTCCGAGCAGCTTCGTCTGGCCATCGAAACGATCAAAGAACGTCAGGAAAGCGAGTTAATCAACAATAAAGATTACGGTTTACTAAGTAATGTTGCAAAATCACAAATTATCAAAACCAGAACCGGTGCACCCACTCCGGACGATTTAGACGAATTATTGACTAAAGTGTGGAAAGAACCGGGATTTTTCTTGTTACATCCGTTGGCGATTGCTGCCTTTGGCCGTGAATGTACACGTCGTGGTGTGCCGCCTCCCACTACTTCTTTGTTTGGATCCCAGTTTTTAACCTGGAGAGGGATTCCGCTTATTCCATCAGATAAGTTACCAATTGTAAATGGAAAATCGAAAATCATTTTATTACGCACAGGCGAAAGCCGTCAGGGTGTAATCGGACTTATTCAGCCGGGATTACAAGGCGAACAATCACCTGGATTATCCGTTCGTTTTATGGGAATCAATGAAAAAGCAATTGCTTCATATCTGGTATCTCTTTATTGCTCATTGGCGATATTGGTAGACGATGCCATTGCAGTTCTCGAAGATGTAGAAATAGGAAAGTACCATGAGTATAAATACTAACCACAACGGTTTACCCAACATTGAGGATTTGCAGCTTTTGGCCAACGAATTGTTCAAGACATTACCTAATGAATTTCCAAAGGAAATTTCATTAAGTCCTGATCGAAATGAACATCCCCGTGCGACAAAAATTGCAGAAACTTTGTTGAATGCCGGAAACTTAAATGGCAACAATACACCACCAGCTCCATTTCAGGATGTAGCGGTTTCACCTTCCGGTGCACCTGCATTTAGCGGTTTTGGGGTTTCGCCAACTGTTGCCAATTATGGTTCAGGAGCTTCGGCTTTATATCCAAACGCCGGAGCCGGATTTGATCCTCAAAGCGGGGTTTCTCCATCGGGAATTCCACACGGAAATAATGTCAATGTCAACAATCCGCAAACCGGTTTTCATGATGTCAATTTCAAGAATGGAGGAACCGCTCAACCAAATGAAGAAAACGTCTTTTCGAAATTGCTTTTAAACCATGATTATCTTCCTTTTCAAACCGAAAGTTCTTCTTTTGAAACGGAATTAAAAGTGGCTTTATCATTAGTGGATACCCAATTTACAAAACGTGTAGATTTTCCGTTAAACGGAAATGAAATCCCGAATTCGTATTATTTTTTAGAACAAAACCCATTTGCTTTTGATCAGAGAAATTCGAATTTGATTGTTGGGAATACTTTTGAAAAACCAGATTTCGGCAATGTCTCAGGTTCTCGTTTTGATGCCAATCTGATTAAAAAAGATTTTCCGATTTTAAGAGAAACCGTAAACGGTAAACCTTTGGTTTGGTTTGATAATGCAGCTACGACTCAAAAACCACAATCGGTTATAGATCGTATTGCGTATTTCTACGAACACGAAAATTCGAATATTCACCGCGCAGCGCATGAATTGGCAGCTCGTGCCTCTGATGCTTACGAAGCCGCACGCGAAAAAGTAAAAACCTTTTTGAATGCAAATTCCGTAAACGAAATTGTATTTGTTCGCGGCGCTACAGAAGGGATCAATCTGGTAGCTCAAAGCTGGGGCGATCACAATCTGGTTGCCGGAGACGAAATCATTTTAAGTAATCTGGAACACCACGCGAATATTGTTCCGTGGAAACGTCTGGCGGATAAAAAAGGGTTGAAACTACGAGTAATTCCTGTTGATGACGACGGACAAATTTTATTGGATGAATATGCAAAACTATTGAATTCCAAAACGCGTTTGGTTGCTTTCACCCAAGTTTCAAATGCACTGGGAACTGTAACGCCGGCTAAAGAAATTGTAAAAATGGCACACGCTGTTGGAGCTAAAGTTTTAATCGACGGCGCACAATCGGTTTCCCACATGAAAGTCGATGTTCAGGATTTAAATCCGGATTGGCTGGTTTTCTCCGGACATAAACTTTTTGGTCCAACCGGAATTGGCGCTTTATACGGAAAAGAAGATTTACTAAACGAAATGGAACCGTACCAGGCTGGCGGAAACATGATTCAGGATGTGACTTTTGAAGAAATCAAATACCACAAAGCACCCAATCGTTTCGAGGCCGGAACCGGAAATATTGCTGATGCCATTGGACTGGGAGCTGCCATAGATTATGTTACCAAACTGGGTATTGACGCTATTGGTCATTACGAACATCAGTTACTGGACTATGCGACAAAGTTGCTAAAAGAAATTCCGGGTGTTCGATTAATAGGAACGGCGAAAAATAAAGCCAGTGTGCTTTCTTTTAATTTACAAGGCTATACCAACGATCAGGTGGGTCAGGCTTTAAACAAAGAAGGGGTTGCGGTTCGAACGGGACATCATTGTGCTCAGCCTATTTTGCGACGAATGGGAGTTGAAACTACAGTTCGTCCGTCTTTGGCTTTTTACAACACCACACAAGATGTTGATACTTTCATCAAAACGCTGTGGGAACTTAAAAAAGTTAGATTTTAAAAATAGAAGAGAAAGAGGTCCTATTCATCCTCTCAAGAAATAATTACTTTTTTTGATATTTTAAGTGATTATAACCAAAAGCGATTGTTTGAGGACAATCGCTTTTTTACATTCAATTATTATCAAAATAAAAGAACAAATAACAACAATATTCACGATTTTTTTGTTAAATTGCCTCAAAAAAACCACTATACAAAACATTTTTATTACATATTAAGTAATAAAAAATATTTATTTTTAGAAAAATCGGTATATTTTCATTAAAAAGTTATATATAACACAATAATAATAATTTTTGTGATATTTTATGTTAATAAAGTCATGTTTATTAACATATATTTAAGATATTTGGAAGAACTAATCCAAAAATTTTTTAAAATGAAAATTAACTTAAAGCATTTTTTGTGGCTTTTATTGGTATTATCTGTACAAATAGCCACAGCGCAAGGAGGATCTATCTCCGGTAAAGTTACAGACGCAAAACGAGTACCAATTCCCGGAGTAAATATTGTTCTAAAAGGAACAAAAGTGAGTACACAAACTGATTTTGACGGAAATTTTAAAATAGCTGCCAATAAAGGAGACATTTTGATTGTGAGTTATGTAAGTTTTGCCACTATTCAGGTTTCTGCTTCTAATTTAATGACAATAGAATTAGTTGAAACTCAAAACGAGCTTGAAGCGGTTCTCGTTGTAGGTTACGGAACCCAGACAAAGAGAAACTCAACCGATAATATTGCCCGCGTAACAGCAAAAGATATCCAGCAAATACCAGTCTCCAACCTTCAAAATGCTCTGGTAGGTAAACTGGCAGGTGTACAGGTTACCCAGACAAATGGTAAAGTCGAAGGAGGAATTAACATCAGAGTTCGCGGAGCTGCGAGTATTAGCGCAGGATCACAGCCTCTGTATGTGTTAGATGGTATTCCTTTAATTGCAGACGATGAATCCAGTAACGGAGCCCCAACCAATCCATTACTGACTTTAAGTACAAGTGAAATTGAATCTATAGACGTTTTAAAAGATGCTTCTTCCGCGGCTATTTATGGTGCGCGTGGTGCAAACGGGGTCGTAATTATTACCACTAAAAAAGGTAAAGAAGGTAAAGGTACTTTCTCTATTAATTTATCCCAAGGTGTTAGTGAAGCCACCCACAAAAAGAAATGGCTAAATGCTACACAATATGTTGAATTATTACAGGAGGCCGGAAGAAATGTTAACGATCTTGAATCTGTAGAAGACGAATTAGAGTTCTTATCGCAAGGAACAGACTGGAGAAACGGAGCCGTAAACACAGACTGGCAAAAAGAAGCTTTAAAAACCGGTTATACTACTGATGCCGATTTTTCGGTTTCAGGAGGAGATGATAAAACAAAATACTACTTTTCAGGTTCCTACAATAAAACAATCGGAATTGTAGACAGCAATAGTTTAGAAAGATTAACAGCGAGAAGCAACTTATCGCACAAAGTATCAGAACGTTTTACAGCCGGAATGAATATTGGTTTTTCAAGATCATTAATTGACAGGGTCCAGGATGACAATTCCTTTACAACACCACTGCAATCTGTTGCACAAGCGCCAATTTCGCAAGCCAGATTAGAAGACGGAACACCAAATCCTAATACAGAATATGCCAATTATCTTTTAGCAAAAGACAATACTTTCTGGAAAACAATCATGAGAAGGGTAACCGGAAAAGTATTTGGAGAACTGAAAATTTTAAACTCATTGAAATTCAATTCTGATTTCTCATACGATCTTTTAAGTCAGACCGAAGATTACTGGCAAGGAAAAAATGCCCCTTTTATGGCGACTGATGGTGAAGTATTTGCCTCTTCTGTAAATACTGAAAGTTATGTTTTTAGTAACTACTTCACTTACGATAAAACATTTGGAGAAAAACATACTATAAATGCGGTTGCCGGTATGGAATTCAATAAATACAACCGAAGATATCAGGATGTAAACAGTATTTATTTCCCTAACGATAATTTCCAGACCGTTGATGGAGGAGCAGAAGTAAACGAAGGTCACGGAAGCGAAACCGATTATGCATTTGTTTCTCAATTTGGAAGAGTAAATTACAGTTATGATGGTAAATATCTTTTTAAAGCAAGTGTACGTCGTGACGGTTCTTCCCGATTTGGAAAAAACAACAGATTTGGAATTTTCCCTGCCTTTTCTGCCGGTTGGGTTATTTCTCAGGAACAATTCTTAAAAGACAATCCTGTTTTAAGTTATTTAAAAATAAAAGGAAGCTGGGGTAAATTAGGAAATGCCGAAATTGGAAACTTTGCTTCACGCCAATTGTACCAGACAAATCCGTATAATTTAAAATCGGGATTAACCTTTTACCAACCCGGAAATAATGACCTTACCTGGGAAAAATCAACTCAGACTGATTTTGGTTTCGAAATTGGATTCTTAAACAAAATTTCGTTTGAAGCTGATTATTACCAAAAAGATACTGACGGATTACTTTTTGACGTACCACTTCCTAAAAGTGCGGGTGCCGGTACTGACGGAACAATAAGCAAGAACATCGGAAAAATCAGAAGTAATGGTTTTGAGTTTACCTTAAACACTAAAAACATTGAAACAGAAGAATTTAAATGGAGTACCAGTTTCAATATTACAACCAATCAATCTAAGGTAAAATCATTGCCAAATGATAATACCGATATCATTTCAGATTACACTATAAACAGAGTGGGCGAAAATATATCTTCTTTTTACTTAGTAGAATATGCAGGTGTTGATTCACAAAACGGAGATGCCCTTTTTGTAAAAAACACTAAAAATGCCGACGGAAGTCTGGATAAAAGCACAACAAATGACTTCAGTGAAGCGAAAAGAATTATTGCTGGAAATCCGTTTCCGACCTTGATGTCCGGTTTAACCAATACCATCAATTACAAAGGCATTGATTTCACCTTTACTTTTCAGGGAGAATGGGGGGCGAGTATTTATAATTCAGCAGGAATATACCAATCAACAGCTGCTGACTATTTTGACAACCAAACTGCTGATCAGTTAAACCGCTGGCAAAATCCAGGCGATATTACAAATGTTCCTCAGGCCAGATTTGGAGGTTCAAACGGAACGCAGCAATCGACACGCTATTTAGATAAATCTGATTTCATTCGTTTAAGAAACATTACATTAGGATATTCTTTACCTAAAAAAACGGTAAGCGACATGGGAATGAGCAATCTGAGAGTTTACATTACCGCAGTGAACCTGCTTACATTTACCAATTATGAAGGAACTGATCCGGAAGCAAGAAGAGATGACAGCACCAGAACCAATCCAAGAGCCGGAGAAGATTTTTACTCGGCCCCGCCAGCAAGAACAATTGCCATGGGAGTAAATATTAATTTTTAAAACGAACAAAATGAAAGCAAATAAAATAATCCTGTATCTATTTTTCGCAGCCCTTTTTGCGAGTTGCGAAAATGAATTAAATATAGACCCTAAACAGACCGAAGATTCTTCGATCACACTTAGCACAGAAGGCGGTATAACAAATATACTGACCGGAACGTATGCCCTGGCAGCAAATGGAAATGCTTATGGCGGAAGAATTTTACTTTACGCCGATCTATTAGGGGTTAGCGGATCACTAAATACTACAGACCTCAGATGGAGAGGGACTTTTGGCGAGTTGAGACAGATGTACATTAAAACCATGTTGTCAGACAATGTAATTATTCAGGGAACCTATTCCAGATGCTACGAAATCATTAATGCTGCAAATACCGTAATCGAAAACGTTGATAAAGTAAAAGACCCGGCCAAACAAACCAGAATGGTTGGTGAAGCGAGTTTTTTACGATCTCTCGCCTATTTTGATCTTGTTCGCTTTTTTGCAAAACCGTATGTTAGTGGTCAGGCCAATACACAATTAGGAGTTGTAATAAGACCAAATGCAATCTACAACTTCAATGTTGATCTTTCAAAAGAAAGAAGTACTGTTGATGAAGTGTATAAAGTAATCATTGACGGCTTAAATGTTGCTTACACCAACCTCCCTGCCCAAAACAGCTTTTATGCAGACAAATATGCTGCAAAAGCACTACTGGCCAGAGTATATTTACAGCAAGGCAATTATGCTCAGGCAAGAGATGCCGCCAACGATGTAATCGAAAATAGCGGGCACGGATTATCTCAAACTTATGCTGCAGCTTTTAATCACGATAGCGATCAGACTGAAGATGTATTTGCGATACAAATTACCAAACAAACCGGAGTAAATGATGCCAATACCTTTTATCAGTCTGAGGACAATGGAGGTCGTGGCGGAGATTTTTCGATCAGGGACCATTATTTAGAAAAATTTAGCGATCCTGATGACAGGGCAGCTTTTAACTATGAAAATGAAGCAAACGGCAGAATATTAACTTCTAAGTTTACAGATCAGTTTTCTGATGTCACTATTATTCGTTTAGCCGAGATGTATTTAATAAGAGCCGAAGCCAATCTCAGACAAGGAACAGCTGTTGGAAACACACCACTTGACGACATCAATATTATCCGAGCAAGAGCAAAAGCAGATGATTTACTAACAGTTACCGTAGATGATATTTTACTGGAACGCGAATTAGAATTAGGAATGGAAGGTTTCTTAATTCACGACATCAAAAGAACCAAACGTTCTATTGATATTAGTGAAGACGGTGACGGATCAAGCCTGCTTCCTTATGATGCCAATAATCTGGTATTCCCTATTCCGTTAAAAGAAACTGATGCCAACAAAAAAATTACCCAAAATCCCGGCTATAGTAATTAATAAAAACAGCTGCCGGCAGATTCAGCAGATTTAAAAAAAATCATTTTAATCTGTGGTAAAAACATAAAAAAACCATTCCGCTTTTCGTGGAATGGTTTTCTATTTCCTAAGAAATTTATGATTATGCTGCAACAGCTGACGACACTAATTGTGTAGAAATTATAGACAATGTCAGGGGATCAGAATACCCTGCAAAAAACGCATTCAATACTTCCTGAAATACAGGGTGTGCACCTTCAACCTGAGCAAAAAGCGTCATAGAAGAACATAACTTACGTGCATCTAAATCCCCCATAAGAGATTCAATTGATTTTCTTCTAAAAGTCAGTAAAAGCCCGGTAATTTCAATAAGGTGTTTTGCTAAAATAGGATGATTCAAAAATTCCTTTGCTTCATTAAGATTGGCAATAGCATAATAGTTAGAAACATTACTCTTTCCCAATCCTTTTATCTGAGGAAAAATAAACCACATCCAGTGTGTTTGTTTTTTACCCTTTTTAATTTCAGAAAAAGCGGTTAAATAAAGTTTATTCTGCGCATCTAAAAAACGTGTGATATCATTATTTGAATAAGCCATTTGTAGAATTGTTGTATAAAAGTTAATAAAAACCGATTTCGTTTTGCTTCTGAAATAAAATTAAAGCCTTTTTTTAAATTGCTTTAGTTCACTTTCAAAGACATTTCAAAACTACACAGCAAGGCGACTTAAAAGATTATAGAATTTTTTTCGTTTGTTATATAATTTAAGGTTTTGCATTTAAAACAAAAAAGTTGCCGAATATTCCGGCAACTTTTTTGTTTTATACAAAGACAGATTTACTTCTTAGTCCCTGAAATCATTTAATGATTTCTCTATAATTTCAAGACAGTCCTGAATCTGAGCTTCGGTCATCACCAATGGCGGCGCTAATCTGATTTTATTACCATGAGTTGGTTTTGCCAATAATCCGTTATCTCTGAATCTTAGGCAAATTTCCCAGGCTAGATCTGAATCTTCACCACAATTAATTACAATGGCATTCAGTAACCCTTTACCGCGAACTAGCGTGATCAGGTTATTTCTTTCGGCAATTTCGTTTAAGCCTTTTCTTAAAATGATTCCCAAACGTTCTGCATTTTCAGCCAGATTTTCATCTTTAATAACTTCAAGTGCTGCAATGGCAACAGCTGCCGCAACAGGGTTTCCGCCAAAAGTCGATCCGTGCTGACCCGGTTTAATGACATTCATGATTTCATTATTACACAAAACCGCCGAAACCGGATACACTCCGCCCGAAATGGCTTTCCCTAAAATTAAAATATCAGGCTGCACATTTTCATGATGTACTGCCAATAATTTTCCGGTACGTGCAATTCCTGTCTGAACCTCATCTGCAATAAACAAAACATTATGTTGCTCACACAACGCTTTTGCTTTCGCTAAATATCCTTCAGAAGGCACATAAACCCCGGCTTCACCCTGAATAGGTTCTACCAGAAATCCTGCTATATTTTTTGACGAATCCAACGCTTTTTCAAGAGCCTCAAGATTATCGTATTCAATTTTTATGAACCCTTCTGTAAAAGGACCAAAGTTTTTACGGGCACCTTCATCATTAGAAAATGAAATAATAGTAGTCGTTCTTCCGTGAAAGTTATTTTCACAAACAATAACCTGCGCCTGATTTTCCGGAATGCCTTTTACTTCATACGCCCATTTTCTGCATACTTTAAGCGCTGTTTCAACAGCTTCGGCACCAGTATTCATGGGTAAAACTTTGTCAAAACCAAAATACTTCGTTACAAACTCTTCATAATCACCTAATTTGTCATTATAAAAAGCACGTGAAGTCAAAGTCAGTTTTTGCGCCTGATCTACCATTGCTTTCACAATTTTAGGATGACAATGTCCTTGGTTTACAGCAGAATAAGCCGATAAAAAGTCATAATATTTTTTTCCGTCGACATCCCAAACATATACACCTTCTCCTCTTTCCAGCACCACCGGAAGCGGATGATAATTATGAGCTCCGTATTTATTCTCTTTTTCTATCAAAACTTCTGATTTTGACGAAAGTGATTTTTCAGTATGTATCATGGTCTATTTATTTAAAGTGCAAAAGTATTAAAATTTATTCATTATCAAGGTCAAAAATATTTATTTTGACTTTTTAAAACCATTATTAAAGTCAAAAACAACAATTTTTACACGATAAAAAATCAATTGTTTTTATCAATGAAAGCGCATTATTCCCTTTTATCGAAAAAAATAATTACTTTTATGCAGGTAAAATTATAATTCATTACGAATATAATTTGGCAGGACATAATGTTGTCACAATGGGACAAAATTATGTTTGTCATTTTATTTTTCTGCCCGTATTTAATCTCTCCGAGATATAGGAACTATATTCGGCAAACATGAATATAAGCAATCAGCATATATTCCGTTAGGAATAAAATATCGGTAGAAAAAGAAGATCACAAACCGTTAAAAATGTTCCGTAGGGACTACATATTTACCACAACAATAAAATTAGGAGATAATTACAATACAATTTAAATAATGGATATATTAGACGAATTTGATATCAGCATCATTAAAGAATTAGAGAAAGATGGCAGAATGGCTTTTTCTGCCATTGCCGCTAATTTAAAAATATCAAATACAATGGTGCACCAACGCATTAATCGAATGATCGAGCAAGGTGTTATTGGCGGAATAAAACCCATTATTCAGGAAAAGAAAATTGGTTTTGACTGGGCTTCTTTTACCGGAATTACCCTAAATAAAGATTCCGATTCGGATCGGATTATCGAAGCGTTAAAAGATATTCCTGAAATTACAGAATGTTATTATGTAACGGGTTCTTTCACGCTTTATATTAAAATCGTGGCAAAGAATCACGAACATATGCGTAAGATTCTTTACGAAAAAATTGATAATATCCCGGGTATCGCTAAAACCGATTCGATTATTGAATTGGGTTGCGCTTTCAAACGAAATATCACTTTATAAATCTTTACTAAATGCGTTTACGAATACTAGCTTTATTTACTTTATATTTCTGTAGATCAGTACTGTTTGCGCAAATCACAGTTTCAAACCCTTCAAAAAGTGATTTTTCTGAAACATTAGCTATTTTGGCATCAGATTCGATGCAAGGCCGAAAAGCAAATCAAAGAGGCGGCATTTTAGCTGGTGATTATGTTGCTTCTAAAATGAATTCCTATAAATTAAAACCTTATAATCAAGCTCAAGACTATTTTCAGGTATTTACAATTGAAGAACATACCGTAAAAAAAACATCTTTACAAATCAAAAAAAGAAATTACAAAACGATTTCCCTTTCTCCCGAAAAGGATTTTGAAGTTATTCCAACAACAAATTCCATTCAAAAAAAACAAGCTGAAGTCGTTTTTGCATCTTACGGTTTAGAATTGTCAAAAGAAAACTACGACGATTATAAAAATATAGATGTAAAAAACAAAATTGTTGCGGTTTTAAGCGGATTCCCAAGTGATCAGGATAGCACTTCTTCAACTTATAAAAAATTAAAAAAGATATTTCCGGAAGAAAATGATTTAGAAGAAACCAAACTAAAAACCGCCATTAGTAAAGGTGCAATTGCATTAATCATCATCGAAACAGGAGAAAATTTCAAACCTCAAAACAAAGAAAATGAAGTTTTTCATTCTTTAGAAAATACAATTACAACGTCGATTCCTGTTTTTAGAATTAGCAAAAAAACAGCAGAAAATCTTTTTTCAAAAAGTGACATTCCATTAAAAAATAACCTTGCTTCTACTTCATTAAAAAATGTGAAAATCAATTTTTCAATACAATTAAAACATGAAACCTCTTATGTTGGAAATATTTTGGGTCTTATTGCGGGAAAAGACACTACAAAAACTATTATTGTGGGAGCGCATTACGATCATTTAGGAATTAAAAATGATTCGATCTACAACGGTGCAGATGATAATGCATCCGGCACTTCGGGTATGCTGGCTTTGGCTAAAAAATGGTCAGAATCAAACATAAAACCCGAGTATAACATTCTTTTTGCAGCATGGACTGCCGAAGAAATGGGACTTTTGGGAAGTCAATATTTTGTTCGGAATTTAAACGATCAGAATATCCTGCTCTGTATTAATATGGATATGATTTCGAGAAGTGCACCGGAAGATAAAACACATCGCATTCTGAGCATTGGAACCCAAAAGGAAACTGAATACTTAAAGAAAATTGCCCAGGAAAGCAACGAAAAACTTCAAAATCCATTTGCTTTAGATTTATGGGAAACTAATGGGCATTCCGGAAGTGATTATGCATCGTTTACCGCAAAAGGAATTCCCGTAATGACATTTTTTAGTGGCTTTCACGAGGATTATCACACGCCCCGGGACACTTATTCAAAAGTAGACTTAGATAAAGTAAAAGATGTTCTCTTTATTGTCAATGCCTCAATTTTGAAATTTATAGAAAATCAGCATTAACCAAACCAAAACAGTACCATGAAAAATCAGTTTCTTTTCACATTTTCGTTTCCAAAATACCTGTTGCTTTTATTTTTATGTACAGGTTATTTTTTACAAGCCCAGACACCAAAAGGAAAGCTATTCATCATTGGTGGCGGAGACCGTTCTGATGCGTTGATGAAACAGGCTTTGGCCGTTGCCGATTTAGGTAAAAAAGATTTTATCGTCGTTTTACCTATGTCAAGTGAAGAACCGGACAGTTCGTTTATTTTCTTTAAGACACAAATGGTTAAATTAACCTCAAACCCAATTGTGATGCTTAATTTTAATAGAGAAACGGCCCAAAATAAAACATTAACAGATTCCCTGCAAAAAGCAAAACTCATTTTTATAAGCGGCGGTGATCAGGTACGTTTTATGAATGTAGTGCAAAATACTCCCATAAAAACGGCCCTACAAAAAGCCTATGAAAACGGAAGCACCATTTCAGGAACCAGTGCAGGAGCAGCCGTGATGTCAGAGAAAATGATTACAGGCAACCAGAAACTACAAAAAGAATATTCCGGAACTTTTGATAATATCCGATATGACAATCTCGAAACTTCTGAAGGTCTGGGATTATTAAAAACAGCTGTAATTGATCAGCATTTTTTAAAACGAAACCGGTACAACCGACTACTTTCTGCTTTAGTTGAATTCCCTGGTTTAACCGGAATTGGAATCGACGAAAGTACTGCCATTATCGTTCGGAACAATCAAATTGAAGTAGCAGGAGAAAGTGAAGTAATTGTGGTAAGAAATCCAAAGGGAATTGTAAAAGCAAAACAAAATAACCTGATTTCGATCGAAAGCCTTCAAATGAGCATTTATACAGCCGGACAAAAATTTAATATCAAATAATCATGTTTCATTACACTAAAATAGCACCACTAAGTTTTCTCTTTTGCTTGGTTAGCCTTCAGATTACTGCACAAAAAATCACTCCAAAAGAAATCAGCCGTCTGGAGAAATTGGCACAACAGGTTTCTATTATCAGAGATCAGTGGGGAATTCCGCATGTTTACGGAAAATCAGATGCCGATGCTGTTTTTGGATTACTTTACGCGCAGTGCGAAGATGATTTTAAACGAATTGAAATGAATTATATTGAAAAACTGGGACGTCTTTCTGAACTAAAGGGACAATCGGTTTTGTACAATGACTTAGAAATCCGCCTTTTGATCGATCCCGAGGAAGCCAAATCTGATTATAAAAAAGCACCTGACTGGCTCAAAAAACTATTGAACAGTTATGCCGATGCAATCAATTTTTATTTATTCAAACATCCCGAAGTGAAACCGGCACTTTTAACGCATTTCGAACCGTGGTTTCCGCTGCTTTGGACAGACGGAAGTATTGGCGCCATAAGTACCGCCGATCTTTCAACAGGAGAATTAAAAGCTTTTTACTCCGGCAATACTGATAAAGTCGCTTATGTAGAAAGAGAAAAAAACGTACAAACAGGCTCTAATGGATTTGCTTTCTCCCCTTCTAAAACTGTCGATGGAAATGCTATTTTGTATATCAATCCCCATACTACTTTTTATTTCAGACCCGAAGTTCAGATCACCAGCGAAGAAGGCCTGAATGTTTACGGAGCCGTAACCTGGGGACAATTTTTTATTTACCAGGGCTTTAATGAAAATTGCGGATGGATGCATACGTCATCAAACGTAGATGTTGCCGATATGTATGCCGAAAAGATCAGCACCAAAAACAACAAACTATTCTACGAATTCGATACAAAGCTTTTGCCTGTTATCGAAAAAGAAATCACGATTCGTTATACCGAAAACGGAAAACTGATCCCTAAAAAATTCAAAACCTATTTTACCAACAACGGCCCGGTTATGGCGAAGCGAGATGGAAAATGGATCAGTTTAAAATCGAATAACCGCTCGATGACCAGTTTGATTCAGAGTTGGGTCAGAACCAAATCCAAAAGTTTCGAAGACTATAAAAAAGCGATGGCTTTAAAAGCAAATACATCTAACAATACGGTTTATGCAGATCGTAAAGGAAATATTGCCTACTGGCACGGAAACTTTATCCCGATACGAGATAAAAACCTCAACTGGTCAAAAGTAGTTGACGGATCGGTTTCCTCAACTCAATGGAAAGGTTTACATGAAGTCGACGAAACTGTTCATGTGTATAATCCGGTAAACGGCTGGCTGCAAAATTGCAATTCGACTCCTTATAGTGTTGCCGGGGAAAACAGCCCGAAAAAAGAAAACTACCTGCCTTATATGGCACCCGATGGAGAAAATTTTAGAGGAATAAACGCAGTCCGAATTTTCAGCAAAGGAGATCATTATACTTTAGACAAGGTTATTGCAGATGGATACGATACAAAACTATCTATTTTTGAAGTTTTGATTCCGGCTTTGATTACGGTTTTCGAGAAAAACATCAAACCTGCAGATCCTGCATACACAGAATTAATTGAACCTGTCACAATTTTAAAAAACTGGGATTATTATGCCAAAGAAAATTCAGTAGCCACTACACTGGCGGTTGAATGGGCCTATAAATTAGACCCGATTATCTTAAAAGCATACATTGACGAAGGTGAACCGGACCAGGTGGAGAATACCAAAAACTTTGCGAAGAATGCTACTGTAAAGCAACTTATTCCACAATTACAGGAAGTTCTAAAAGATCTAAAATCAAAATGGGGAACCTGGCAGGTAGCCTGGGGCGAAATCAACCGTTTTCAGCGTTCCGGCGGAGATATTGATTTAAAATATGACGATGCCCGGTCCAGCTTGCCCATTGCTTTTGGCCCGGGCTCCTGGGGAAGTTTACCTTCTTTTAAAAGCAGTTATCAAAATGGTACTAAAAAACGATACGGTTACAACGGAAACAGTTTTGTTTGTGCAGTAGAATTTGGCCCGAGAATAAAAGCAAAATCATTATTGGCTGGCGGAAACAGCGGCAATCCAGACTCGAAACATTTTAGTGACCAGGCCGAAATGTACCAAAAAGGACAATTTAAAGAAGTCTTGTTTTATAAAGAAGATGTCATTAAAAATGCTGAAAAAACCTACCATCCCGGCGAATGATTTTAATCTTATAAATTAACTAAGAAACCTCGGAAGAAATGCCTTTTGAGGTTTTTTTGTAACATAATATTTCTGATATTTGTTAAAAATTGTAAAACTATGAAAAATTCAGCCCTACTCTTATTTGCTACTATATTGTTTTCTAACACTATAAGCGCGCAATTAAAAGCTGTAAAATATACAGATGGTTCCCAGGCATTAAACGGCTTATTTGCCAAATCTGCTAAAAAAAGCAGTCAGAATCCGGGTATTTTACTTCTGCCGGCATGGCTTGGAATTGACAAAGCCTCGAAAGATATTGCCGAAAATTTATCAAAATTGGGCTATAATGTTTTCATCGCTGATATATATGGCGAAGGCAATTATCCAGCCAATACTGGCGAAGCCGGAAAACAAGCCGGTTACTATAAAAAAAATTACGAAATTTATCAAAAGCGCATCAATGCTGCCTTACAGGAACTCATAAAATCTGGTGCAAATGCGGATAATATTGTCGCTATTGGGTATTGTTTTGGAGGAACAGGAGTTCTTGAAGCAGCCCGCGGACATTTAAACCTAAAAGGTGTGGTTTCGTTTCACGGAGGCTTAGGCAAAGATGCTACCCGTCCTGTTACACCTGTAACCACAAAAGTTTTAGTTTGTCACGGTGCAGACGATCCGTTTGAATCTGCAGCAGAAATTACGGCTTTTCAACAGGAAATGCGCGATTCAAAAGCCGACTGGCAAATGATTTACTATGCCAATGCCGTTCACTCTTTTACCAATCCGGAAGCCGGAAGCGACAACTCAAAAGGTGCTGCCTATAATGCTGTGGCAGCCAAAAGATCGTTTGAACATTTGCAGCTTTTCCTGAACGAAGTATTGAAAAAATAGCACTTTATTAATAGTAATGACGCACAGATGTTACGGATTTAAACGGGTCTCAACGGATTGTATTAAAAAAAATGATCCCAGTCACAGATTGTTGTATTGACAGTCAAAATAGAATTAAAAGACTATTTTATTTAATCTGTAAAAAAAGAAACCAGCGTAAACCCTTTTAAATCCGCAACATCCGTGTGCAAAAACCAATAACCAAAACCAAATCAAACCAATTTAATAACCAATGTCACATAGTCCCATTCGAAAAGACAAAACCTGCCTGAATTGCAGGCACGTTGTGGAACAAAATTTTTGTCCTAATTGCGGACAGGAAAATACCGATAGCCGAAAAACATTTCATCATTTATTCATTCACTTCTTTGAAGATTTGACGCATTATGAAAATGCTTTTTGGAAAACCATTCGCAATTTACTTTTTAAACCTTCAACATTAACAAAAGAATATCTTTCCGGCAAAAGATTATCCTACCTTGCTCCTGTTCGTCTTTACATCTTTATCAGTTTTGTTACTTTTTTAATGATTGCATTATTTCCCGGGCACGATACTGAAATTGTCACTTCAGATAAAAATCATAAAACTGGTAAAAAAGAAATTCCTAAAAACATTTTTACAGGAAATCTGAATGATCTGCAACCCGGACATGATTTTGACAACTTTACCAGAGAAGTAGATTCCGTACAGAAGTTTGCCCCAAAAGAAAAAAAACTGGATAGTTTTAGTTATTGGGTGATTAAAAAGATTCAATATGTAAAAGACCACAATTCGAAGAAGGAAATTATCGACAAATTCACGGAATCTTTTATCCATAATATTCCTAAAATGCTGTTTATCATAATGCCATTTTTCGCATTCTTTCTATGGATTTTTCACAATAAAAAGAAATGGTATTACTTTGATCACGGTATATTTACCCTGCACTATTTTTCATTTTTACTTTTAATATTCCTGATCTTATTCATTATTCGAAGACTCGTTGGCTTATGTGGAGAAGACAGTCCGCTGACTTTTATTTCAGACATTACTGACTTTGTGGGCTTTATCTGGATGTGTTATTATTTTTATCCGGCCCATCATCGTTTTTACGGCGAAAACAGATGGGTATCGTTTATTAAAAGTTCGGTATTGTTTTTCATTAACCTCTTTTTTATTCTACTTTTACTAATCATTTATGCATTCTATACATTCCTAAACTTACATTAAACACAATATGAAAAAAATTATAATTCTATTATTAATTGGTACTGCCTTCTCCTGCAAGAATACACAGTCGGCTGTATCAAAAGACAATTCAGATCCGGGCAAATACATAAAAGTTATTTCTGAAAAAGATTTAAAAACCATGTTATATGTTGTGGCATCCGACGAAATGGAAGGCCGTGAAACCGGATCTAAAGGACAGAAAAAAGCAGGTCTTTATATGATTGAGCAATACAAGAAAAATGGTGTTTCATTTCCTAAAGGAGCAGCAGATTATTACCAACATATTCCTGCTGCTTTTTTAAACGCAAGACGCAATGAAAATTTATCCGATTCTGAGAACATCTGGGCATACATTCAAGGTTCTGAAAAACCTGATGAAGTTTTAGTAATTTCTGCACATTATGATCACGTAGGGGTAAAAAATGGCGAAGTGTACAATGGAGCCGATGATGATGGTTCAGGAACTGTAGCCGTAATCGAAATGGCAAAAGCTTTTGCAAAAGCCAAAAAAGACGGGCACGGGCCAAAACGCTCCATCTTATTCCTTCATGTAACGGGCGAAGAACACGGTTTGCACGGATCCCGCTATTATTCTGAAAATCCGTTATTCCCGATTGCCAATACGATTACCGATATTAATATTGATATGATTGGTCGCCGTGATGTAGAACATGCCAAAACCAACAATTATGTTTATGTAATTGGTGCTGACAGGCTTTCAACAGATTTGCACAATATTGTAGTAGCACAAAACGAAAAATACACCAAATTAGATTTAGATTTTAAGTTTAATGACCCTAAAGACCCAAATCATTTTTACGAGCGTTCTGATCATTATAACTTTGCAAAACACGGTATTCCGTCAGTATTTTTCTTTAACGGAGTTCATGAAGATTACCACCAAAAAGGAGATGAACCTCAAAAAATCGAATACGATGCTTTAACAAAAAGAACACAACTGGCATTTGTGATCGCCTGGGATTTAGCCAATAGAGAAAACAGACCGGTAGTTGATAAAAAGTAGGTTCAAAGCTGCAAAGGTTCTTAGGTTTCCCGAAAGGGACTGAATCTATGATTTGCGAAAATTTTACCGTAGAGGCGCACAGCAATGCGTCTTTGTAGAATCCTTAAATATCTAAAAGACCGCAACATTTTATCAAATTTACCAAACAAAAAAGGGATGAGTTTAAAAAACTCATCCCTTTTTTTATATTTACAGATCCTAAAAGAAAAATCTCAGAACCTTTGCTACTTTGAACCTTTGAACCTTCCTCTAGTCATTCATCGAGATCAAAAACTCTTCGTTATTTCTGGTTTTCTTAAAACGATCATTTACAAAATCCATAGATTCTACCGGGTTCATATCAGACAGATATTTACGCATAATCCACATTCTTTGTAATGTTTTCTCATCTAACAATAAATCATCACGGCGTGTACTTGACGAAGTAAGATCAATTGCAGGGAAAATACGTTTGTTGGCGATTTTACGATCCAACTGAAGTTCCATATTACCGGTTCCTTTAAATTCCTCAAAAATCACCTCATCCATTTTAGAACCTGTTTCAGTTAATGCAGTTGCGATAATACTTAACGAACCTCCATTTTCTACATTTCTGGCTGCTCCAAAGAAACGTTTTGGTTTTTGCAATGCATTGGCATCAACACCACCACTTAAAACTTTTCCTGATGCAGGCTGAACGGTATTATAAGCTCTTGCCAAACGTGTAATCGAATCTAAAAGAATCACAACATCGTGACCACATTCTACTAAACGTTTTGCTTTTTCCAGTACGATATTAGCAATTTTTACGTGTTCTTGCGGTTCTCTGTCAAATGTCGAAGCAATAACTTCACCACGAACACTGCGTTGCATATCAGTAACCTCTTCAGGACGCTCATCAATCAAAAGAACAATAAGATAAACTTCAGGGTGATTGGCCGCAATGGCATTGGCAATGTCTTTTAACAACATTGTTTTACCCGTTTTAGGCTGAGCGACGATCATACCACGCTGCCCTTTTCCTATTGGAGAAAATAAATCGATAATACGGGTGGAAACGGAACTGCCTTTTTCGGCTAATTTGAATTTTTCAGAAGGAAAAACCGGGGTTAAGTGTTCAAAAGAAACTCTGTCGCGAACAACTTGCGGATCGTGACCATTGATTTTAAGTACACGAACTAAAGGAAAAAACTTCTCGCCTTCTTTAGGAGGACGAACCACTCCTTTTACAGTATCTCCGGTTTTAAGACCGAATAATCTGATTTGTGACGTTGATAAATAAATATCATCGGGAGAGGCTAAATAATTATAATCTGATGAACGTAAAAATCCGTAACCATCCGGCATCATTTCAAGAACACCTTCACTTTCTATAATTCCGTCAAATTCAAAGTCTGAATCCCTGAAATTATTCTTTTTATTTTTATGGTTTGGATTTTGATTTCCGTTATTGCCATTTCCGGTACCGTTACCATTTTGATTTGGGTTCGGGTTTTGATTCGGGTTCTGGTTTTGGTTTGGATTCTGGTTTTGATTTTTATTTTGATTCGGATTGATCTTTTTTACAGGAGCAGTTCCTTCTGCTTTTTCTGAAAAATCCTTTTTTTCTTCAATTGGAGCTGTGGCAACAGTTTCTTCAGCTTGTTCTGTACCTACTTCTTTGACAGCCTCTTTTTCTTTTTGCAGTGCAACCTTTTTCTCGTAAGCTGACTTATTAAATTTTACAATTTTAGGTCCTTTTTTCTCTACTTCCTTATTTTCTATAGGTTCAGAAGCTTCTGCTTGTGGTTTTGCTTCCTCTTTTGGAGTGGCCTGGTTTTTTGAAGCCGGCTGGGCTTTTGAAACCGGTGCTGCTTTTGAAGCTGGCTTTGCAACGACAGGGGCCTGAATTTTCTCAGGAGCTTCCTCTGCTTTATCAAATTCCAGAACAGGCGCATTTTTTGAAATGGCTACTTTTTTAGCTGGAACTATTCTGGCTCTTTTGGGTTTATCATCTTCTGATGGCTCAGTTACGGCACTTACAGGCGGTGCAACTGTCGCTTCTTGATGTGCTAAAATCTGACTTATTAAAGTCTCTTTTTTAACGCCATTAAACTTTATAGTTTTAGCTAACTTAGCTATTTCTTGAAGCTCAGCAAGCTTCATTTCTTTTAATGCAGAAATATCAAACATGAATGTTCTATGAATTTAATTATTTTAAAGGAAATACTGTAAAAAGAATAGGTAGATAATTGATTTCAATTGACCGCAGTATGAAGTGCTTACGGTATTATGATGCAATAATACGAATAAAATTTAATCATACAATAGTATTTTAAAAAAAGAAAATATATTTTTGTAAAACAATTTTAGATCATGATACAACGAATTCAGACCGTTTATTTAATTCTTACCTTTTTAATCACAGGGGTTCTACTCTTTTTTGTACCACTTTGGACATTAAATAACGGTAAGGCATTTTACTTTATGCAGGATCAGTTTTATACGATCTTATTAGGGTTAAGTACTATGTTAACGATCATTAGTATCATTTCATACAAAAAAAGACAAAATCAGTTTGTAATGGGCAGGCTGAACATAATATTAAATTTAATTTTATTAGGATTGTTTGTATATCGTTCTCTAAATTTATCTGGAGATACTACTAACATTGTATCAGAGAAAGGTATTGGGATGTTTCTTCCAATTGTTGCTATCGTATTATTAGTTTTAGCTAATAAGGCCATCAAGAAGGATGAAGATCTTGTAAAATCTGTAGATCGTTTGAGATAAACCTATAAACTTAAGTTTTTTGTGCGAAGAGAACCCGAATTTTTTAATTCGGGTTTTTTTGTATTTGTATTTTTCCCTAATTCAAAACAACACCGTTAAAACAAATTAAAAAACAACTTTGTAAGATATTTTTTCCATAATTTTGTATTTCAGTTTCCAAAAATAAATATGAAACATAAAATAAGGATACATCTGGCCGATGATCATCAGGTACTTATTGACGGCTTAACTAATTTATTACAAACAGTCCGTAATTTTGAAGTTGTTGGCAGCTCAAAAGATGGCACCACTGTTTATAATGATGTGGTTCAAAACACGGCTGATATTTTAGTTTTAGATATCAGTATGCCTAAAAAAGACGGAATTGAGGTTTTAAAAGAATTCAGTGAAAAAGATTTTCCTTGTAAAGTTATTATCCTGTCGAGTTATGACGATTTAAAAATCATAAAAGAAGTCATGAAATTGGGTGCTAAAGGGTACCTCACAAAAAAATGTGCCGGCGAAAACATCATTGAGGCTATCGAAGCTGTTTTTCAGGGGCAGGACTATTTTTGTGATGCTGTAAGAGAAAAGATCTTTAACAATTTCATGCATAACAATATAAAGGTCAACAAAGATTATATTGTCGATAATCCTATCTTAAGCTCACGTGAAATCGAAATAATCACCCTGATTGCACTTGAATACAGCGGTAAAGAAATTAGCGAAGAACTCTTTATTAGTTCCCATACTGTTGAAACACACAGAAAAAACATTCTGAAAAAATTAAATATCAAAAGCACTATTGGCATCGTAAAATACGCCTTAAAAAACAACCTTATCAATACCTGATATCCTGAAAGAAGACCGTAATCTTTAAAAATTTATTTTTTTATGTCCATTTTTAGAACTTTCATAGCTTTTCTGTTCTGTATTGCCCTACACGGAAACATGGCTTATAGTCAGGAAAAAGAAACGTTAAAAGAAACGAACACTGTATCTTCTGATAGTTCAAAAGAAAATAGTATTGCTAAAACCAGCGCTCCTGAAAAAGTCAGGAATAAAAAAATAGTCAGCCTTTCTATTGTCCTTGTCGTAATACTGTTCTTTTTATTCTACTTCTTCTACCAAAATAACAAACTGAAACAAAAAATTAAACGAAAGGATATCAAGCAAAAAATACTACTTAACGTTATTAATGTGGGAATCGACACGCAGGAAATTGAGCGTAAAAAAATTGCATCGTTTTTACATGACAACATCAATTCTTTACTTTCATCAGTAGGCCTGCACCTGAATGCCTATACATCCCAAAACCATATAAAATCAGAAGAAATCCAGAAAGCAAAAGCGATTTTAGAAGAAGCACATGACTTGTTGCGTGACATGTCTCATGATTTGGTCCCTACCCTTTTAGTTCGTTTTGGATTGATTTACGCTTTAGAAGATTTATGCGAGAAAAATTCCAACTCTACTATTAATTTTGAATTTTCAAGTTCTGTTTCGACCGAAAAAAGATACAATGAAAAATTTGAAATGAAGGTTTATTTTATTGTTTCTGAATTATTCAACAATATCATCAAACATAGTGATGCCAAATTAGCCCAAATTTCACTATCCGAAGAGCGTAATCAGTTTACCATTATTATTCACGATAACGGAAAAGGTTTTAAAACTAAAAAACTACACGAAGTCGAAGGTTTTGGTTTAAACCGAATTAGGGCACGAATTAAAAAATACAAAGGAAATATCGCTATTATTTCAAAAGCAAATGAAGGTACCTTAATTAAAATTCAGGTTCCGCTTCCATAATAAAATTATTTTTTTCCAATCTCAACAATTTCCAGATCTTTAATTTTATCATCATCGATAACAAATCGCAACATGGTTCGAACCTGGTGAAATCCGCTTTTTCCGGCTGCACCCGGATTCATGTGTAATAAATTATTTTTTTTATCAAACATGACTTTTAAAATATGCGAATGCCCGCAAATGAATAATTTAGGTGGATTTGCTGCCATTTCTTCTCTTATCGCCGGATTGTATTTCCCGGGATATCCACCAATATGCGTAATCCAGACCGAAACATTCTCGCACGAAAACCTGTTATGCAAAGGAAATTCTAATCGCGCCTGTGCATCATCAATATTGCCGTAAACACAACGCAAAGGTTTTAGCTTTTTGATAGTATCCGTAACATTCAGATCCCCAATGTCTCCCGCATGCCAAACCTCATCAGCCTGATTTACATATTTTAAAATAGTATCATCAATATGACTGTGGGTATCAGAAAGGAGGAGGATTTTTTTCATTCTAAGGTACTAAGATTCTAAGTTACTAAGTTGCTGGGATTTTTTTTCTGCAGTTTCAAAGGTACAAAGGTTTTTTAAAACGCGCTAAGTTTCTAAGTTGCTGAGTTTTTTTTCGCAAAGGCACACAGCAGCAAGTCTTTCGTAACGTTTTCTTATTTTCGAACATAAAAAATCCGGTCTGCCAATGCAGACCGGATTTCTGTATCCTAACAGGTTTTTAAAACCTGTTAGGTATTATTTTTATCCCCACCTCTAAACATACCTAACAGGTCTT